>NZ_AZEQ01000013.1 GCF_001436025.1 Limosilactobacillus mucosae DSM 13345 | reverse complement strand
TTCGAATCCTGTCTGGGGCATTGCTTAAACAGTCGTTGATATACGGCTGTTTTTTTATTATATAGTCGTCAAAAAAGCGATCAGCACTGCTGCCGGTCGCTTTTTAAGCGTGCTGGTCATTGACCACTGACCTTCAGTAAAATCAGATAGCCAAACCAGATAATGCCAAAAACAAAGATTCCTAAAACGATAATCCGCATTGTCTTTTCAAACCATTCAGGCATCTGACCACCACCTTATAGTTTGATCATAACGAATTAATCAGTCATTTTCAACGAAGCCAGGATATTTTATAAGTCCAGGCACAGTTTTTGATCGTGGAGGACTTGAGCAATCTGATCGCGAACCTGAGGCGTGCCATTGAGCTTGGGACCGTTGACCTGATCAGTAAACGTGTCGATGCGTCGATTGGCATCCCGCAGATCATAATAGGTATTTACGATTTGGTCATAGTCTTTTAAGCTGGCCGGATCAATATCTTGATACTCATTTTCAAAAACGATCTTGTCCAATGGCAATCGAGGTTTCAGCTGCGGTTTTTGATCCGGTACGCCCAGCTGCAGCCCCAAGGTTGGAAAAGTATGCTTAGGCAGATGCAGCGTCTTGATGATCTTAGCAGGCTCATTTTGAATCGACCCCAGAATCACACCGCCCAACCCCATGCTTTCCGCGGCATTCAAAACGTTTTGCACGGCTAGGACGGTATCTTCATAGGCCTGCAGAAACATCTCGGTTTTTTCAATGCGACGATCGTCAAGATTTCCTTGATGGTGCCGGATCAGCTCATTACGATGCAGATCAGTGATAAACATCAGCAATTCGCCTTCCGCCCCAACATATGGCTGGGTACTGACGGCACGAATCGCGGCCCGTTTTTGCGGATCGGTTACGCGAATGATCGTCATCTGCTGTAGAAACTCGCTGCTGGAGGTCTGCCGTGCAACTTCAAACAGCGTTGTCAACTGTTCCTCTGTAAGCGGCTGATCTTTGAATTTACGAATCGTGCGGTGATTTAATTGATGATCGATAGTAAAGTTGTGAAGCATGCTTTCGACTTCCTTTTTGTAAGAGATTCTTTATACTTTAACGCCAATCCAGTCATTGTTCAAGCAGCAATTTTCGCCTAACTCAATCACATTTTTAACCTTAACTTATAAAGTCGTAAACTTTTCGCCGCCTTGTTCTTCATCAACATAGAGTTCAGTTCTCATGTTGAATCGCTAATCAGCCTTCTGGATAACATCCCCATGTACCAAAATCATTGGCTAAATTTACTGCTTCTTGCTGACGTAAAGATAGACTGGATAATCCAGCACGCAGATCAGCAGGTCGATACAGCCGCAAGCCAGCCCAATGACCATCTCCTCTGTACTGACGCTTCCATGCATGGTCTTGCTCATGCCAAATCCCATCAACCGTGCCCTAGCAACACCAATCAGCCAGGCTCGCCCACCCCTCAGTCAATCGACTTAGTTCTCGACAAGCGTCATTGACTACAATTATCGACTCGTTTATCATTGTCAGCATTGGCCAACCAACCGTGACTATCAAAACTGGCTAAAACAACTCATTTATTAATCTACAAGGAAGTTTTTCATGCTTAACACGATTATTTCGGCTGTAACTGCCTATCTTTCGACTAACCTGGACTATCTTGGCTTCTTAATGGCTTTTTTTGCGCAAAGCAAGGCGCCTAAAAAATACCGCTATATCCTGATTGGCAATGTGATTGGAATTATCATTTTGGTAAGCTGTTCTTTGATTTTAGGACTAATTCTGCATACCGTACCTGCAGAATGGATGTTGGGCCTTTTAGGCATCATTCCGCTGTATTTTGGCTGCCGACTGCTTTTTTCCAATGAGGACGACGATCAAAACATTCAAGCTGGCTTAACTGGCTTCAAACTAAGCAGTTACGTGGCTCTGCTTACGGTTACGTCATGCAGTGCCGATAATCTTGGTATCTATACACCACTATTTGCTGCCATGACAACTCTTGAAGAAATCTACGTTACCCTACTGATCTTTGCTTTAATGCTGATTATTGTATTTTGCTTTGCGATGAGTTTGGTTCATCTTCCAGTAGTAGCTGACATTTTAGAAAAACATGGCAATCAACTCAGCGCACTGGTCTATCTTGGCCTTGGCGGCTATCTTCTTTATGAATGCGGCACGTTAACTCATTTATTAGCATATTTTAGCTGACTAAAAGGCATGCCCCGATTTGAAATCGGTAGCATGCCTTTCATTTTTAATAGATAACTAGAGCTAAAACATTCGCTGCTGCATGCGTTCTTTCAAGCGCTGAATCTGTCCTTCCAGATAGTTTGCCTGACGATGCATGGATGCTGGTGTTGCATCCGGATCATTAAGTACCTCAAAGGCGCGATTGCGGTAGCGGCGGTGTTTTTCAAACTGCATTACGCCGATTTCTTCTGCGCTGGCCACCAGACCATCGTAACGCTTCAGCATAGTCTGCAGCTGTTTTTTAGCGCTGGTTTTTGTATCTATATTGGCATTCACTGGCCGCTGTTTTTTAGACTTGGTGCGCATTTTTGACCAATTTTTTTCATGTGGTCTTGTAGTCATGGGCTGCTGCTTTTTCGACTTGGCGCGCTGATGCTGCTTAGCTGAACCAGAAACTGGATTTGAAAGCGGCTGGTGATTGATCACAGCCGTCAGATTCTGAATATCTTCAGTTAAAAGCGGCAGCTGTGCCTGTTGACAAGCTACGATGCGCTGATAGTGAGGAATTGATTTACCAGCCTTGAGCGCCCGTTGGTACAGTTCTGCCGGGAAACCGATCCCGCGCTGATGCTTTGCTAAAATAATGGCCTGCTCGCTTGCCGAATAAAATGTCTGCCAGTTGTTCATAAAATTCTTCCTTAACTAGATTTGATTCTTTTAGCTTAACATAAAAATGCACCGTCATTTTCGACGATGCATTTTTCATTGCAGACTTCATTAAAGCATTATTTCGTGTAATCGACATTCTTGGTTTCTGGCGTTAATACCCAGGCAACTACCGAAACTACTGCCAAGACAAACATGTACATCCCAGCATAGTGCAGGCCAAACGCAGCAATTAGCCAAGTCGTGATCGTTGGTGCTACGGCTGCCCCAACCACAGCGGCCAGATTGTAGGTGATGCCGGCACCGGAATAGCGAACCTTAGTTGGGAAAAGCTCTGGCAAAACCGCGCCAACCGGGCCATACAGCGTGCCCATTACTACAAAGCCCAAGCCTAAGAACAGCAGCATGCCGACCATGTTGTGCTGACCTTCCAAAAAGTATGGGAAGACCAATGAGAAGACGACCAATGCGACCGAAGCCGTCATCAAAACTTTCTTGCGTCCAACCTTGTCCGCCAGAACCGAGGTTGTCATGATCAATACGGCAAATTCAACGATAGCTGCCATCAACAGCAGTAAGAACTCAGAATGACTAAAGCCCAGTGCCGTCGTGGCAAATGAAAGTGACCAGGTCGTCAGCGTAAAGAACATTGCGTAGGTGGCACCCATCAAGAAGGTCCCTTTTAAGATCTCACGCCAGTTTTCCTTAAAGACTACTTTTAAAGGCGAACGCGTCGTGTTGTCGCGTTCCTGGGCCAGCTTAAACAATGGCGTTTCCTGCAGACGATGCCGAACGTAAAGACCGATTACGACCAAGACGGACGAGGCCCAGAAAGGTACCCGCCAGCCAAAGCTCATCATCTGGGCTGGGGTCAGCATTTTTTCCAAGACATAGAACAAACCATTGCAGATAAAGAAACCGATTGGTGCTCCGACTTCAGGGAAAGCTCCATAAAGTGCCCGTTTGTCAGCCGGCGCGTTTTCCGTAGCAACCAAAACGGCACCGGACCATTCGCCGCCCAGGCCGATTCCTTGAACAAAGCGGCAAAGGCAAAGCAGCAACGCGCCGCCAACCCCGATGCTTTGATAGCCGGGAATAAAGCCGATCGCCACCGTGGCAACCCCCATTACCAAAAGCGATACGACCAGCGTCTTTTTACGACCCAGCCGATCACCAAAATGACCAAAGACAAATGAGCCAACCGGACGCGCGACAAAGGCAACCCCAAACGTCAAGAGACTCAGCAGCGTGGCTAATAATGGCGTCATCTGGGGAAAGAATACCTTAGGAAAATAGGCTGCCGAAGCCGTCCCGTATGCATAAAAGTCAAAAAATTCAATAGCTGTCCCCATCATAGATGCCAAAATTACCGTTTTAACCGGGTCGCGTTCCAGTTTTTCGTTATTCACTGTCATTCGTTCTGTTGCGTTTTCCATAGCCATCCTCCTGTGTTTTTAATTTGTAAGATCGTATTTCTGCAGCTTGGCTTCTTAATGTCGCTAATGTCGCTTTCCATAAAAATCACCCCTAAATAAAAGCAGCCGACTGTTTCATGAACAGTCAGCTGCTGGCAGACAACCATTTGCTGAACCGTTCGCATCATCGAGGGCGGTGATGCGAACACGTCAAAAGATCCGCATCACCTAGCTAATAATGCGAATAATAATAATATTGGACAATTGACTGGTCTTTTCAGCAAACATCATTTTCTGCCTCCTCTGTTTTGATGTTCTAAATTTACCATGCACTTTATTAGATGTCAATTATAAAATTAAAAAATAATGTGATAGTTTTAATCTAAACTCCGGCAAAATAAAAAACCGACTGATTTCTCATGCCGGCCTTCAGATTCAACTTCAATATGGATACGCATTGCGATAGCGCCGACTCAAACCAGTAATCACCAGTACCGTCAGCAAGCCATAGACGGCAGCCACGTAGCCAACGCTTCCTAAAGACAGATAATGCACCGTTTCGGCAGCCGTAAACGATCCCAGCGAGATGCCGATATTGGCAAAGATCGAGTTTAAAGAAGATGCCAGATCAAGCGACTGTGGATAGTCTTTTTCGGCAATGTCTAAAAACATCAGCTGCGTTGACGATCCATAACAGGCCACCATCACGCAAAGCATGGCAATCAGAGCCACGCCCAGCCAGCGATACTGAAAACTTGGTGCCAACCCTGCCAGACAAAGCGTCATTAAAACATAGATCTTAGGTAATGACTGGATGCCACGATGATCAGCCAAGTAGCCGCCAAACTTGTTGCCAAACATAAAGAAGATCCCCATACCAAATAAAAGCCAGTTCAGCCAAGTATTATCAAAGTCCATCATATTGGTAAACAGCGGTCGTACATAGGTGTAAAAAGTATAGTCAGCAGCACATACCAAAACGATAAACGCAACTCCCATCAAAACCCGCGAATCGCGAAACAGACTGAACTGTGAGCGCAGACTGCCTCGAACCTGTGGCGTATCGCGAGGGGCCAGCCAAGCCAGCATAACAAAGGTCAGAATCGTCAGCCAGGTAATCATCCAAAAACTGTCATGCCACGAAAAAGTCGTGCTGATCGTCGTTCCAATCGGCACCCCGATAATCGAAGCAATGCTAAAACCAGCAAATACCCACGAGACCAGGCTGGCCCGTTTATCGCGCGGTGCAATATAGTTGGCCATGACCAGTACTAACGAGATAATAGCCCCTGCTACCGTCGCCGTAAGCACTCTCGAACCCATCAATGACCAGAATCCCGTTGCCAGCGCCGTCCAGGTATTGCCGATAAAAAAGATCAGCAGTAAGACCAAGAGCACATGATAGCGATTAAAGCGGCTCGCTAATGTCGTGACGATTGGTGTCGAGATGGCATAGATCAGTGCAAACAGAGTAACGGTATAGCCAAGTGATGAAAGCGAGGCATGAAATTCTTTTGCAATATCGGGCAAGACCCCCACAATCATATATTCATTACAGCCCAGCATAAATGCTACAAAGACAAACAGCAGCGATTGTAAGCGATATTTAGTCATTTGACCCCCTTCACCGACTTCGGTATTCTAAAAAACACAGCAATGGCTAGTTTACTTGCTTTCATAATGATTTTCAAGAACTGTTTTCAAAAAAGCCAACTATATTTTGCATCAGGATAATTTTAATAAAATCAAGGCCTTGAACGCAGCCGCTCTGCTTCGTTGACTGCTAAGGTTCACATGATGATGGGTCCTATCGAATCAGCTGGCGGATCTTGTGAAGAAAATTAAGTTGACCGATTTTTACCTACTATGCATCGCTTTTTTGCTAAAAGTAGGTAATGAGTTTTTTTTCAAATATTTTATTCAGCTTTTTATGAATAGTGCTTCCCGTTGAGCACTTTGCCGCATGGTGGTTCAGCAATCCCCCACCAAAAATCAGCCGACCATTTTTCACCGAAATTGCGGTTGGCTGATCTGCGCATCGGTCCCAGTGACTTGCTAAAACAACCGATATTTAACTCCAACCAAAAAGGCCCGCCTCTTAATTGAGACGAGCCACTTTGGGAAGGAATCTGCTACTTTGCGCCAAGCATATAATTTTCATACTTAACTTAAACACATTTTTGATTCAATCTTCCGCAAAGCTGCATTATTTTTATTTAGTACTGGCGCACGCTGGTAACCACACAATTACAATCCGATGCTTCTGGTCACTCTTACGCTGCTTCTAGGCCTACTCGATGACTTCAGCCACCAGCTTCAGTCGAAACCGCATCACGCGCTTCGCTGAATATATCTCTTATCCTTCCACGCCTATAATATACCACATTCTGTAAGCGGTTGCAAGGATTCGCTGAAAATAATTTTATCTGCCGATTATAATCAAACTGCTATTTGATCACCGCTGGCAGAATTAAAAGGATGGACACCAGATTATTGATTAGATGAATCCCGATTGAATTGGTCAGATTACCCGTAGAGCGGTAAACGTAAGCCAGTACGCAGCCCATATAAAAATAGATCAGATAACTGATAATGTTGCTGCTGGCATGGACCAGCGTAAAAACCAGCCCTGACAGCAGAATCGGCAGCCAAAAATCGCGAGCGTTAAAAAACAGATTCATAAACAGACCGCGAAAAATCAGTTCTTCGGCAAACGGCGTCAAGCACACGGCTGAAAAACAGACCAGGACACTGACGATCGGGCTGCCGCTCATGGTGTCAATGATGGCTTGATTATTGGCTGTCTGCACTTGATGATAGATCAGCCGGTTGAGATTACCCAAAACGATCTCACCAGCTACAATTGCCATATAGCCGCCAAGAATCGTTTTGGCATGGGCAAAAAAACTTTGCGAGCGATGATTAAAATGGTCATAGCGACGATACAGTCTTTGTCCCCAGACAATAATCAGTCCAAAAAATCCTAGATACAAAATCACCCAAAGAATCGTCAGTCGGGGATGCTCGGTAATATTGCGCGAGGCTTCTGGCGGCATCAGAATCAAAATACAAAACGCCGAAAAAATCAGTAGAGCGCGGGGAAAGCTTGGTCGTCTGTCAGTCGGCATGCTGTCACTTCCTTATTGGTTTTTCAATCGTTGATCAGGGCCTCGATCCCAGCTTGAAAACGGGCAACCGGCTCATCACCGGCTTGCTGGCGCTGCGTGTCGATCAAGCGCTGCATTTCATCGGCCTGCGAGACTGCCTGGACGATCTTAATAGCCATTTTATCAAATTCAGCCGCGGCATAGCGATTTTCATCCGCAATCAGGCGCGGCTCATGCATTGTTTCATTAAATCCCAGAATCAGCATGTTATTTTCAAACGCCGCCCGCACGGCATCCAAGATCTCATCGCCTTGGTTGATATCCAGATAGATATCGCATTTTCTCATCAGATTGCGGGCCGTATCCATCTTAACGACTGGATATAGATAGACGTTTTCGTACTTTTGCATCCCCATTAAGCGATCGGACATCTCAGTTATCGCTGCAATATGAAACTCAAACTGCGGCAAAATCTTTACCAGGTTTTCTAGCTGCATGATCTGGTCTGAATTGGTCAAGATCAGAATCGCGGGCCGCAGCGAGTTTCCCCGTGGATGCGGATAGACGATGCCCAAATAGTCGGTCGCCACATGCTGATTGGTTTTAAAAAGCTTTTGCCGATTCTGCCAGACGCGATAATCCTGAACAATCACATGCCGCGTCCGCGTTTCATTTTGATAGATGTAGTCAAGATTGCCCGGTAGTTTATTTTGCACCGGTTCATGCCAAAACAACGTATCATGACCCGATTTAGGCAGCTTTAGCGTCGTTAGAAAACTGGTGCTTAGCGTATTATAAAAAATCCGGTCCAGATTCAGGCCGCTCTTTTGCAGATAGCTGCTGACAAAATCCGGCAGACTCTTAAAATGACGACGTTCCTGACGAGTATTCAAAAACAGGCTGCCATTGTCCAGGTGCGATTCGATTACTACCTGGCCCTGCTCGTCAAAAAATTGCTTCAGCCAGGCCCGATTATCTGCCCAGCTGGTTTTGGCAAACAAATGACCAAAGCGATCATACTCATCGACCCACTGCAGCTGACCGCTCTCATTTAGCCAGCGTACCTGCTTGACCTGCCGCGTATTGTCATTTTTGGTAAAAACAACGTCCGCGCGTTTATGATTCAGATCATAAATCTGCGCGCCCCTGCTGCTGCCAACGATTCGCCAAAAACGAGGCACCGGAATCTTATCAAAATAAAGCGGCTGACCTTCGTCTGAACGCGGACAATAGTACTGCAGCGGCGATTGAACTTTGCGCGGTAAAAAGCCATCATCATGAATTACCACCGTGGGAAGCTTTAATTGCGCAATCAGCTGGGCCAGTCTGAAATCGCGCGCGGCCTGATCCCATTTATCAAACAGATTTATCATTTTGCCACCTCGTTTACCAGTACGCGCCATTTTTGAGCGATCTTTTCATCCAGATATGGTTGGGCCAGTTCATAAGAGTGCTGACTAAAACCAGCTGCCCGCTGATCATCGCTAAAGAGGCTGACAATCGCGTTCGCCAGTTCCCTTACCTTGCGTTCCTCTGACCAATCTGCTTGATATGGCAGCCGATAGCCGTTTTGATCTGGATCAATAAACGTCTGATTGCCATATGGAACGTCAAAGCCAATCATCGGCAGACCCGATCCCACGGCTTCCATCAAGCTCAAGCCAAATCCCTCGCTGGTTGAAGCCGCAATATAACCAGCATAGTGCTGATAGATCGCGGTTAGATTCTGTTGTCCTTTTAAGTGAACGTATTCATTGGCCTGCAGCTCATCAATCAAGCGCTGCAGACTGGTGTTCTGTGCGCCTTGACCATAAATATCCAAAGAAACGTCTTGAATTGCTCGTTTAGCCTGCACGACAGCCTTGATCAGCCAATCAACATGTTTTTCGCTGGCCAGGCGCGAAGCCGTGATCAACGAATGCCGGCGCCGTTTCTCGTATGGCATCGGCATCAGTTTCGTCAGACTGCCCACCGGAATCGCGGCAATTTGCGGTACTTGATGCTGATACTTTTTCATCTGAGCAGCCAGGACGCGTTTTTGCGCTGGCGTTGAGACGATAAAACAGTCGGTCTGATCGGCATGCGTAAACTGGTACTCGTAATAGTTGTTCCATAAAATATTCGTCTGGTTGGTATAATGCTCATCATAATGCTCGGCATGCACTACAACGCCAAGTTTTGCCGGCGAATGCATCTGATACCACAACTGACCGCTGACCAGTCCGCGCCCGTCTTCACGATCCAAGATAACCAGATCCTGAGCAGTAAGCTTTAAACGGCGAATCATTTCAGCATACAGAGCCGTTTTAGAATAAAAGATCTGGTCTTTCAGCTCAAAGACCTCGTTGGTGCCATTAACATATTGATGATAGGCAATCGAGCCATCCTCATTATAAAAGTCGCGAGCATAGACATGATTGCCGGCGCTGAGGTATTCAGTTACGTATCTTATGTATGAATAAAATTCTCGCCGTACCATCTGGGAGTCAACCACGTATTCGGCGTAGTCAATGGCCTGCGTTGCCAGATCATAGATACGGACATTGATTCTTAGGTTTTCGTCGGGCAGCCAGTAGTGGACTACCTGCTTGCCATCCGCGAAATTCTGTACGGTAGCTTCAACATTGCGCTCCGCAAAATGCTGTGCGCGCTTAAACTCGTTTAGCGGATAGGTCGTGGGCGCGATCTTGATATCGGTAAAAAAATTATAGAGCCAGATTACGTCTTGATCATGAAAACCCAGATTGCGCGTCAACTCAGCAATATTATCAGCTAAAATCAAATCGGAAAAAATAAACTTTGTCGGAATCTGCATGCGGGAAAACACTTTAGATCGGTAGGCCTGTGCGTACTCAACCCCGCTGCTGGCCCAGCCAATCCCCAGATTTACATTATAGACTGTCATTTTTAAGACCTTCTTTTCCAAACGCTTAATAAAAGCGAGATCAAGTCATCAAAGACGTTGATCTCGCTTTTTATCATCGGTAACGCCAAAAAAACTGATTTTTGACTAGTTTTGACTGGCGGCTTCAATTTCTGCCAGCGTTGGGATTGATGGTAAAGCTCCCATCCGCTGAACCGTAATTGAGCTGGCCCGCTGAGCAAAGATCAATGCTTCTTTGATGTTGCTCATGTCAGGCTTTAATTGAGAACTCAAGGCACCAATAAACGTATCGCCAGCTGCCGTCGTGTCAACCGCGTGTACCTTAAAGGCTGGCACAAAGTCATAGCCGTTTTGCGTGCAGTAGAAAGCACCCTTGCTGCCGACCGTAATGATCAGGTTCTTGACCCCCATCTGTGCAAAGTGACCAGCAGCTTCAAGCATTGAAGTCTCGTCTGCAATGATAACGTTGGTCAGCGTGGCACATTCGGTTTCGTTTGGAATAATCAGATCCGTAACCTTCAAGATTTCAGGGTCGATCTTGGCCGCCGGTGCCGGATTCAGAATCGTCTTAACGCCATGCTGCTTAGCCAGTTTGAATGCTTCCAGCGTCGTTTCCTGCGGCGTTTCAAACTGCGCGATCACAAAATCGGCGTTTGCAATGGCAGCTTGGGCATTATCAACATCAGCTGGGGAAACGCACTGGTTAGCCCCGCCATAAACCAAAATACTGTTTTGGCCATTGTCATCGAGCAGAATCGTGGCCGAGCCAGTTCCGGCATGCTCATCTTTGGTAATGTAGCGCGTGTCGATATGATTTTCGCTTAATGAGTCAATCATAAACTGACCTGCTTGATCATTGCCAACCCGGCCAACAAACTTGGTATCTGCACCAGCACGCGCCGCAGCAACTGCCTGATTGGCCCCCTTGCCACCAGCGGCACTGCTCTTGCTTTCGGATGACAGCGTTTCGCCAGGCAATGGCATCCGCTTGATTCGCAGCGTCGTATCAACGTTCAGACTACCAACGACCGTAACTTTATTCGTCATTTCAAAGTCTCCTTTGCGTTTTGATGCACTCAGCAAATTAGTAAATGCTTTTATGTGTGATTAAATCAGTATTTCTTAACTACACTATTTTAGCATATCAGCTTATGTGCAAACAAGTCTATGCCTGCTTGGTACTATCTCTGACAACCAGCTTAACGCCGAAGTAGGAAGTCTGAATGGCCGTATCTGGGTTTTGAATCCGATTAAACAGCATCTTGGTAGCCTGTTCGCCGATTTCGCGGATCGGCTGCTGAATCGTTGTTAGTTTTGGCGTGACGTATTCAGCCAGGTCAATGTCGTCAAAACCCACTACTGAAATATCGTCTGGCACGCTGACGCCATTTTCGGCCAAGCCACGGTAAAGCCCGATCGCCATTTCATCGTTGGCCGCAAAAACTGCCGTCGGATGCTCTTCCAACACGCCCTTAGTACACGAATAGCCGCCATGCTTGGTCAGCTCGCCATAAATCACGTCGGTCTGCTCGTTAAAATCAACATGGTGCTTACGCAGGCCGTCAATCAAGCCCCGCAGCCGGTGATTCAAGTTGTCAGTCATGTTTTCCGGCATGATGCTGACCACATGCTGATGTCCCAGACCAGCCAGATGCTCAGCTGCCAGATAGCCGCCTTGATAGTCGTCGATCAAAAGTCGGTCCCCACCATTGGCCTCGTTTTGGTCGAACAACAGATACGGAATATCATTTGGCTTTAACAGCTGTTCAATCGTGTCGGTCGTAATCGAAGAACTGGCAATAATCAAGCCATCAACAGCCCGTTCAATCAAGCGGCCAAGATAGTAGCGTTCCAGTTTTTCCTCATGGTTGGCACTAAAAATCAGCGGCATAAACTCGGCTTGACGAGCTGCTTCCTGCACACCGCGAATGAACGTACTAAAAAATGGATTGCCAATGTTAGGTACCAAGACGCCAATCGTTTTAGAAGAGCGCATGATCAGATTGCGCGCATTAAAATCAGGAACGTAATTCATCTGATCGCGCAGTTCCAAGACTCGCTGCTGTGTAGCTTGGCTGAAGCGCTGCCCCTTGCCGTTTAAAATCTGCGATACCGTCGTGACCGAAACCCCAGCAGCCTTTGCCAGATCGCGAATTGTTACTTTGTGTTTCATAATGTGTGCTTTCCTCTTGTTTCATTAGTAAACCTATTTACGGATCAGTTTACCACATATTTACCTGCTGACCTTTAAATAATTGTAATAAACCAATAATTTTTTTAATTTTGGTGAAAAACGCCTTCCATAATCGCCTTGGTCTGCATAGCCTGAAAACCACGTACCCGCAGATAGTCAATCTGGGCCAGTAAAATATCATAGGTCCAAAGCGATGAAAGGTCATGCTCGTTATAATAATGCAGCGTCAAGCCGATGTGCGTCAATTCATGTACCATTCCCTCAAAGTCATCGCGGCCCTTGTATTTTTGCGTACCAATCACCACCGGCAGCTCATGGTCAATGGAATCTTTCAAAAGCGTGTTCAGCAAGTTGACGTGGCTAAAATCATGCTCACGCAAAAAACGCTGCAGGCCAAAAATATCAAAATACCCATATTCTTGAGCTACCTTGCTTTTATAAGAACAGGTCGTCAAATAGTCAGTCTGGCTTCTAACGGCATGAATGCTTTTAATGCGGACCAGCGTCAAGCCATTGATCTTGCAGTCCCAATCCAAAGTCATCAGTAAAACGAACAGCGGATCCATGGCAATCACGAATCCAACGTTAAAGGTATCGTCATCGGCAAAGTTATATACCTCAACTAAGGTTCCCTGCTGCTGGCTGATTGTCAATTGCTCGCGAATCTGTGGCTCATTCATGTGTTCAATCATTTTTAACGTCCTCTCAAAAATTGCTATTTTTATTTTGCCTGTTTCAAATGTAAACGGCAAATTTTTTTTGATGCGCTCAATTGCCCAGATGATGCCTTGTTGACTCGCCTTGTCTGTCAGTTGTCCACAAAATATGGATTTATTTTATGGGCAGGCACTATATTTTGTAGTAAGATGGTCAAGTTGAATTTTTATGTAAAGAGGGGCCAACATGGTGATTATTACAGCAGGAATGATTGGGGTCGGCAAAACAACGCTTACAGCTAAGATTGCCGATCACCTACACACGAAAGCCTTTTTTGAACCGGTGGGCGAAAATCCGGTATTGCCGCTTTACTACAAGGATCCGAAACAGTATGGCTTCCTGTTGCAGATCTACTTTTTAAACAAGCGGTTTTCCATGATCAAGCAGGCATTAAGCGATGACAACAACGTGCTGGATCGCTCAATCTATGAAGACGCGTTGTTTACCAAGGAAAACAACGCGGAAGGCAACATCTCTGATACGGAGCTGGACGTTTACCTAAAGCTGCTTGACAATATGATGAACGATTTGAACAAGCTGCCTAAAAAAGCGCCTGATTTGATGGTTTATTCAGAAACTTCTTTTGAGACCATTCTCTACCGAATCAAAAAACGGGGCCGCGACTATGAACAGATCGACAACAACCCTGAGCTTAAGGACTACTACTACAAAATGTGGAGCGCCTATCAAGACTGGTATCAAGAATACGATGCCAGTCCTAAGATGAAGATCGATCTGGATAAATACGACCTGGAAGATCCGCAAAACGTTGCCACTGTTCTGGGGATGATTGACGAGCGGCTGGCCCAGATTCGCTAAATCAATCGCTGCATTTAAACCGCTGATTGACTTGGCATTACCGATCAGCCAGCAGATTAATGAAACCATCGTTGGAGTCGCCTGACTACACGGTGGTTTTTATTTTAGATACATTCGCCGCAGCACCGCTAAAATGCCGACACTGCCGATCCCGCTGGCAACCGGCAGCCAGGTATGCTGATGAACGGCTTTTTGCGGCTGCTTTTTTTGCGTGGGTCTCCTTGATTCAACCAAGGCAGCCGTTTGATGCTGCTGATGACGTTGATCCGTTCCTGGGCGACTAAGCGACGAATTGGCTGCTTGATTGACTGGACGATCAAAACGCGTCAGCTGATAGGCTTCAATCAGTTGATTCAGCTTTTGGTCATACTTAGGATCCGTAGCATAGCGACCCTTTAAAAAACCGGTTGCCGATCGATAGGTAGGTGCATTGCTGCGATGAGCACCAGCATACATCGGCTGATCCAAAACGGCAGCATAATCGCTTAACGACGCTTTTTCATCGGTATAGCTCTTAAAGGTCCCTGTGACGATGGCTGGCTTACCACTGAGGCATTCCTGCGTCATCATTGAAACGCCATGACCATGCCAGGTTCCCTTGATGCCGAATAGATTATGATGAACTCGGCTTAACTCGCTGGTTCCCCAATTGCTTTCCAAGGCAGCCTGTGCAATCAGAACCGAAGCATAAAGATCATGGTTTTGGCCAACTTTTTGCGCGATTGGTCCCAGATGCGCGATAAACCGAGCCTGATCCCTGGTCGGACAAAGCGGCGCGTAATGCTGATTTGCGCTTGGCACTTCACTGGTTGCCTGATCAGATGACAGCTGAGCATTGTCTTGATCAGCTTCCTGTTCATTGCCTGCTGATTCATTGTTATCAGCACCGTGGTCCGCGGCTGTCTGATCATTCAAGACTGGTACGACATTTTGCTGCGATTCCTGCACGCGCTTTAGCCAATCAGCGTGCTCCAAGGCCAGCTGGCTGCCATCTTTAAAGCCTTGACAATAAGCCGTTTTAATCGGTTCTTGATCAGGCGGCAGCTGCGGCTTGTCGGCCATGGCATCCTGTAATCCCTGCTGATAGGCAGTTTGATATTTTGCCAGCCAGTTGTTTTTAAAGTCATCCCCTATGCTGCCATCACTTGAAGAATTAATGACCGCAGGCAGCTGAGCCTTAAAATCAGCTCCATTCGGCTCATTGCCTACTGCTGTCTGGGCTGCCAAAACCGGTGCCATCAGCTGTAAAACCATCGTCATCGTTACCAGACTCGTCAGCCAGATTTGTTTTTTGATCATAGTTAAATCATCCTTTCTTTTGCTCCTGATATTCCATATGTCAAAAAACACTGATTGGCACTAAAAAACCTGCCTCAATTGCTTGAGCCAGGCTGAAATTAATTAGCAAAATAAAACAACCGCACTGTCTTAGGCTCAGAAAAAGCTTGAGACAGTACGGTTTTTAATTAAATTGACTCCTAAAGTCCGTTATTTTAATTGGACACGGTATCATCAAAGCTAATAAACGATTACCGGTTCATATTGACTCAATGAATCATATGCCGTTCCCGCGTCACTGGTATGCATATTGACACAGCCGTTGGAACCGTTGTTCAGATAAGCCGTGCTTGACCAGTCCGTTCGCCAGCTGGCATCATGAAATCCACAGCCACTATCGGTAAACGGTGCCCAATAGCTGACTGGCGAAGCATAAGCTGAACCGTTGTCGCTGGTACCTCGTAAAGTAGTGTTTCGCTGCTTGTACATAATGTACCAGACTCCCTTAGGCGTATCATCGCCACTGCTATGTTTACCAGTAACCACGCTGGCATCAAAAACGCATTTGCCGTCCTTGTAAAACCAAACGTGCTGGTCGGAAATCGAGACTTCTGCGTAGGTATTACCGATACCATGGTTTGATGTCGTGCCATAACCAATGCCGCCAGTATTATAGCCAACTCCATAGACGTCGTTTTTGGCATTGACGCTGGTCTGATGGTTGATCAAGGCCTTGGTTAAAGTAGCCGCTGCTTTAGTCTCACTAAGCCGCCAGCCATATGAACCGCCCGTCGCTGTTTTGATCTGCTTGCCGCTGTGCGTGGTAAACGTAAAGCTCTTATCCAGAGTCGATTGATTCTTGTTCACCTTTTTGACCAGCTTGTCTAGCGCTGTGGTATCAAATTGATATTGGTGATTCAGATACGTAGCTTTGGTAATAATATCATTGGTCGTTAAAGTGTAGGTCTTGTTTTCGACTTGATAAGTCAGCTTTTGATTAAGCAGTGCCCTTAACTTGACGGCTTCCTGCTTAACCGTTTTGCTGCTGGCTGCCAATGGATGTTGATATTGCTTATGCAGCACGATCTTAACGTTGGCTGCATTTTGATCAAAGTCTTTTAAAAGCGCTTCGGTATCATAACGATTGCCTTTTTGGGCCGGCTTGATCGTGACTTTGCCATTTGCCAAAACCGCTTTGGCATCAACCGGCGCCTTGCGACCAGCATTTTCTTTTTCGATATTGGCCTTTAAAGCTGCCCGCATTGCTGCAATCCGCGTCTTATCGACATGACTTGGGACAACCTTGACATTCTTGGCCTTGCTGGAAGGAAAGAACGTGACTTGTTTTTTTAGGGCCGTTTGGAATTTGCTCAGATCACTCTTGGTAAATCCCGCGCTGCTGGATTGGCCTTGATAGATCACCTTGCCATCCAGCTTTACTTCGTTGGTCAGCTTGGTCTTGGCCACTTTGTCATAAGCCTGCTGCGCGGTTAAGCCCCCTACGGCCACGCCATTGATGGTTGTATTCTTATTAAAATGAGTTCTTTGATGCCAGGTCATCACGCCAATCACGATGACCAGCAGCGTTGCGATAATGCCCAAAGACATTTTCGTGCGCGAGTTCATATTCCTCAACTCCCTTACCCTTAACCTTGTGCAACGCCAATTATATAACATTCCCAAATTGAAAGATATTATAATTTCAGCCAGCCAATCATTCATTGATAAACAGTGGCAACCCCAGTAGTCTAAAACGTCTGGATGCCATCAACCAACAGCCGTCTGTTAATTTTTGCAGTTGCCTAAATAGTGTTTTGATACGATCGGATTCATTAATCCCATCAGTATTCACTACACAGTCACCGAAGCTCACCTGACTATGGCCTGTCAGCTACCAGCAGCTAAAGTCGATGGCTGGTGAGCAAACACCCTGGCACGCTGTTTCCTAAGAAAGCCGCAGTTACTGAGAACCTTATCGCAGCCTGGGCTAGTTCAGTTTTATCATGCAAATAAAAAGGACCTGGCAGATCAGCTGCCAGATCCTAGCTATTTTGAAAAATCAGCTTTCAAATGGTCAGCTATTAGATTTCTGGATAGCTTTCCATTTTAACGTTGAGTTTCTTATTGTTTTCATCGGTCTTAATAACCATGACGTCACAGTCGGCTTGACGAATTACGTAAGCAGCCGTAGAACCAACGATCATCCGACCAATCATGTTCAAGCCCGTGGCCCCAACCAAGATCAGGTCAACATCATGTTCTTTGGCATATCCTTCCGTCAGTTCCATCTTGGCGTTGCCGATCTTGACATCAGTTACGACATCACTGACCCCAGCAGCTTCGGCCTTCTTCTTCATCTCGGCCAGTTCCTTGGTCATTTCATCCGTAGCTTTCTTGTAGATGTCACGATCAACGAATCCATAGCCAACCGTGCTCGTGTTTGGATAGCGTTCACCGTTGACGATGCTCAACAGATGCAGCTTGGCGTTATTGCGCTTAGCAATGTCGATAGCTTTTTGAACCGCCATCTTGGATTGTTCGGAGCCATCAACACCAACTAACAAGTTCTTGTATTCACTCATTATTGCCACCTCCAGAAAACAACCTTATTAAGAAAATCTACATTGGTTTTCCTTGTTATTATTTTACCACGAAAACGGTTTCTTGAACAATATGTTTTCTTTATTCAACTACTAGGTCGTGGATTGCCTGCATATAGATGGCCATTGACTTGATCAGATCATCAACCGGCTGAAATTCATTTGGCTGATGCATCGTGTTTGGCGTATCCGGCATCAAAGCACCAAATGCTACCCCACGACTCATCAAGCGACCGTAAGTACCACCGCCAACGACTTCAGCTTGGGCAGTCTGATCGCCAGTCTGGTCAACGTAGGCCTTGAGGAGCGTGGTAACGATTGGATCATCGGCGTCAACATAATGCGGCACCTCACCTTGAGCGCGTGAAATGGCAAAATTGTGATCAGCTGCGACCGGCTTGATGCGGTTTAAGATCTCGTCAGCCGTGATTCCCTCTGGATAGCGGAAGTTCATATCAATGTGTCCGCCAGCCTGCTGATCAAACTTCAAGATGCCGGCATTCATCGTCATCTCGCCCATTTTATCCGTGGCAAAGGCGGCATTGAAATGATTGACGCGCGTATCCAGATGCAGATAGCTGGCCAAAAAGTCGATAAAGTCGCCAGCATGCCCCCGAATATCAAACTGCTTTAAAAACGTTGCCAGATAGGTCCCGGCATTGATGCCTTTTTCAGGTTCCATTCCATGAGCAGCCTTGCCAACCACGGTTAATTTAATTCCGTCAGCATCGCTTTCAATGCTCCCGGTAATCGGATTCTCATCCAAGAAATCGGTAAACGCAGTCGCCACGGCCTCATTGTCCACGGCTTCAATCGTGGCTTCAGCATCGCGCGGCACCATGTTAAAGCGCAGACCAGAATCAAAGTGCTTTAAGACTACTTCGCCTTCATTGCCGCCATCAATATCCAAGAGCAGTGAAACCTGTCCTTTTTCACCATTGATCAGCGGAAATTCAGCGTCTGGCGAGAAGCCATAGGTCGGCGCCGGCTCCACTTCAAAGTAGCGCTTCATTCCTGTCCAGTCGTTTTCTTCATCGGTACCAACGATAAAGCGTACCTTCTGCTTAAAGACGGCACCATGATCCTTCAAGTACTTTAAGGCATAGTAGGCAGCCATTCCCGGGCCCTTGTCATCGGAAACGCCGCGGCCATACAGATTGCCGTCCTTGATCACTGGGTTAAATGGATCGGTCTCCCAGCCTTTTCCTGCCGGCATGACATCCAGGTGGGCCAGAATTGCCAAGGTCTCGTCGCCTTCACCCCATTCGGCAAAGCCAGCCACGTTATCGATATTTTTAACGCGGAAGCCATCCTGCTCAGCCATTTCCAAGAAAGCTTTCAATGCCTGGGCTGGGGCAGGGCCAAGCGGATATTCCGGTGTGGCTTCATCATCATTGCGCACGCTGGGAATCTTGATCAGCGTGGTCAAATCGTTAAGATATTCTTCTTTTTGAGATTGTGCGGCTTTTAACCAATCCGTCATAAAAAAAACCTCCAATGTTAGTCAAATTCCTAGATTTAATGATAACATTATTTGGGTTGATTTACGGATCAATCGTCAGTGGATTTTATTGGATTAAATAAAGGGAGTATCAAATATGCAAAACTTGGATGAGTCAATTCTGCAAAAAGTCATTAAAGCCCGCCCACAGGAAAGCTTTAAAGGAACTTTTGGCAAGATCGTGCTGGTCGGCGGCAACGAGAATTTCGGTGGTGCCATCATCATGGCCGCAACCGCAGCAGTCTATGGCGGGACTGGTTTGGTTACGGCTGCGACCGACCCAGCCAACTCGGCAGCTCTGCATGCTCAGCTGCCAGAAGCCATGTTTGCCGATTTTAATGACGATCAGCTGGTTGGCGACCTGATCGTAGCGGCCGATACGGTGGTCGTTGGCCCTGGTCTAGGCGATAACGCGCAAAGCCTGCACATTCTTAAAAACGTTTTTGAATACGTGCACGATGGTCAGACCTTGGTAATTGACGGCTCAGCAATCACCTTGATGGCCCGGGAAAATCTGAAACAGCCAGCCTGCCAGATCAGTGTCATCTACACGCCACATCAAATGGAATGGCAGCGGCTTTCAGGAATCAAGATTGCCGATCAGTCCGTTGAAAACAATCAAAAAGCCGTTCAAAAGCTGAATGCGACCGTTGTCTTGAAAAAGCACCATACCGAAATCTATCATGATGACCAGGTCTTTAAGCTGCCAATCGGTTCTGCCGCGCAGGCTGTCGGTGGGATGGGCGATACGCTGGCCGGAATGGTCGGCTCGTTTACGGCTGAATTCAAGGATGCCGGTTTGGACGCGGTATTGGCCGCCGTTTACGCGCATAGTGCCGTGGCTGATCAGATCGCGGAAAATCAATACATCGTTTTGCCTCACCAAATCAGTCATGCCCTGCCTGCCTTTATGAAAAAGGTTGCCGCGCAGGATTCCAAAACGCATATTGGATTTATGGACTAAACAATAAAACCATGACGTCTCCTGAGCGTCATGGTTTTTTGATGGTCGAATTTGATTGCTTAAGCGGCAAATAAGTCATTGACCGCTATACTAATCTGCTTGGGCGTCAGATTATCCTGAACGATCTGACCCTTGGCGCGCAGTTCCAGCTTGGCGTCTTGCGGCTGTTCAGCCAGTTTGGTTAGATCGACTTCATGGTTGTCAGTGTCCGTAACGTCGAAATGAGACTTCTTCATCTGGTTAATCGTAGTTTCTTTGATTTCCATAATAAAATCAGCCTTCCTTTCTTGTTTACGACTACGTTTTAGCACGTCTCAATCATCTTGTTAAATATTTTGACCTTTTTTGACCAACAATCTTGGCAGTAAAAAAGCCCGTCCCAAAACTGAGACGAGCAGATTGATTTAATTCATATGCAGCCGTTCGCGCAAAAGATCAGCCCGCGCGCCCAGCAAATGATCAGCCAGTCGTGACTTCAGTGCCAGATAAGCATAAATAACACCACCAATGGCCACGCCAAGGATCAAAAGGAAGAATGCGGCATAGCGGCCATGCGGATTAACTAGATAGCCCAGGCCGAACATCACCAGCTTGGTAACCACAAACATGACCAGAGAAAAGGCCAGAATCTGATTGGTTGGCTTAGCCATTTCTTCAAAGTGCAGACCAAATTCCATATTAAACGAATGCAAAATCAAGTAGTTCATCACCACCATAGCCAGGGCCGTTGCCAATAGCGGGCCCATGCCTTTTAAAAGCCAGATGCATGGGAACTGCAAAATCAGCTTGATGATCATGCCGACTCCCAAAATTTTCATCATCTTGCGGTTTTCTGAAATCCCCTGCATCATCGCGGCCGCCACACTGTAAAGTCCCATGGCAATCGAAGCAAACGCCGCAAATTCCAAAATTACGATCCCAGCTTGATTATAACGATAAAAAACCGTGTAGACTTGCGGTGCTATGGCAACCAGTCCCAAGGAGGCCGGCACCATGATAAAGTAGAACAGCTCCAGTGCGTTTTCAATCTGCGTACGCATGCCTTCCTGATCATTTTTAGCGCGTGCATGAGCCAGCAGCGGAATCACCGTTGTTGCCATGGCCGTAGCCACCGCAATGATGATCATGTAAAGCTTGTTGGCATTAAAGCTGAACATGGCATAGACCGTATTCATTTGATAGTAGGTAAAGTGGCCAACCAATGGCATCATCTTAAAGAAGGTATATTGGTCAATCAGTTGGAAGATCGTGATCCCTGATTCAATCACGATAAACGGGATGGCTTGATAAACGATCTTGACAATCAACTGTATCGTCGAGATTTCTGGTGTCGCCAGACTGTTTTCCAGCATCGCCTCCATTGGCCGCCGGTAGTGAATCCGCGCCATGATCAAGACCGCGGCTGCTCCCAAGGCCCCGATAAAGGCAGCAAACGTAGACTGGGTAACCGCCAAGACCCAACTCCCTTTTTGGATCTTCATGACCAGATAAGTGGCCCCCAGCATGTAGATGATTCTTAAGAGCTGTTCAATCAGCTGCGAGATGGCAGATGGCGCCATCCAGCTGTACCCCTGCAGATACCCCCGCGAGATGCTGATGCTGGGAATCAAGAGTACGGCCCAGGCCAAAGAACGGATAACTGGAATCTCATTGGGGTCCCCGCCATCCAGCAGTGAAGCGCCAAACATCATGATCAAGGCCGCGATCACTCCAGTTGCCATTGAAACGTACATCCCGGTATGATATAGCTTTTTGCTGATGTTGGTCTGATTGATCCCATTATAATGGGCGACCAGCTTCGACATTGCGGATGGGATCCCCGCCGTAGCGATCACCAAAAACAGGTTGTAGATGTTGTATCCCTTGGCATAAAGCGCGTTGGCCTGATCACTGTAGGCCCCCATCCAAGTTACCCAAGGAATGATATAAAGTGCACCCAGAACTCGCGACAATACACTCCCTGCCGTCATCCAGGCCGACCCACTGAGCATTTTTGCCTTGGCTGCAGCCTGCTTGCTCGGGGCCGTTTTTTGTTGTGCATCCATAATTTGCTGCTTTCCTACCTTTTTAATTGTTAAAATTTCAAAAAATAATCCTAACTATTCTAGCTTGAATTGGCAGTCAGCGCAAATCAATTCACAATTTGTTAAGAAAACCTTAACGGGTCGCTGCTAAAGCCTGTTTGATATCGGCAATCAGATCAGCCGCATCTTCAAGACCAACCGACAGCCGCAACAACTTAGGCGTAATCCCCAATCGCTGCCGCTGCTCGACTGAAACGTCCGCGTGCGTCTGATAGTAGGGAATCGTAATCAGACTTTCGATCCCGCCCAGACTCTCGGCAAAGGTGATTACCTTAACGTGATCAAGCAGTCTTTCAACCTGATCAGCCTCTTTTAGATAAAAGCTGATCATACCGCCTTTACCTGGATAAAGCACTTTTTCGACTTCCGGCGCCTGCTTAAGATACTCAACGACGGCCTGGGCATTTTTAGTGTGCTGAGCCATGCGCACCTTAAGCGTCTTAAGACTTCGCAAAAGCAGCCAAGAGTCAAATGAATCCAAGGTATCGCCAGTCGTAATGTAGTAGTCGTAGTATGCCTGAGTCAGTTTTTCATCCTTAACGACCACGGCCCCGCCCAGCAAATCGTTATGCCCGGACAGATACTTAGTCGCGCTGTGAATAACCACGTCAGCTCCTTTTAGCAGTGGCCGCTGATAGATTGGCGTGTAAAAGGTATTGTCAACGATCACTTTGATTTGCGGATCATATTCATGAACGGCCGCTGCGACTGCTTGAATGTCAATTTCTTTCATGGTTGGATTAGAAGGCGTCTCCAGCCAGACGATTCTGGTTTTTGGCGTCAGCTTGGCAACCAGTTCAGCAATCGACCGGCCATCCCATTGATCAAACTCAATCCCGGCATGCCGATTCAGATAATCAAAGTAGCGAAAGTCGCCGCCATACAGATCATCCAGTGAAATCAAACGATCGCCGGTTTCAAGGATGCTTAATGCGAGCTGAACGGCCGCCATCCCAGAGCTGACTGCAAAAGCTGCCGTCCCGCCCTCCAATTTGGCCAGCGTCTTTTCAACGGCACGGCGATTGGGCGTTGAAAGGCGCGAGTAGGTATAGTCTTTGGTCGCATCAAAATTGATGGCCTCTTTTAAGGTTGGGTGACGATAATTAGACGACAGATAGATCGGCAGGGCCACCGCACCACGCTCATCTTCATGATTACCGGCCTGAGCCGCGATGGTTGCCAGTGACAGTTCAGTTTCCTTATTTTGACATTCACACATAAATAATTCCCTCTTTCTGGTATTTTCTGATTCATTCAACTGGTGATCGACTGTTTTGATCCATGCGTTCTAATGCTGCATGCCAGCGCTATAAAGACCTGCTGAGAATCAAACTGCCTTGGCTAATGCCTGATCAAGGTCCGCGATCAAGTCGCGCTGATCCTCGATGCCAACCGCTAATCTGATCAGCCCCGGCGTAATTCCGGCTTTAAGCTGCTCAGCTGGCGAAAGCTCTGCGTGGCTCATCTTGCTTGGCAGCTCAACCAGACTTTCCACTGAGCCTAGGCTGACTGCCAGTTGAAACAGCTGCAGCGAATCAACGAACCTAACTGCGTCTACATTGTCAGCCAGCTCGATCGAAAGCACGCCGCCCGCACCCTTGGCCTGGCTGCTGAGCGTTTCATAGCCTGGCTGGCCGAACAGACCGGGATAATAGATTTTTTTGACGGCTGGCAGCGGCTGCAGATGAGCAATGATTGCCTTGACATTGGCCTGCTGGCGATCCATTCTGACGCTTAAAGTCTGCAGCCCGCGCCGAACCAGATTGCTATCTTCTGGTGAAAGCACGGCCCCCAGCGCGTTTTGCACAAAGTAGAGCCGGTCGCCTAATTTTTCATCATTGGTAATCACCGCGCCCGCACTGACATCAGAATGCCCAGCCAGGTATTTAGTTGCACTGTGAATTACGATATCGGCACCTAAAGGCAATGGCTGACAAAGATAGGGACTTAAGAAAGTGTTATCGACGATTGTCAGCAAGTCGTGTTTTTTAGCAACCTTAGCTACAGCGGCAATTGAAGTCACCTGCAGCAGCGGATTGGTAACCGGCTCAAAATAAACGGCCTTGGTATTGGGCTGGATCGCGCGTTCAATGGCCGCCGGATCTCTGGTGTCAACCGGTGTTGCACTCAGTCCCCAGCGTTTAAAGAACTGATTGAGCAGCCGAAACGTGCCGCCATAGATCTGATCGCCAACGATAATGTGGTCACCGGCTTTAAAAATCGCCAATGCCGTATGAATCGCCGCCATCCCAGAAGAAAGCGCAAATCCCCGCGTGCCATGTTCCAGAGCCGCTAATTGATCTTCCAGGTACTGGCGCGTTGGATTGCCCGAACGTCCGTAGTCATACTGTACCGGTGCCCCAATTTTAGGATAGCGGTAGGTCGTTGAAGTATAGATCGGTACGTTGACGGCTCCCGTCTGATTGTCATTTTGGGCTGGTCCGTGTACCAGTCTGGTATTAAATTCTGTCATGTCTTTCCCCTTTCTCAAGGCAATAAAAAAGCCCTGAACCTAATTGATAGATTCAGGACGACGCAGCTGATCCGACGTGGTACCACCCGATTTTACCGCTGGATTGCCCACAGCGGCCTCAACAACACCAATTGATGTCTGGGATGGTAACGGATCCTGCCGGGAATTCAGCCAATTTGACCAAACGCCTTGCTCCAAGCTTATCTTCAGCTGCTGGTTCGTGCTGCCCTTTCACTAACGGCAGTCGCTGAAACACTAATAAAGCAGCCTACTCTTCTCTTCAACGCTTTTGTAATTATTATTTAATGTTTTTCTTAATTTTTACTCATTATAGTCACGTAGTTTTCTCATGTCAACTAAATTTTTTACTCTGTACTAAAAATTTAGTAAATCACATTCATCCATCAATCAATTAAAAAACGCCGCGGCAATTAACCGACGACGTTTTTACAGTTCATATTTTAGAGCATTCATCAATGACTATTTTTGATTAGTCAAAATGATGTCGCTAGCCTTAACCTCGGAACCGAAGTAAGGCTTCAACTCTTGATTGTAGTCTTTTTCAAAGAAGTTTTCACCGTTAAGCTTGGTGATTTCCTTGTTGGTCCAGTTCAAAAGTGACTTGTTCCCTTTCTTAACAGCTGGGGCGATGTATGAGCTCTTACCCAACTGCTTGATGCCGACCGTGTACTTAGGATTGTTCTTGACCCAAGCGTACAGGTAAGAGTTATCGTCAGCCAATGCCTTGGCCCGACCATTTTTAAGCGCGTTGAACTGCTGCGTCTTGGAGTCAAACTTCAAAAGACTGGCGCCGGTCTGGTGTTGAGTAAAGTATTGTTCCGCCGTCGTTCCCTTGTTGACGATCAGCTTTTGTCCCTTTAATTGGCTGACCTTAGTAATTGGATCGCTCTTTTTAGAAACGACCCCAACGGAAACCTTCATGTATGGCTTGGCAAAATCAACCGTCTGCTTACGTTCCGGCGTGACCGTAAAGTTGGCCAAAACCAGATCCGCCTTGTTAGAGTTCAGCGTGTCAACTCGGTTGTTGGCGTTAACCTGTACGAACTTGGCCTTGACGCCTAAGTCCTTGGCAATCCGCCGTGCCAGATACAGATCATATCCTACGCGCTTGCCATCCTTGTTGACCCAGCCATATGGCGGCAGGTCGCCAAAGACGGCAATCTTGATATAGCCACGCTTCTTGATTGCCGAAACCGAACTTTGATTATCAGCGGCATGGGCCGTCAACGTACCTGCCAATGGTGCAAATGCCAGCAAAAATGCTCCCAGGGCCAATACCAGCGTTTGAATCAGTTTTTTTAGACTCTGCTTTTTCATAATTAATTCCCCTTTTCTCAAAAACACTTAAAAATCCATACTCTCTAAGAACTTCTGTGCACGCTCGGTCTGCGGCTGCTTAAAGAACTGCTGACCCGGCGTATCCTCTAAAATATGACCATCTTCCAAAAACAGCACCCGATCGGCAATCTGGGCGGCAAAATTCATCTCATGGGTTACGATCAGCATCGTCATGTCTTCTTCGTCACTCAGTTTCTTGATGATCTCCAAGACTCCTCTTACCATCTCAGGATCCAATGAGGCCGTGACCTCATCAAACAGCATCAAGTCCGGATGCATCGCCAGCGCTCTGACGATGGCAATCCGCTGTTTTTGCCCACCTGACAGCTGCCGCGGGTAAGACTGCGCATAATCGCTCAAGCCAACCATGGCCAGCAGTTTTTTGGCTTCAGCTTCTGCCTCCTTTTGTTCCCGGTGCTGAACCTTGGTTGGTGCCAGGACGATGTTTTCTAAAACCGTCATATTTGGAAACAGGTCATAGCTTTGAAAAACCATGCCGATCTTTTGCCGCAGCTCTTGCCAATGCTTTTCATCTGGAATCACGTTTTGGCCTTCAAAAGTGATCTGACCGCTTTGAAAGTCCTCTAAGCCGTTCAACGTGCGAATCGTCGTACTCTTGCCTGATCCAGAAGGCCCCAGCAGTGCCAGCACCTCACCTTTTTTGAGATCAAAGTTAATATCGAACAAGACTTGACGTTTACCGTAAAACTTGTTTAAATGTGCTACTTTTAAAATTTCTTCAGTCAAAAGACATCCCCCTTAATCTGCTTGCTTGGCATCCATCTTTTTTGCCCAGCGCGACAGTGGATAATCCACCAGGAAATAAAACACGAAAATCAAACCATAGACCCAAAAGACCCCTGTTCGATAAAGATGATTATTGGCCTCGATAATCTGCTGACCAATGTTGATGACATCCATCACGCTGATCATCATCAAAAGTGAGGTCGTTTTAATCACCCGCGTTGCCAGATTGATCGTTGCCGGCATCTCCAGGCGAAATGCTTGGGGCAACAAAACATATCTAAACAGCTGGTGGCGGTTCAAGCCCAACGCCATACCCGATTCCCGCTGATGCTTAGGAACCGAGATCAAAGCTCCTCGAACGATATCGCTGAATTCCGCGGCTACCCATAAGGCAAAGGCAACAACGGCCATCAAAGATCCAGGGAGGTTGGCCACATGCATCATTCTTGGCAGGATGTAATAGGCCAAAAACAGCAGCACAACCGTGGGCACGATCCGGAAAAATTCTAGATAAAGCCGTAAAATCAAGCGCAGCAGCCGATTCTTAAACGTCCGCAAGATCCCCAGCAGCGCGCCCAACGCCAACCCAATCAGCAAAGATAATGCTGCGATCCAAACCGTGGTCCACAGCCCGCCTAGCAGTCGGACAAAGTTGTGGCCCTCAAACAAAACGTTAATTCCCGAATGTGCCATAGCGAACCTTCCTTTCCAGCCAAGTCAAAATCAAAGACAATGGGATCAAGATGATTGCATAAGCGATTACCAAAACAAACAAATATTCATTGGAGCGATAATACAGCCCGATCAGATCCAGAGCCGTATTCGTCAGTTCTGGAATAGCAATCACCGAAAAAATCGAGGTTTCTTTAATCAAAAAAATCACGTTGGCAGCCAGAGCAGGTACCGACAGTGCAAATCCCTGCGGAAAGACTACATAACGGGCCAGCTGCCAGCGGCTCATTCCCAGGGCCCTGCCGGATTCAAGCTGCGTCTTGGCCACGCCGTTAAAGCCGCCGCTGAACCCTTCTGCCATGTAGGCGCCCCCTAAAAAGATCAGACCAACGATCCCACAGGTAGCCGCGCTCATTTTCCAGCCAATTACCGGAAAGGCGTAGTACAAAAAGAACAGCTGAATCAAAAGCGGCGTATTGCGGGCCAGCTCAACATAAGCGCCCAGGATACCAGCCAGATACGGGACCTTGAAATACCGCACCAGACTGACGATGATGCCCACGACCATGGCGCCTAGAATTCCAACCAACGACAGCCACAGCGTCAGTCGAAAGCCCTTGGCAAATTCAGGCAGACTCTGCTGAATGATCGTCCAACTCAAAATTTCTCACTCCCCTTTTAGACAAATAATTGCATAATGTCTAATCTAAAAATGCATAAAAAAGGCCTGCTGTCTCTTCCTTCCTCAAACAGCCTTTTGAGTTCCCCAAAAATTCAGGAACCCAAAAAGGCCTCAAATCGATCAATCGACTGAGGATGAATTAACAACAGGCCATCATTGACACAAGGGCAGAAATTTTCCGTGATGCAAACTGATTATTCAACATGAAAATTCCTCCCTTCCGCAATGATTTAATGATTAAAATTCTCTTAAAAAATTAATGATTTTATTATAGCGAGCTGGTTTTCAAATGTCAACCTCTTATCTTTAGTAAGACATTTTACCAAACACATCCCGCTACGTTTAATTCCCGCCATTACGGCAATTAAGCATCTCAATATTTTTCCAGATCAACCTCAACCATGCGCACCTCATGATCAGGAAATGCTTTTTGCACCTGCTCAAGTGGGGTGACTTTTGGCGCCGGTTCAAAATGCCCTAATTTATCGTTGATCACGATTGCCAGACCCAGCTTGGCATTTTCAATGGCCTCATCCATGGTCTGCCCTTGCGTAAAAGCCTCTGGTACATCGGGAAAATCAACTTGAATCTCTTTTGCCGTCGGTGTAAAAACCGCTGCGTAACTGACTAATTCCATTTTTAATTCCTTTCTCAAAAGTAAAAAGGCCAGCTTCGACGATGCCGAATGCCGACCTTTTGATTAATCATCGCTTACTTCACCACGATGTTGACAATGTGGTTTGGTACGACGATAACCTTCTTGATTTCTTTACCTTCAATGAACTTTTGTACGTGTTCGTTGGCTAATGCCTTTGCTTGAGCCGTTTCTTTGTCGGCATCCTTTGGCATTTCGATTCGAGCACGAACCTTGCCGTTAACCTGGACGATCATTTCAACCGTGGCTTCTTCCAAGGCTTTTGGATCGTAAGTTGGCCATGGCTGGTAGGCAATCGTATCGGAAACGTGGAATTGACTCCAAAGTTCTTCGGCAACGTGTGGAATAACTGGTGAGATCATCTTGATCAGACCTTCCATGTATTCAACCGGCAGATCATCAACCTTGTAGGCCTCATTAACAAAGACCATCAGTTGGGAAATCGCCGTGTTGAAGTGCATCCGCTCAAAGTCTTCCGTAACCTTCTTGACGGTCTGGTTGTAGATGTGCGTCAGCTTGCCATCATTAAAGTTGGAAACACGGTCACGCAGATGGTTGTTGTCATCCATCATCAAACGCCATACCCGGTTGATCCACTTGTAGGCACCGTGCAATCCCTTAGTATCCCAAGGCACGGACTCAGTCAAAGGACCCATAAACATTTCGTACAGCCGCAGCGTGTCCGCACCGTATTGTTCTACGATGTCATCTGGGTTAACGACATTGCCCTTGGACTTGGACATTTTTTCGTGGTTGGAGCCCAGAATCATCCCTTGGTTAACCAACTTCATAAATGGCTCTGGCGTTGGCACGTAGCCCAAGTCATAGAGAACCTTGTGCCAGAAACGAGCGTACAGCAGGTGCAAGACGGCGTGTTCGGCCCCACCAACGTACAGATCAACCGGTGACCAGTAGTCCAGTGCCTCTTTGGAAGCAAATTCCTTTTCGTTGTGCGGATCCGTGTAGCGCAGCCAGTACCATGATGAACCGGCCCACTGTGGCATCGTGTTGGTTTCACGCAGACCATGACGACCGTTTTCGTCATAAACGTTGATCCAATCAGTTGCGTTGGCCAGTGGACTCTCACCGGTACCAGATGGCTCAATGTTCTTCATGTCAGGCAGCTTTAATGGCAGCTCGTCTTCTGGAACCAATGAAGTCGTACCGTCATCCCAGTGAATAACCGGAATTGGCTCACCCCAGTAGCGTTGCCGAGAGAAGATCCAGTCGCGCAGCCGGTAGTTGACCTTCTTGTGGCCGGCATCATGTTCTTCCAGCCAGTCAATCATCGCCTTTTTGGCTTCTTCAATCTTCATGCCATCCAAGAAGCCAGAGTTGATGTGCTCACCATCACCAGCATAAGCGGCTTCGGAAATGTCGGCATCCTTGATGATTGGCTTGATTGGCAGATCAAACTTCTTGGCAAAGTCCCAGTCACGCTGGTCACCGGCAGGCACGGCCATTACCGCACCAGTACCGTATGAGGCCAAAACGTAGTCTGAAATCCAGATTGGCAGCTTTTCGCCGTTAACCGGGTTAATGGCGTAAGATCCAGTAAATACACCAGTCTTGTCCTTGTTTAAGTCAGTCCGTTCCAGATCCGAGCGGCGTGACGTTGTTTCTTTGTAGGCTTCAACTTCAGCCTTGTGTTCAGGCGTCGTTAATTCATCGACCAGGTCCAGTTCTGGTGCCAAAACAACGTATGAGGCACCAAACAGCGTGTCAGGACGCGTCGTGAAGACCTCGATCTTGTCATCATGACCATCAATACCAAAGAAGACGGAAGCCCCTTCAGAACGGCCGATCCAGTTGCGCTGCATTTCCTTAACGCTTTCTGGCCAGTCAACCAGGTCCAGATCATCAATCAAACGATCAGCATAGGCCGTGATCTTCAAGACCCATTGCTTCATTGGCTTACGGTAAACTGGGTAGCCGCCACGTTCTGTTTTGCCATCAACGACTTCTTCATTGGAAACAACCGTACCACCCATAAAGTCGGGGGCCCAGTTGACCATGATCTCGTCTTCGTAGGCCAGCCCCTTCTTGTAGAGCTGTTCAAAGATCCATTGCGTCCACTTGTAGTAGTTTGGATCAGTCGTGTTGACTTCACGATCCCAATCGTATGAGAAGCCCAGCGATTGAATCTGATCTCTGAAGTGGTCGATATTTTGGTTGGTAAAGCCTTTTGGATTATGACCAGTCTTTAAGGCATATTGTTCAGCCGGCAGACCAAAGGCATCCCAGCCCATTGGGTGCAGCACGTTGTAGCCTTGCATCCGCTTCATCCGAGAAACCACGTCCGTAGCGGTGTAGCCTTCAGGGTGACCAACATGCAGCCCTTGTCCAGATGGGTATGGGAACATGTCTAAAGCATAGTACTTCTTTTGGTCCTTGTTGATCTCGGCCTTAAAGGTCTTGTTCTTCTTCCAGTAGCGCTGCCATTTCTTTTCAATCGTTTTGTGATCGTAAGCCATTGCTATTGCTCCTTTTAAAATCCTAATTTTCGGTAGGCTTGATCGTATAAAAAAACGCCCTGCAACAAATGCAGGACGAATCTAAAATCCGCGGTACCACCTGAATTCCACGCATTATGCATGGCACTTGAGATTCTTAACGCGAATTTCACGTTGCCGCCTACTATTGATTCAGCAGCAATTTTTTGAGGCCAGTTCACCAAGGTCTGCTCCGGACTTGCACCCCCGTCCGGTCTCTTTAAGCAGAAAAATCGGCTACTAACTCCTCTACGATCAAAGATTACAAACTATTCTAGCAAGGACTGTCAATAAGTGCAAGTCCCTTTTCTAATAATTTTTTAATTTTGCTCGTCGAGTTTCAGCAGCAAAGCGTCCAAAGCCCCATACAGATTGGCATCATTTTTAAACTTGGCAGGTTCGATCTTTGGCTTGACCATTTCTTTTTTGACGATTGGCATTGAGTCAACCAGCTGGTCATATTGATCATTGATGGTCTTGATCAGAACCGGCTGCGCTGAGATTCCGCCACCGATCACGACCTTGTTCAAATCGACGATTGCCTGCATGCTCAAAATCAAGCAGGCAATCTGGTAGCAATATTCGTTAAAGACCTTGGCTGCATCTGGGTTGCCAGCCTCAATCATCCGAAAGGCAGCCTGGCCATCGGCACCTTCTGGCAGGCCAGAAGCTTTGATAACGTCTTGGATCATCTTGACCGATGAGCCGTTAAAGCCGGCCAAGCGATCGGTTCCTTCAGCTTTAAAATTGGTTGGTACAAAATTCAGCATCCCGGCACCAGCATGTGCACCATAGTTTAATTGGCCATTGGTGATAATTCCTGAGCTGATGTCCGTTCCCAAAAGAATGGCCGCGGCATCCGTTTCACCATGCAGGTTGCCCAGCCAGGACTCGGCTAACGCTGCCGCGCGTCCTTCGTTTTCAACGGCAATCGGCAGAATCTTACGGTAATGTTCCTTAAACAGTTTTGGCAGATCCCAGTTCTTCAAAAACGGCAGCGTATCGCTAAAAACGACCACCTGCTTTTGCGGATCAACCTTGCCAGGAACGCAGATCGCCAATCCGCTGATCTGAGCTTGGTACTGATCAATAATTGCATAAAGCGACTTCATAAATTCAGTCAGGCTGCTGGTAGGCGTCGGTACCTTGTCTTTTTTGGTAATCTGACCGGCGTTGTTCAGCAAGGCATACTTAATCGCTGTCCCACCGACATCGATACTTAAGAATGAATGCATGACTCAAGACCCCTTCCTTGATTTAACCTTTACGGGTCCATCTTACTCGTTTTAAATGATTTTTACTAGAGATATTGTGAATATTTTCGCAATTATTTGACAAAAGTCGCGTAAACGAATTCATCGGTGTTTCATCAACTGATTTTAAAAAACTATTTTTAAATTGCTACCTGATTTTTTAGCTATATTTGTTCGATAATTAACTTAATTTTGCTCGTTTCTAAAAGCCCCGCAAGGTTATAATGACATTAATAAACCGCAAGCGTAGAAAGGACGACCTCAATGGAAAACAAAACCCCTCTTTGGTCAAACGATCATCCCCAAATTATCAGCAATCTGGCCCAGCATACCATCTCCAAAAGCTATTATGGTCTTGGCACCAACATCGTTTTAACGGCGTTTGGGAGTGCCGAGCAGCGCGATTTGGACGATGCCTATGCACTGATTGCCCATTATGAAGACATCCTGACCGTCAATCGCGATCATTCAGAGCTGATGGCCGTTAATCAGGCAGCCGGCCAGCATCCCGTACAGGTTTCTCATGCCAGCTACCATCTTGCCAAAAAAGCCATTGCCATCAGCCTGGAAGACAATGGCTTTGATGCCTTGATCGGTCCTTTGGTAAAACTGTGGCACATTGGCTTTGACGATGCTCATGTACCAAGCGAGGCGGAGATTCAAGAACGCCTTAAACTGATCGATCCGCACGACGTTGAGCTAAATGACCACGACATGACGATCTTTTTGAAAAAGCCGGGAATGGAGATTGATCTGGGCGCCATTGCCAAAGGATATATCGCCGATCGCATTCGTGACTTATGGCGCTCGCGTGATCTTCGCGCCGGCATCATTGATCTGGGCGGCAACATTCTGATGCACGGCACGGCACCCAAGCACCAAGACGGCTTATGGCGAATCGGCGTTCAGGATCCTAGTGCCAAGCGTGGTCAATCGATTCTGGTAGCCACTCTGCCGGAATGTTCAGCCGTTACCAGCGGAATCTACGAGCGTCATCTAGAAGAAAATGGGCAAGACTACCACCACATCATCGATCCGGCCACTGGTCACCCTAGAAAAACTGCCCTGGCCGGCGTGACCGTCTTTTCTGGTGAATCGATTACCGGCGAGATCGAAACCGGCCGCCTTTTCTTTGCCGGTCAGCCGCTGCCAAACTGGATCAATGATCATCCTGACGTGATGGGGGCCGTTTTTGTCGATCAGGCACGCCATGTTCAAGTTGTCGGTCTCAAACCAGATCAGGTTCGCATTATTGACCATAGCTACGACGTTCAGTTTATCAATGACTGATTTGAACTGCATCGTGATTTGGCATTAGCGGGCTTGTTTGACTAAGTCTTGATGATCATGAGTCAAAATGCCGGCCAGTCAAATAATCGCCAGCAAAAAAGCCAAGCTGCCGCATCTGGGCACTTGGCTTTTCTTTTGCTTTTTATCCTAAAATGGCTTTCAGTTCGTCAACCTTGTCCAGGTGTTCCCACGGCAGATCGATATCAGTCCGGCCAAAGTGACCATAAGCAGCCGTCTCTTTGTAGATTGGGCGCTTCAAGTCAAGCATCTTAATGATTCCGGCCGGCCGCAGATCAAACGTCTTGCGTACCGCCGCGATCAGTTCAGCTTCCGAACGCGTCCCCGTCCCAAACGTATTGATTGAGATTGAGACTGGCTGAGCCACCCCAATTGCGTAGGCAACCTGAATCTCCAGGCGCTTGGCATAGCCGGCCGCTACCAGGTTCTTGGCAATATAGCGGGCCGCATAGCTGGCAGAACGGTCAACCTTCGTCGCATCCTTGCCAGAGAAGGCGCCCCCGCCATGGTGAGCAGCCCCGCCATAAGTGTCCACGATGATCTTGCGGCCCGTTAACCCGGCATCGCCTTGTGGACCACCAATGACAAAACGGCCGGTTGGATTGATGAAATATTTGGTATCATCATCCAACAGTTCGGCTGGAATCACGGCTTTGATAACTTGCTCAATAACGTCGTGACGAATCTGATCCAAAGCAATCTCTGGGTCATGCTGCGTACTCAAAACAACCGTATCGACACGCAATGGCTTATCATTTTCATCGTATTCGACCGTTACTTCAGCCTTGGCGTCAGGGCGCAGATATGGAATCGTACCATCCTTGCGCAGCTTGGCGATCTTCTGCATCAGCTTGTGACTAAGCATCAGCGTCAGCGGCATATATTCCGGCGTTTCATCAGTAGCATAGCCAAACATCAGCCCTTGGTCGCCAGCACCAATCTTGTCTAATGGATCAACGTTGCCGCCCCGCGTTTCCAGCGAGTCGTCAACCCCTTGCGCGATGTCTGGCGACTGTTCGTCAATCGCTGTAATCACCGCACAGTTGTCGGCATCAAAGCCATATTGGCCATCCGTGTAGCCGATTTCACGAATCGTATCACGAACGATCTGCTGGATATTGACATAAGCCGTCGTCGAGACTTCGCCAAATACCAGCACCAGGCCGGTCGTGACCGAGGTTTCAACCGCTACCCGGGCATCTGGGTCTTGTTCCAGCATGGCATCCAAAATTGCGTCGCTGATCTGGTCAGCAATCTTGTCAGGATGTCCTTCCGAAACCGATTCGGATGTAAATAAGTGTCGTTCAGTCATTTTGTTAATTCCCCCATTTTCTAAACTAAAAAGTTCGGTTATTGCGGTTACAAGGCATCTTCACAATCTGTGAATCCTATCGGGAATTTGCTTTATAACGTTCACCATCCTAACATATTCTCGTGATAATAAGCAATTTTTTATGATGGAATTTGTTACAATAAGGAAAACTTAATTTTTGACCGCTCAGGAGGAATTTTTTTGCAAAACCCGTTATCGCATTTTAAGCTGCAAATCCAAGATATCGACTGGCGCAGTCTGCTGCCCAATGCTTTTTTAATGATGTGCTGCTGGTCTTACGTGCCCTTTGCCTATGCCATTCAGATCAAAACCACCGTCTTTTCTCATGATCTGTACAGTCTGTTTGCCTACCAGATCTGCATTGCCCTAGCCGCCGCCATTATTTTTGACCAGCAAGGCGGCTCGCTGACTTCGATTATTCCGCTGCTGATCAGCTTTTTATTTGCCATCAGCGGTTTTTTGCATGGCAACGTCTTTTTGTTTATCCTGCTTTTGCTGCCGCCTTGCTATCTGCTGATTTTTGAGCTTTATCTGCACGAATTTCAAAATCCAGTTGGTCTGCTGGTTTTCGGCCTTTTAATGACCCTCAGCATTCCAGTGGCGTTTACCTTCATCTCGGTTAAGTTTTTGTCGTGGAGCTATCTGCTCAAACTGATTCCGTTATTGATGATCTACTGTTTTTACTACGCCCCGCTTTTTTTATCTGATGACCCGCGTTTTCCAATGATTGAGGGTGGTCTTGGCGTGATCTTGATTTTAACGATGCTGACGCGGCCAATCAAGGCGACGCTGCTGTTAGCCATCGCATTGGTGATCTTAAGCTGGTGGCTGTTGCAGCGCTCGGTCGCAAACCCGCATAATCAAATTTTTTATACTCTGTTACAGTTGCTGACAACGATTCTGACTTTCTGGGTTTAAATTTTACCAGGCAGAATGCTTTTCTTTTCGCTAAATTAGAATTATTATTATCTAAAAAGAAACATTTTATTTCCTGATGCATTATCGACCTTGACAATGCTATAATAATGACTTGTCTAATCACTCGTCTGTGAAAGGAGGATGATCGTTGCAATGGCCAATTCAGAATATGAACACGCACTGCAGCATCTGCGTGAAAAACACGTCCGGCTCACCCCGCAGCGTAAACTGATTCTGCACTATCTGATCAATCACCACACGCACCCCAGCGTTGAGATGATCTACGCCGATTTAAAACAAGAAGCCGACAACATCAGCATGGCAACGATCTACAACACCATTAATCTCTTGGTTGAAGATCAGCTGGTCATTGAACTGAAAAATGGTGATGGCAGCTCCCATTATGACTACTTTGGGCACCCCCACTACCATGTCGTCTGTGACAACTGCGGTTTGATTCAAGACGTTTTTGATGATCATTTCGCGGCCCTGACCAAGGATCTGCAGCAAATTACCCGCGAAAAGACCAATTTCATGGTAACCCAAAGCGATATTGAAGTTCATGGCATCTGTCCCAACTGTCAAAAAAAGCTGGGCCTCGCATAGTCATAAAAGAGCAAACAAGAATGGGCAATTCATCATGTCCTTAAAAGCACGCGTTTCCCTGCCCTTTCTCAAAAAATCAATCAATCCTCGTCTCAGTCAACTGGGCCGAGGATTTTTATTTAGGCTATTTTTTAAAAATTGACAGGCATCAATTCATAAATTCAGCCGCCACCTTATGCTAGGAAACGAACAATTCAGAGAGGAGCTGAAATTATGTTTTTTTCGCAGCATAAAAAAGGCAGCGTCGTATTAATGACGATGCTACTGATTGCCGCTTATCTTGGCCGATTCAGCGGTCTTGACTGGCTGGATGATCTAAGTATGGTTGCAATCGCGGTTATCGGTGGTCTGCCGCTGATAGTCAGAGCAGCTGGCGCACTGCGATTCAAAATTATTTCAATTGAGCTTTTGGTTTCAATTGCCGTTGTCAGTGCGATTGCAATTGGCGAGTACAGTGAGGCGGGCATCGTCGTCTGGCTGTTTTCAATCGGTGATTTTTTGGAAGCCGTCACGCTCAAAAAAACGCGCAAGTCGATTCAAGAACTGGTCGATCTGGCACCCAAAACTGCACTGAAAATCAATCAGCCTCATGAGCGCGTGTTTTCCGAGGTAGATATTGACGAGATTGAAAAAGGCGACTATCTGCTGGTAAAAACCGGTTCCCAGATTCCAGTCGATGGACGCGTCGTGGATGGCAGCGGCTATGCTGATCAGGCAAGCATTACCGGTGAATCAAAGCCTAGTCGCAAAACTATCGACAGCAGCGTTTTTGCCGGCACGATTCTGACCAGCGGAACCTTGGCCGTGCAAGCAGAAAAAGTCGGCGAAGATACTACTTTTGGCAAGCTGATCGAACTGGTTGAGGAGGCCCAGGACAGTCAGACGAAAACGCAGCGCTTGATCGATCGTTTTTCGAAGTTCTACACGCCTCTAGTCTTGGCAATCGCTGCTGCAGTTGGTCTGATTACCAAAGACCTTAGGCTGGCCATCACGATTCTGGTCTTGGGCTGTCCTGGTGCTTTGGTAATCGGTGTCCCAATCTCAACGGTCGCCGGCATCGGCAGCGCGGCCAAGCAGGGCATGATTGCCAAGGGCAGTGCCGCATTAGACCAGCTGACCAAGATCGATACTCTGGTTTTTGATAAAACCGGTACGTTAACGACGGGACAGCCCAGCGTCGGTAAAGTTATCAACTTTAATGGCTCTTTAGCCGAAAATCTTAAAATTCTGGCCAGCATCGAGCATGAATCCGATCACCCATTGGCTAGGGCCATTCTTGAGTACTATCAAAAATCCGGCCAAAAAGATGCCGTCTATCCGATCAGCAACAGTCAGATTGTGGATGGACGCGGCATCAAAGCCACCGTTAACGGACAGTCGGTGCTGGTCGGCAATGAGCGTCTGCTAAAGGAAGCCGGCATTGCTGCCAATACCTCACAACTATCGGCAACCAGCTCGCATGTCTTGCTGGCCGTTAATGAAGAACTGCGGTTGGCCTTGGAAGTCAGTGATCAGCTGAGGGACGGTGTAAAAGATGCCCTGCACGACTTAAGAAAGCTCAAGGATTATCAACTTGTGCTGCTTTCAGGAGACAATCAAGCCGTTGCCGAAAAAACAGTAGCCGGTTTGGATTTTGACCTGGTCGTCGGCGATCTTTTACCCGTGGATAAGGCTGAATTCATCAAAAAATTGCAGGCAGCTGGACATCAAACTGCCTTTATCGGTGATGGCATCAATGACAGCCCGGCGCTAAGCATTGCCGATCTAGGAATTGCAATGGGCAGCGGAACCGAAGCCGCGATTGAAGTTGCCGATATTATTCTGGTCGATTCCAGCCCAACCCAGCTGCCAATTGCCGTTAAGTACGCCAAAAAAATGATGCACAACATGTATGAAAACATCACGATTGCCTTGCTGACCGTTTTATTGCTTTTTATTGGTCTCTTTACGGGTTATGTCTACATGGCATCAGGAATGCTGGTCCACGAGTTGAGTATTTTAATCGTAATTTTAAATGGAATGCGTTTAATTCGTCATAATTGATCAGCGTCAATTACTTTAGCGTAAATCTAAAATATGATGTCATTAATCAATTATTAAAGGAGCTGAATATCATGAAAAAAGTAGTCTTAAAACTAAACGATCTGTCATGTCCATCCTGCATGAGTAAGATTCAAAAAGCCGTCAGCCAGCAGCCCGGCGTAAAAGATGCCGTAGTAATGTTTAACGCTGGCAAGGTCAAGGCTGAAGTTGACGAAAAGCTGATCGCGCCTGAAAAACTGAGCAGCATCGTCAATCAGCTTGGCTATCAAGTCGAGAAAATCATCGTTAAGGAGGCCTAGATATGAATTCACTCAAAACCAACTCTGCCCAAGCATTTGCCAACGAACAAGAACGCAGCCAGCATGAGCATCACGTCCCAACTGCTGGTGCCATGATTGGTCATATTACCGCTAATCTGGCTGTGCATGCCCTCAAGATCGAACAAGCCATTTTATTTGCCAAGGGTCCCAGTGCACTGTTTTTAAATCAGCATGGCCGAAGCTGGCTTCAAAAAGAACTGACATTTTGGGAGCAGATCAACCGTGCCCTGTATGCCGAAGCTGATTTGGTACCAACTACCAGTCGTGAACTGTTAGAATACAGCATGCTTGAAGAAAACGGTGCTGCCAAATACGACAGCGGTGAGCAGCAGCTTTTTGATCTGATCAAGGATTTTGACACCCAGCTCTTGTTTATTGACCGCGCTATCAAGCTGACTGAAAAAGAAGCCCATGAAGGACAAAATCAGTTGATGAAAGAACTGTATCGCTGGATCAAAGAACAGATCGCATTGGCACAAAGCTTTTTAGGCAACGAGCCAACTAAGGGACTGTCGATTGCTGATGATGACGAAGACGATGACTAAGCCTTGCAGCTAGTTAAATCCCGATTTTCTTCACAAAGCTGACCAGCAGATTCTCGTCAAGATTGCTGCCAAACGTTCCTGCTTTCCAAAACCATCAAAACCAATCAGCGCATTAAAAAACTTCTCGATGATTGAACACCGAGAAGTTTTTTTTAGTTGTATCGATATTGTTTGAAAGTCAATGAAAGAATCGTCATAAATATCAGCCAGACTAACGCGATAATCAAGGCAATTCTGGTGTCAGGGCTGAACATCAAGATCACGCCCACGGCAAACAGGAAAATCAAGACCATCCAATCAGTAACCGGCGTTCCCGGCATCTTAAAGCCACTGCCTTCCGGATGCAGCTTACGGTAGCGCAGGTGAGCCAACACAATCGTTCCCCAGATAAACAGGAAACTGGTCGTGGCGACACTTGAAACCAGAGTAAAGACTTCGGAAGGAATCAAGTAGTTCAGCAGTGACGACATCCCCATCAAGAGAGCTGAGATGACGATCGCCGTAGCTGGAACCGAATTCTTAGAAATGCGGCTGATCTTGCGAATTGAAGGCCGTCGTGAAGTTGAGGTCAATTCGGCCAACATGCGTCCAGTCGTGTACAGGGCGCTGTTGCAAGATGAAGCGGCCGCCGTTAACACTACAAAATTGATGATTGAGGCTGCTGAAGAAATGCCAATATCCTTAAAGACCATGACAAACGGACTCGAATTTGGATCAAGCCGATTCCATGGATAGATGCTCATAATCACAAACAGTGCGCCAATGTAGAACAACAAAATCCGGACTGGAATGTCATTGATGGCCTTGGGAATGACCTTGCGGGGGTTAGCCGTTTCGGCCGCCGTCATCCCAACCATTTCAATTCCGGCAAATGAGAAGATGACCATTTGGAAAGACTTCAAAAAGCCATCCAGGCCGGTTGCGAAAAATCCGCCATATGATATCAGGTTGCTTGGTGAGGTAACGATGCCGTTGGGACTCTTGAAGCGCACCAGCATCATCCCGATCCCGATTGCAATCAGCAGCAGGATCGCAAAAATCTTGATCAGTGCAAACCAAGATTCGACCTCGCCAAATGCACCAACCGTAATCAAGTTGACACATAAGAGCACCGCCAGCGTAATCAAACCGGGTACCCATTGTGGACAATTCGGCAGCCATAATTGAACGTACATGCCGATCGCAGTAATCTCAGCCATTGCGATTGCGACCCAGCAGAGCCAGTACGTCCAACCAGTGATAAATGCAGCCCGTGAGCCTAAGTAGTCACGAATCGCATCCACAAATGAATTGTAATGCAAGTCAGCCAGCAAGAGTTCGCCCAGCGCCCGCATCAACAAGAAGCACATGATCCCCGTAATCAGATATGCCAGCAGAATGGAAGGACCAGCAACGTGAATGGATTTCCCGGAACCCAAGAACAGCCCCGTACCGATCGCACCACCAAGGGCAATCAGCTGTACGTGGCGATCCTTTAAGCCCCGCGACAGTGTTTGCTGATCCGGTTGCTTTTCCGCCATATTTAATTTCCTCCTTCTCTTAACCTGCCCAACATTTTTTGCTAGACTGGAGGGTAAAACCTAGAATCTTTATTGTACCACGTTTTTAAATTTTCGTTAGAGTTATTGGGGAGATTTTTAATTTTGCGTTCTTGGATTCCATTTATAATACTATTAATCATCTGGAGCACCATGTTTAACCGAGCTTTGCGTCTTCCGCTTCATGGCTGGCAATGGTTTACGATGCTGAGCGCCTTGATCTATACTTTGGCCATTGCCTATCTCTGCTTTACGCCAACCCAGTATAATTGGGGCGGCCCGCACAAGATTTTTTATCACGTCTTAGGTGTTCCCTGCAACGCCATTCCATTTCAAGCCTTGTCGCCTGATTTTTTCTTAAATATCGTTATGACGGTTCCGGCTGGCATCTACTGGTATCTGCTGAGTGCGCGGCATGATCTCAAGTCGGTATTGCTGTTTGGCATCTTACTGGGAATCTCAATCGAAACCACGCAATTTTTATGCGATCTGTTTTTCCATGTTGAACGCTTCGTCGATATTGATGACGTCATCACGAATGCAGCTGGCGTCTTAGCCGGTTTTTATGTCATGGTGCTTTTAAAAGCGACTGCCTTGGCTGATTGGATCGCGCAACTATCGATAAAATTTGTTAAACTGTAGTAATGAGGTGAATAATATGATCAGTAATGAACAACGCGCGCATGACATTGCCATCGCGCTGCTTCAGGCAAATGGCAAGGATCGCAAGCCAATCGAAGCATATCATGAATACATCAACACCTTGCTGCCCATCTTAAAGGAAATCGATAAAGACTTCCCTAACGGCATCAAGGAACACATCTAAACCGGTTTGAAACCGTAAAAAAAGCAGCCGCGAGTTCTCGCAGCTGCTCTTTTTATTCAATCATCAGTCCACACATAACCGCTTGACTGCCTCGGCAAAGATATCCATTGCCTTAAACATGTCTTGAAGCGGCCATTGTTCATTAGCCTGGTGCATAAAGTCAGGCGTAGTTGGCAGCATCGCCCCAAAGGCCACGCAGTTATGCATCGTCCGCGCAAAAGTTGCTCCGCCGCTGACCTGTGGCTGAGAAGCAACGTCACCGGTTTGATCCTGATAGACTGTCATCAAGGTCTTAACCAATTCAGTATCTTTAGGAACGTACAATGGCGCTACGTAGTCAAAATGCTTATATTGCAGATCGTATTTGGCGACGTTTTGGCTCAGTTTTTCAAGCAGCGCATCACGATCAATGGTAACCGGGATTCGCAGATCAATCTGCATCCGCGTTTCTTTCGGCGTGATCTTGAGGCTGGAAATGTTAAACGTTAAGTGGCCGGATGCTTCGTCCTTAACGTCACCCAGCAGATTGGTTCCCGTCGCATCCTCTTTAAAGCACTGACCGATAAAGTCCAGCGGCCCAAAGCCTTTAAAGACGTCATCCAAAGCAATTGCCAGTCTTAAGACCGCGTTGACGCCTTGAGGAGCCAGCATGGCATGAATCGCCTTGCCTTCCACGACCAGCTTGCCGGCTTCTTCATGATACTTGAAGCCGTGCTTTTCAAGAGCAGCCTTGACCTCATCTTGCTTTGGACCAGCATATTCTGCCCGATCTGGGACCGCGTTGAATGCACCGCCAGTTTCAACGTTCAGCAGCTCGGTTCCCGGCCCAACCAGGTATGACTGCTGCAGCCCTTTTTCAGCATAGGTAACCGGGAATTCAGCGTCTGGCGAAAATCCCAAATCAATCGGCGCTTCTTTTTGATTGTACTTGGCAATCCCGCGCCACAGCGTTTCTTCATCAGTACCGAAGATAAAGCGGATCTTTTTGTTGAAATGATAGCCGCGATTCTCCAACGCCTTGACCGCGAACAGAGCCGCAATCACGGGACCTTTGTCGTCTTGTACGCCGCGCCCATAGACCACATCGCCAAAAGTCTCGCCACAATATGGATCATGTTCCCAAGTACTCAAATCGCCAGCCGGCACCGTATCAACATGGCCAATAATGCCAAACGTCTCGCTGCCGGTTCCAGTTTCAGCATAGCCATAGTAGCCATCTGGATCCTCATAGGTTTGATAGCCCAGCTCATCACAGATCCGCATCAGCTCATCTAGGGCCTGACGAATCTTGGGTCCAAACGGCGCGCCTGGTGCTGGAGCCTCATTATACGATGGCTTGGCAACCAAACGCTTTAAAGCTGCCAATGCTTGTTGACGCTCATTTTCTTGAACCAATTCTGCTGCCATATTAATTCCCCCTGATATGATTGAAAAAGCTAAAGTACCGCGGCAATGCCCAAGAAGACGCAGGTAACCAGGAACAGGATTACCATGAACTTGGCCATCCACTTCCACCAGATACTGATGTTGACGTGCGCAATTGCCAAGGCCCCCATTACGATTCCGGAAGTTGGCGTAATCAGGTTGATCCAGCCAGAAGCTGCTTGGTAAGCCGTAATAACTAGACTGCCGGAAACATGACAGAAGTGTCCCAGTGGTCCCATGATTCCCATCGTAGCGGCAGCCAAGCCGGAAGTTGATGGAATCAGGAATGACATTGGAATGTAGAAGATGTAGGTCAAAATGATGAAGGCACTGCGCGACAGGCCGCCCAGTCCGACTTCACCCCAATGCAAAACGGTCGCCGTAATCATACCATTGTTCATGATAACCTGAATCCCACGCGCAACGGCCACGATAATCGCAACGCTGAGCAGATCGCCCATTCCCTTTAAGAAGGCATCGATAAATTCGCTTTCCTTCATATGAGCGACAAACATAATTACTACCGACATAAAGATGAACAGCAGCGTAATTTCGTTAAAGTACCAAGTCCCCAAGGCTGGAATGTCTTTACCGATCAAAACGCCCAGGAACGGAATGCCATGCAGCCAGTTGGTAAACGTGTCAAAGGCCGTCCAGTGCTTGTTCAGATCAGTCCATGGCACCAGCCCCATGATCATAATGATAAACGTGATCCCAAACAGCCACAGTACGCGTTTTTGTACCTTGGTTAATGGCTGCGTGTCCTGCGTCTTTTCAGAAATATCAAACCGTTTTTCGTCTTCAGCCCGCTGAGCGTAGACTAATGACTTGGTTGGATCTTTTTTGACCTGGTCGGCATAGTGCATCGTGTACCAGATACCAAGCGCCGTGACGATCACCAACAGGATCAGCCGTGGAATCAAGCCTTCACCTGGCGAGATCTTCAATGTAGCTGAGGCAACCCCAGTGGCAAATGGGTTGACCGTTGATGCCAGACACCCCAGCTGCGTACCGACCAAAGCCACGGCAACCGCGACGATTGAGTCAAAGCCGCAGCCGATCATGACTGGAATCAGCAATGGGTAAAAGGCCAGCGTTTCTTCACCCATGCCATAGGTCGTACCACCCAGAGCAAACAGAATCATCAAAATTGGAATCAAAGTCCGTTCGCGTCCCTCATAACGACGAACAACGGCGGAAATCCCATTGTTTAAAGCCCCGGTTTTGTTAACGACGCCTAAAAACCCACCGATTACCAGGATAAACAGCGCGATCTGAATTGCCCCTTCAGTCTTGCTGTCACCGATCATCCCAATAACCATTGCCATGAAGACATCCCAAATACCTTGTGGATGCGGCGAAACGGTATGGTAAGTATGAGCAATAATGTTGCCGGCTGAATCAGTAGCGTACTTACCGGCTGGAATAAACCAAGTTAAGACTGCCAAGACGACGATAATGAAGAATAAAATCGTAAACGCGGATGGCATCTTAAAACGGTGCTTTTTGGTTGGCTTTGCGTTTTCCAAAACGTTCCCTCCTTTAGCTATTAAGACAATAAAATAATTGCAAAGTTGTTAGATTGCACAAATTAAGTATATCAAATTCGTGAAAGCATTTACATAGACAAAATAAAAAATGAGTAGCAATTTAAAACTGCTACTCATTTAAAAACTATTTGTCAATTAAATTATTCGATTTCGATGTGAGTACCAGTGCCGGCTTCTGGTGCCAGCTTAGGCAGCGTCAGAACCAGAACCCCATCGCTGTAGTGAGCAACGGCCTTCTTCAGGTCAACTTCTGGCAGACGGAATGAACGGCTCATTTGACCATAGTTGCGTTCACTGTGCAAAATGTTGCCATCCTTGTCAGAAAGGTCGTCAAACGTGTCACGGCGACCCGTGATCGTCAGGATGTTGTTCTCATAGTTGATGTGGATGTCCTTCTTGTCAAAGCCAGGCATGTCGACTTTAACGACATAGTTCTTATCGGTTTCTGCAATGTCGGTCTTCATGTGATCTGCCTTAGCGTTGAAGCCAGAGAAGAAATTGTCGTTCAGCAAGTTGCGCATGCCCGCGCTCATTACGTCGTCAAACATGTTGTTATGACGTTGAATTTCATTAGCCATATCCAAAACTTCCTTTCCTATAATAACTCATATCATTTGTACACTTTCATCTTAGTTTGTATATTAAAAAATACAACCCTTCACTTTGCGAAATTCTCTGCTCCTCGGCAAAAATTATTTGACCTTTGCTGACCTTAACGATTGAACTCCTACTCTAGTAAGGGCTTTCATCGTTGGAACAATCACGTTTAAACGTCTTGTCAAATAAAATATTTTTGTATTATATGATTTTTCTTTCATTTGATAAGTCAGTATCATTCGAAAAAACGCCGTTATCTGTCACCAGACCAGGCCGGCAGATTGAGTTGGCCACGACACCAAAAATCCGTCAAACCAGTTTGGGATTGACGGATTTTATTTATGCGGTAGCGGTCGCCGATTCAACTGCATTCAGCGCTTTTTTGATCTCATCGACACCAGCCAGCAGCTCGTCTTGACTGGCAATCAATGGTGGCAAAAGACGCAGCGTATTGTCACGAGCCGAAAGTGCCAGAACATGCTGAGAATGGAGCTGAGCCAAGACCTGACCCACGGAAACGGCTTGATTAAGATGAATGCCGATCATCAAACCCAGGCCACTGATTGAATCAACCATATCCATTGGCAGCAGCTCTTTTTCCATAGCTTGATGCATTGCCGCGGCTTTTTGCTGAACCGCGCTCAAAAATTCTTGATCCAGCGTCTTTAATACCTGCTGAGCGGCCGCCATTGCCAGCGGATTGCCCGCAAACGTCGAACCGTGGCTGCCGGGACCAAAGTATTGACCAAGCTCCTTTTTGCCGATCATCGCGCCAACCGGAATCCCATTGGCCAGCCCCTTAGCAACCGTATAGATGTCTGGATCCAGGCCAAACTGTTCAAAAGCAAACAGCGAGCCGGTTCTGCCCATCCCAGTCTGCACCTCATCGATCAAAAGCAGCGCGCCAACCTCGTGACATTTGTCTTGAACGGCCTTTAGCCACTTGGCATCACCAGCAATCACGCCGCCTTCGCCCTGTACGACTTCTAGGATTACCCCAGCCAGATCCGGCTTGATCTCATCGATGGCCGCGAAGTCATTGTACTTGGCAAACCGCGCGCCGGGAACCAAGGGAAGAAAGCCTTCCTTGATGCCCTCGTTGCCCGTTACCGTCAGCGAGCCAGCCGAACGTCCATGAAACGAGTGATCAAATGCCAGGAAATCAAGCCGGCCCGTTGCCTTGCGCGCCAGTTTCAATGCCGCTTCATTGGCCTCGGTACCGGAATTGGAAAAACTGACCAGCATGTCTTGATGAACGCCCAGCTGTGCCGCCACGCTTTCCTGCAGCGAGCTCTCATACAGATTGGATGTGTGCCAAACTTGATGCAGCTGATGTTCAACGGCGTCATTGAGTGCCTTGACGTTGTAGCCTAGGCCGCAGACACCGATGCCACTGGTCAAGTCGAGGTATTCATTGCCCTGTTCATCAAATAGATGGGCTCCGATGCCTTTTACGATTTCAAATGGGAAACGAGTATAGGTTGGAAATAAATGGCTCATTGAATCACTCCTTGGTAATAATCGTGCCGGGATTTTGCAGACAATTGGTGATGGCTACCTGCTCAACTCCCGCGGTACAGGCAGCAAAGGCAGCTTTGATCTTTGGCTGCATTCCGCTACTGATGATTTTTTCAGCGACCAGTTTTTGTGAAACCAGCTTCGTTAAGCGCGGTATCAAATGGTGCTGATTCAAAACGCCGGCTACATCCGTCATCAGATAAAGCTTTTTAGCACCCAATAGACTGGCTACGTCAGCCGCGGCCTGATCGGCATTGACATTAAGCCAATTGCCAGCCGGTGTCATCGCTAATGGTGCCAAAACGCCGATATAGCTGTCCAACAGCGGCAAAAGCTTATCTTGATTAACGCTGACGACGGTGCCCACTTCGCCGTAGACGCTTTGATCCAAATACTTGCCCACCAGCATCTGATTGTCTGCCGCGTTCAAACCAACGACTGGCAGCTGATGATCGCTGAGTTTCTGCAGCAGTAATGGCTGAGCCTGCCCCAACAGCACCAGTTTGGTCAATGCCAGCGTCTGTGCATCGGTTACCCGCACGCCATCTTTTTTAACGACCGGCACCTGCAGCTGTTGGCAAAGCTTGGTAATCAATGGACCGCCGCCATGCAGCAGCAGGATTTTTTTACCCTGCGTGCGCCAGACTGCCAGCTGTTCGAAAAAATCATCCGTTAGCTCGCTGATGGCTTGACCACCGATTTTAATAATAATCAGATCCTTCATGAATGCCTCCTAGCTCCGGTACGAGGCATTGATCTGCACGTATTTATAAGTCAGATCGCATCCCCATGCCTGTCCCTTGCCAAAGCCATGATGCAGATCGACATCGATTTTGATCTGATCCTCAGCCAGTTTCTGCCGCAGCAGCCATTCGTCATAGTCAACGCCATGACTGCTCAAGACGATGTTGATGCCATTAAGCTTGATATCAACGCGATTAACGTCCAAATCAGCATCCGTTGCGCCAATCGCTCCCATGATCCGGCCCCAGTTGGCATCCTGGCCAAACAAGGCGGCCTTGACCAGATTGGAGCCTACGATTGCCTTAGCGACGTGCTGAGCATCCAGATCATTGGCCGCGCCCTTGACGTTGGCTTCAACCAGTTTAGTTGCCCCCTCGCCATCACGGGCAATCTCTTTGGCCAGCGCGCTCAGCACTTGATGGTAGGCCTGGGCAAAGACTGGATAATCGGGGTGGTCTGGCGTCAATGATTCCTCATCCGCCATTGCCAGCCCATTTGCCATGGTAACGACCATATCATTGGTAGAGTTATCGCCATCAACCGTAATCTGATTGAAAGTCGTGTCAACCTCCTCGCTTAACAGATCCTGCAGGCAGGCCCCGCTGATTTTGGCATCGGTCGTCACAAAGCCCAGCATGGTGGCCATCTTTGGGTGAATCATTCCTGAGCCCTTGCAAAAACCTGCCATCGTGCATTGATGACCCGCGATTTCAAACTTAACGGCAATCGTCTTGGTATGAGTATCCGTGGTCAAGACGGCTTCGGTAACTTTAGCCGACTTGGTTTGCTTCAGCTTGGCAATCCCCGCCTTGATCTTGTCCATTGGCAGCATTTCGCCGATTACCCCAGTTGAGGCCACCCCGATCAAGTTTTGGCTGACGCCCAGCTTTTTAGCCATCAGTGCCTGTTCTTTTAGAGCATCCAGCTTACCTTGGGGACCCGTGCAGGAATTGGCAATCGCACTGTTAACGATGATTCCCTGCAGCTGATGATCATGATTGATCGTTTCTTTGGTCAAGGCAGTTGGCGCCGCACAGAACTGGTTGGTCGTATAAACCCCCGCGGCACTGGCTGGTACTTTGGAAAACAGCCAACCCAGATCTGGTTTTTCAGCCTTGAGTCCTGCATGCAGCCCATCACTGTAAAACCCCTTAGGCCAGGTAAAGGCAGTTTCGACAATTGAAGCAACGTTTGGCGTAGTTTGCGGTTCCATCATATTAAAGACATCCTTTCATTATGGCCAGCTGGGAATCATTGGCAATCCCAGCGTCTCGTCCAGTTCAAACATATGGTTCAGATTTTGGACTGCTTGTCCCGCAGCCCCTTTCATCAGATTATCAATTACGGAAACGACCAGGATCGTGTGACTATTAGGATCCAGTGCCCAGCCCAGGTCGCAGAAATTCGAATGACTGACTTCTTTGATGCTTGGCCAGCCGTTTTTAATCAAGCGGACAAATCGTCGCTTGCCGTAGCATTCCTCAAAGGCCGCGGTCAGTTTTTCTTCATCAACGCCCGGCAATGGCTTGGCATAAATCGAAGCCATAATGCCGCGCGTCACTGGAATCAGCGTCGTCGTAAACTGCAGAGCTTTAACGCTTGCATCCCACTGTTGCAGCTGCTGCAGAATCTCTGGGATGTGCTGGTGCTGATTGACCTTGTAAGGCTGCGAGTTTTCGTTGATCCAGGCAAAATGCGAGCTGGTCGTCAGTTTCTTGCCCGCGCCGGAAAGTCCCGACTTGGCATCAACGATAATCGAGTCCAGGTCGATCAAATGTTTTTTGACCAGCGGCGCCAGTCCTAACAGCGTGGCCGTCGCGTAACAGCCGGGATTGGCAACATAGCCGGCATGCACGGGATTGAATTCAGCCAGGCCATATTGCGCTTTTGCCAATTGATCAGCTGGAGCCGGATCTTTGTGGTACCACTTGGCATACTCTTTGGGATCCTTTAAGCGCATGTCGCCGGAAAGATCGATTACGGGAAAATCGGCGTCTAAATAAGGCTGAGCCAATTTGGCAGTGACTCCCGCCGGCGTGGCGAAAAACACAACGTCATTTTCGGCCATAATTTTTCGGACATCATAAGGCTCAATCATGATTCGTCGGTCACAGAAAGCCTCTACTTCATCATTTAAAAAGCGCGGTGCGGCAGTATCTTGATGACCATACAGGTGAATGTTTTCAACCGCTGGATGCTGATTGAGCAGCTGGTACAAGACCGTGCCGCTATAACCAGTCACCCCGATGATGGCTGCGTTCATAATCTGTGACCTCCTTGTTCGTGATTGCATAAAAAATTAATAAAATCATTGGTGATAATATAACCCATGAATTAGAATTCGACAACCTTTTATTGGCTATTTTCTTATATTCCTTGAATAATAATTATCAAATACCCATTTAAGCGCTTTTAAAGAGAATATTATTTTAATAAATAAACAAGTTTAACTAACTGACTATGAGCTTCTCCCTTTAGAAAATTGTATAATATTCTAAAAATATACCGTAGTATGCAAAAAATAAAATGGATCCGATCCATCTAGATCAAACCCATTTTCAGATTTTTTACGGTCTTATTTTCACCGACTTGTCAGAACGCTAATAATCAGCCGCCAGTTTTTTTTCGCTGATCAGCCTTACCTTGGACAGCCACTGGGATCCGCGGTTGACAATCAACTAAGCTGGTGCCGTTCACGATCAAATGTCGCTGCCGGTGATATGACTTATCAAGCGGCTCGACCGCCTTTAACGCCATTTCAAGATTGCCTCGCCAACCCCATTATGATTGTTGTCGGCCGTAACCTGATCAGCAATCGCCCGCAGCTGTGAAACCGCGTTGCCCATCGCCACGCCAATTCCAGCTGCTTTTATCATTCCCAGATCATTTTGCTCATCACCAATTGCCATAGTTGCAGCCGGCTCAATCTTCAGCAGACCGGTCAGCTGTCTCAGCGCGGATTCCTTACTGGCTAAAGGATGCGTGAACTCCAGGTGGTCTTTTTGACTGCGCAGGACCGTAAAGCGCTGCTTAAAGGCTTTTGGCATGACAGTTTGCAGGTAATCCAGCTTGGCCGGTTCATCCAAGATCATGCCCTTGACTGGTATTAGATTTGGCAAAGCACGCATTTCTGCCAGCGTACGCGTCTGCAGCTTAATCTTAACCGTCGCCGCCTCTTTTAAGATGACGCTATTTTGATCGCCAGGCGTGACGTACATACAGACAGGCGTCAACAGACTGAACGCGGCTTGATTTTGGTGAGCAAATTCCAGCAGATCAAGATAGTCGCTAAACTGCAGCTGGTGACTCATCAACGTTTCTTGGGTCGTCGTCTGAATCAGCGAGCCATTATAGCTGATTACGTACTGATCCGCATGCTGCCAAAGTCCGAGCTGCTTAAGATAATCCGTCACGCCACAAAGCGGCCGGCCAGTACACAGCACGATTTTTTGCCCGGCTGCAGCTGCCTGTTGAACAGCTTGAATCGTCGCCGGCAGAATTTGGCCTTGATCATCAAGCAGCGTACCATCAATATCAACCGCGATTAGTTTTATCATTTTGATCCTTCCTTGTTAACCAATATTTAAGCCTGATCAAAAACAATGCCTGCTCGCATCAATCACCGGCACGTTTCTTAATCAGTCATCGCCCTTAAACCAGCGCGACCAGATGCCACGGTGCTTAGGCTGTTGTTTCTTGGCTGCCAGCTGCTCCATTGCTTTTAGCATCATCTCATCATGTTTTTCTTGGCGGGCAGCTTGTTTAGCAGACTGCTGGGCTTGAGCTTTAAGCAGCTGAGTAAGTTGATCCTGCTGATTTTCTTTTTGATGCAGCTGCTCATAGTAGCGTCTGATCAGCGGCTCGCCGACAAAATGGTCAAAGCGGTCGATGTCTAAGACCATGCCGTTGTCGTATTGATCAAGCGCTACGCCTGATTCGCGCGGAAACATATTATAGTAGTTGTCCAGCGTTTGATTGATGTTTTCATAGGTGCTGCCCTTGAGGTTGTTGAAAATTGCCTTAGAAACGCTGAATCGCTGGTCATCCCCTTCAGTAAACGCGACATGCTCAAAGTTGTCATCCTTGATCAGCATTTTCCAAGTCAGACGATTGCGATCAACCTTGTAGTCATAGTTTTGCCAGATGAGATCGGCCAATTCATCAGCCAGTCCGAACCGAGTCAGCAGCTCGTTTAACAGTTCTTTGGTCAGATACAGATAGTCCTGTACCAAGCGTTCTTCTTCCTGACCAGTCAGATCGTTGAGTCGTTCGTTCAAATGCCAGGTCATCCAGCGATAGATATGGTCATTGACGCTGTTGACCAAAATGTTGTAGTCATAGCGCTGCTGCTTGGGATCTTTCCAGCCCGCCTCAAACGAAAGATAGTAGACCCGCTTGGTGATTTCTTCCAGGTTGTTGATGGTTCGATCACCAGCATTATGGTTCATGGCAAATACGTTAACGTTGTGAATGTCAGTCAGCGTGTTGGACCACTGCTTGATGGCGTTGGTTGCCACCTTGCTATGCAGAAAGTTTTCATTTAACTCGTCAATGATCATCGGTGAGACGAACCGCTTCGACTGCAGGTAGCTGCCCAAAAACTCAACAGCACGGTTGGTATGCGCGCCATTGCCTTGATTGATCTGGACATACTGAACGCTTGGCGAATCGTCCCCAATAAACGGCTTGAAATAGTCGCGCACCAGCAGAGTCTTCCCCGTCGTCCCGCGGCCAATCAGAACCATGGAGACTGGCACCTGATCCGGACTCTTGGAGAAATTGGAATCCCGGTAAAGCGCGCGAATCTTCCAAATCAAAGGCGCCGTCATCAAATAGACAAACGCCGAGAGTGCCTGCTGACTTTCATCCTTGATTTTGTTATAGCGAAAACTCTTGATGATTTTGACAAAGTTCTCCACATCAGCTCTGGTTACCAAATCATCCGTGATCGTCAATGGATGATACAGTCCGTCTGCTTGATCCTGAACGATTAGCTGATCGCTTTGATATGACCACATTGGCCGTGGATAAAGCTCGCTGGCATCAGCTTCTTCAGAATGGGCCTTTTTAAACGTCCGATAGACCAGCTGCTTGACGGTACTTTTGGCCTGTTCCTTATTGCGCCGCCGATTGCCCTTAACGGTATAGATTGTCGACACCGTCTGCACGACTTCTGGCTTGACCGCGTAACTGATCTGCTCGCGCTTAGCTTCATCGACCACCTGTTCAATATCTTTAACATGTACTTGAATCGACTTATTATCCAGCTGCTCAAACGTTGCCTCAGTCAAGACGGCCGCGATCTCATCAACTGATTTGTCGTGCAGCTGGTTGATCAGCTTACGGCTCAGATATTCCGTACTGTCCTGATTAAAGTTTTGCTCAAACAGCTGCTGGTGAGCCTGATAGATGGCTTGATCGGCCGCCACGCTTTTATCACCGGTATACAGCCACATCATTTCGTGATTATCGTGCAGTGCCTTGTCCGTTAGATTCATCGAGCCGTTAAAGATCGCAAACTGAGTCTCGTTTTCAAAGATAAAATACTTGCTGTGAAATAAATGATCCTTGGTAAAATGCAGCTGCAGCGTTTCATCCGTGATTCGCCGCAGAAATTCCTCACTGGCATTCTTGAGTTCTTTCGTGCGCCGTGAAAGATCAAAAAACTGATTCAAGTTCTGGCCCGTCTTTTGATCCTCCATCCCCAAGATCAGCTTAATCTGTTTAAAGCGCGGCAACAGCTCTTGTTCAATAATCTTAAACGAGCCGACAAACGATACGCCGCTTAAGGTATCATAAGCCGTCGTCAGATCAAAGAATTCCGGCTGCGTCAGCATGGTTTGTTTTTTTAGGTCGTAAATGGTTAGCATGGTTCCCTCATTCATAATCGTTTTCTTAGATTGTACCAAAACTAAGCAAGGTTGGGTCAATTTCATTTGGCGGCTGATATCTTGAGGCGCCTTCTAAAAGCCCCAGCTCTCGATAAATTCGTTTAGGCAGCTGCCTTCCCGCCACAAAAAAAGCGACGCGCAAAATGCGGCCGCTTCTTTTGGTAAGGAAATATGTTTATTGATTGAGATCGTTTTTTGGGAAATCAAATGATCAGGGATGAGTTGGCATTGCCAAGCTAGATTTTAGTACCAGCCGTGGCTTTGCCAGAATTGTTGAGCAGCCGTCCAAGAACCGTAACGACTGGCAACGTAATTATCAGCCACGCGTTCTTGGTTGGCAGCTGAGTAGTCGCCATTCAGGTAAGAAGAACTCAATTGGTACTTACCGTAGTACTGACCGTTTTGCGCGGTGTAGCTGCCACCAGATTCACGAGCAGCAATCCAAGCCTTAGCAGCGGCATCGCTACCAGAAGCAGTGGAAGTATACGTTGATTGCGTACCTGCAGATGCTTGGCTGGCAGTTGATTGCGTTGTTGATTGCGTTGTTGATTGCGCAGCAGCAGTCGTTTGAGCAGCTGGCTGAGTTTGAACTTGGGCGACCGTAGTCTGTTGACCATTTTGATCGCTGACTACGACTTCACCATCGTCCTTGATCGTCAGCTGTTGACCAACAAAGATCAGGTTCTTGTCGGCGATGTTGTTGTTTTGGGCAAGCTGGTCAACAAAGTCCAGGTTGTGACCCAACTTGTATGAAATGCTGGAAAGCGTGTCGCCGGCCTGTACCGTGTAGGTCGTGTCAGCGTTGGCCGTAGTTGCTGCTCCCACCGTGCCCAATGCAACGGCACCAGCAACGGCTGCGGTAATCTTCATAGCTTTCTTGTTAAAATTCATATTTGTTAAATCCATCCTTTTTCGTTTGTTATTATCTTGCTTGTTTATCAACGGTGACTACTATACAGGTTCAACGTTACACGTGGGTTAATCGCAAATATCAAATTCCGCTATTTTCGTAATGTTTCGTAATGTAAGCCGGTTTCATCAATTTTAAACGATTGGTGTTGAAAACGTCATCGTCAGCGCCTGGTTTTGTTTTCATCAATGTTTCATTCAAAAAGTTAGGTGTCCCTCAATCTGTAATAAAAAAACCGTAAATTTGAAGATTTCAGCCCTCAAATTACGGTTTTTTCTTGAATTTTTGATTGATTTATTGCTGAACGGCACCATTATTGATGTCATAATTGGCAGCCGATATCGTCTTAGTCAAGCGACGCAACACCACCATCGCTCAACTGATCATCAAGTGCGTTAATACCGGCAAGACCGACTGAATCTTATATCCCCAGTCAATTCAGCAGCTGGCCTCCTTTACACTCAGTTCGCTACACTTACCCAATCCGCGTACTGCCCTTTTGAATCGCTAAACAAGCGGATGCAGCTGATTTAGATCTGCGTCAAGAGCGTTAATAAGTCAATTAAGGTTAGCACTCAATATTCCGAGCTGACAGAACAAGCATCCCACTGCCAGCTGTCATGAATTCAGTCGGCGACCATCTTTTCACCGCTAAGCAGCTGACTTTGTGAAGAAAATCGGGCTTAATCTGGCTCTGGGCTCTAAGACTACCTACTATTCGCTGTTTTTTAGCCAATAGTAGGTAGCTGCATATTCGATCGCGTCAACTTTACCTACTTATGGCAGTTTTTTTCTAAATAGTAGGTAAAGATGTATATTTTTAAGGCTGATTGTTGGGCGTTTTATACAGGTTTTTTGCATAAAAGTCGCATCTGGGGCATCTATCATCATTAATGAGCTGACCATCCATTACCGCAATCGATCGCACGACAATATCACACCTCAGCTATGATGTTTTACCGACAACCCCCGCCGACGTCTCAATAGCTCCCGAACCGCTAGTAAATCTGCCCGCCTATTCGCAACTCAAATGAGCCAACAAATCGCGCTCCTGCTGACGAACCGTGGCCCGTTGCGCACGCCGATCCTGATAGCCTGCCAACAGATATTTGGTTTCATCATTATCAGCAATCAATTCATCGTAGGCCAACCCCGACTCTGCTCCTGGCACTACATAGGTCAAAAAGCAGGTAAAGCCAACAAAACGTTCGCCAGTCATCAAGTGCTCGCCCAAAACCTTTACGAATACCTCAACCGACCGATGTCCCAGCCCAGTAACCACTGCTCTGACAATCATGGCATCCTGCAGGTGGAACGGCTTGACGAATTGAACGTGATCCATGGCCGCCGTAACCAAAGTAGCTCTAGCAACCCGCATTGCCGCGACTGAAGCCTCTGCATCCACGGTTTCCAGCAGGCGACCGCCAAACAGCGTCCCATGCTCATTTAAGTCACCATTCAAAATCCGATGTGTTGTTTCAATTCGTGTTTGTTGACAGTTGATTGCAGTCATCACAAATCCCTCTTCTCAATTATTATCTGCGTTTTATTCTAGCACTACTAGAAATCACCCGCACAGATGCTTTGAATAATTGCTTCCTTATAATGTAACAAACCATTCAAACATTTCGACTATCTAAATCTGTCCTAGCTAACCCGCCTGTAGATTCAAAATCAAACCCGCTTGCCATTTCAAAGCTGAACCGTCTTGCCAATTCAAAACAGTGCCCAGTCCTATGTCAAATCAATTCGCTTCAAAGCGGTATCCACCCCTAGATCAATTCCCTATCTTTTTGCAGCAGCGCCCAACTCACTGTCACCTGTCGCCCTAATCTATCAAACCGTCCCATTTCTCTCATATATCATAAAAATACCCCCAAAGTTGTGTTTCCAACTTTGGGGGTACGGGTCAATGGCAGAAAATCGCCATTGCTTTTTATTTTATCTAATTTAGTTAAGCTGATTTTTAGTACCAGCCATGACTTTGCCAGAATTGTTGAGCAGCCGTCCATGAACCGTAACGATTAGCAACGTAATTGTCAGCAACCTGTTCCTGGTTAGCGGCAGAGTAGTCACCATTCAAGTAAGAAGAACTCAGTTGGTACTTACCGTAGTATTGACCATTTTGTGCGGTGTAGCTGCCACCAGATTCTTTGTTGGCAATCCAAGCCTTAGCAGCTGCTTCGTCGCCACTGACCGTAGAAGTGTAGGTCGTAGTCGTCGTGTTGGTGCTGTAAGTGTTGGCACTGTAAGTAGCTGCTTGAACTTGCGCACTTTGTTGTTGAGCGGCTTGGGCCTGGGCAGCAGCAGCTTGAGAAGCAGCGGCTTGGGATGCGGCAGCTTGAGAAGCAGCAGCGTCACTGGCAGCCTGAGCAGCGGCAGCATCACTGGCAGCTTGTTCAGCACTGGTATCAGCAGCCGTTGATTGAGCAGCACTGTCAGCAGATTGCGCCGTGCTGTCTTGTGCCGTAGCCGTGTTTTCAGCCGTAGCACTTGGCAACGTAGCAGCTTGTTCTGAAGTTGCTGAGGATACTTCGCCATCATCAGAGATAACCAGTTTTTGACCAACATAGATCAGGTTCTTGTTAGCAATGTTATTCTTGGATGCCAATTGGTCTACAAAGTCTAAGTTGTGACCCAGCTTAGCGGAAATTCCAGACAGCGTGTCGCCGGACTGAACCGTGTAAACCGTGTCGGCATTGGCAGTAATTGCCGTGCCAACCGTGCCCAAAGCTACGGCACCAGCTACGGCAGCAGAGATTTTAACAGCTTTCTTTGAAATTTTCATAAAATAGATTCATCCTTTTTTATCTGTAGTTCAGGTTTTTTGCTCTTTATCTTTATCAACGGTGAATACTATAACCCCTCAGCTTTACCGTGCAATTACCGGAATATCTCAAAAATCGTGAATTCTGTAAAAGCGTGTAATGTAATCCGCTTTCATTTAGCGTTTTAGGTTGGCCTAAACTTGTTATAAATCGCATTATAATAGTCTTGTATCGCTTTGTTTTCATCGCGACCGAAAAATAGCTGATTTTGTAATATTTTAGAGTAAAAAAATTTTTATTTTTCATAAAAAAGGGTCATAAATCCTAAAATTTAGGAATTTATGACCCTTTTTGTGACAATTTTGTAATCTTTGATCGGCATTTTCGGTGCTAATTCACTGTTATTTCCCATCAAACAGCTTAACTGATAATTCAAAGACTACCTCGCCAAGCTCAAATTATCGCTTCAATCTTAGAACCTGGGTGACCAAGCTTCGCGTTTTTTGCTGATGCAGCATAACTTGGCAAGCCAGGTTGAAATTTCGACTACGCAAAATGCTTCCGTTCCAAAAATCAGCCGACCGAGCCTTCCATTTGAAAATCAATCAAACGATTCAATTCCACCGCGTATTCCATCGGCAGCTGCTTGGTGAACGGTTCAATAAAACCCATAACGATCATTTTGGTTGCTTCTTCTTCGCTCAGTCCACGCGACATTAAATAGTAGAGTTCTTCTTCAGAAACTTTGGATACCTTGGCCTCGTGCTCCATCGTTACGTCCCCAACTGCAACTTTATTATATGGAATCGTATCTGAACTTGAATTGTCATCCATAATAATCGTGTCACATTCAACATGCGAGCTTGAGCCGTGCGCGTTTTCATCCATCTTGACCTCACCGCGATAGTCACAGATGCCGCCTGCCCGACACAGTGATTTGGAAATTATCGTTGAATGCGTGTGCGGAGCCTGATGAATCATGCGGGCACCGGTATCCTGATCAATCGGACCATTGGCAAATGCAATCGACAGCATGGTTCCCTTAGCTTCACGACCCCGCAGATAGATGCTGGGGTACTTCATCGTGACTTTGGAACCCAGATTACCGTCAACCCATTCCATCGTAGCCCCGGCCTCGGCTTCAGCACGCTTGGTTTCCAGGCTGTAGACGTTGCTGGACCAATTTTGAATCGTCGTATAGCGGCAAAAGGCATTGGGATGCACAAACACCTCAACCACGGCCGCATGCAGACTGTCTTCCGAATAGACTGGTGCCGTGCAGCCTTCGACATAGTTAACGCTTGCGCCATCCTCAACCACGATCAGCGTCCGCTCAAACTGCCCCGTATTTTCGGCATTGATTCTAAAAAAGCTCTGCAGCGGCGCGTCAGCATGCACGCCCTTTGGTACATAGATAAACGTGCCGCCCGACCAGACCGCCGTATTCAGTGCCGCAAAAATATTGTCATCGGGATGAACCAGCGTCGCAAAATACTGTTTGACGATTTCGGGATGTTTTTGAACCGCCGTATCCGTATCCATGAAAATGATTCCTTGGCGTGAAAGATCCCGCTTTAGATTGGCATAAACAACCTCTGATTCATACTGTGCCGTTGCCCCCGCCAGATATTTACGCTCGGCTTCGGGAACACCCATCTTTTCAAAAGTCGTTTTCATTGCTTGGGGCACCTCATCCCAGCTGCGCGCCACATGATCGGTTGGCCGCTGGAAATAGCGCAGCTCATCCAGATTCAGCTGACTTAGATCAGGGCCAAAAGTCGGCAGCTTCATTTGACGATATTGATGATAGGCATCCAGACGAATCTTCAGCATCCAGTCCGGCTCATGCTTACGGCACGAGATTTCACGAACCGTTTCTTCCGTCAGCCCGACTCCAGTTGAAAAGATCGGCTTGACGTCATCATGAAAGCCAAACTGATAATGCTGGCTGGCAAATTCATGAATTGCTGCCTTGTCTGCTGCCTGTTGGCTTGCTTGATCACTCATGCTTTTCCTCCAATCTTTGCGCCAGTTCATCAACCAGATTTTCCCGCAGCTTTTGATCAGGAAACTGATTTAAAACCGGCAGTAAAAAGCCCCGCGTCAGCAGTACCTGCGCGTCATGCTCACTGAGGCCGCGCGATTCCAGATAATAGAGATCATCCGCGTCAACCTTGCCGATACTGGCAGCGTGCCCGGCATTAACGTCATTTTCTTCAATCAGCAGCACGGGATCCGCCTCGCCTTTGCACTCATCAGAAAGCGTCATAATGCGGCTCTGCTGTTGCGAATTGGCGCCATATGCCCCACGCTCGGTTTTGCCAACTGCATGAAAATTTAAAACTGCCTTGTCTTTGGCCACGCCGTTTTGGATGATATTACCGACCGTATGCGGACCATGATTAAGAATCTGCGTCTGAACGTCTTGCACCTGCCGACCACTGGCAATCGTAACCATTTTGATCTCGGCTGCTCCGCCTTGACCATCCAGATTGGCATAAAAATCGGTCGTCAAATCATGCTCATCAAACAAGGCCAGATACATATTCAAAACTGAATGCTGTGCTTGGTAGGCCCTGACTGTCTGATGATTCTGCACAGCCGAAAAGCGGTTGGACTGGTAGTAGTCGACCCGCGCGCCATCGCCTAAAAGCAGTTCCGTGCCAAAATAAGCCGGCTGTCTGCTTGTGGCGGTTTGATGCTCGACAATGGTTGCCTGGGCACCGGCACCGACGATCACCAGATTATGATAGTTAGGCAATGGACAGTCAACGGTCAGTTCAATGGGCTCTTTGACGATCGTGCCATCTGGAATATAGATGAAGCGGCCGCCATTCAGCAAGGCCAGGTGCATGGCATTGAGCTGACTGTCCTGCCATGAGATCGCCTTTTCCATCAGATTTTCCTGCAGCAATTCGGGATAGACGTTTGCAGCGGCAAACAAGGGCAGATTAACCCAGCCAGTCGTGTGTGGGACGGCAGCTTTAACCTGATCAGCATTTGCCTGCTCACCAACTGATTGCTCAAGCTGGGCGAGACTGGGATTTTCCAGCCAGGCAGCTATGATCTTTTCCGTGGCTGGCGTGCTTTTGAACCGTTCTTGAAGCAAAACCGCCAACTGTCTTTTTTTCATCAGCCAGTCTGGTGCATTCACACAGCTGGCCATCACTTGACTTAAAAGTTGTTGATTCATTGATATACCTAGGGCTGATTAAGCAAGGATACCCCATGATTTCAATCTGGGGAGGAATTGCACTTTCAGCCCCTTTTCCTTTCTACTGTATTCACTAAAATAAAGATGATCTAATAGTAATTGAAAGATAGGAGGTGAAACCATTGGAGCAATCAATTACCATCAAAGCAAAATTACTCAATATTGATAATGAAACTGCACAGGCCTTTGTCCAATCTATGGAGAAATACAAAGACGCTTGCAACTTTATCTCACAGTATGTCTTTGATAATAATTTTGAATTGTCACAATCAAAATTGAACAAAGCTCTCTATCATGAAATCAGAGATCAGTTCGGCCTTAAAAGTCAGATGGCACAGTCGGCAATCAGAAATGTTATTGCACGTTATAAGATTGTCAGAACGCAACTTAGTCAAAAGCCATATCGTTTTGATACTGGCAAAAAAGACAGCAAAGGTCATGCTATTTGGTCTCAAATTCCCCGTGATCTTGATTGGCTTTGGAAACCGATTGAATTCAAGCGTCCGCAACTTGACTTGCAACGTGGCCGTGACTGGTCTTACCTGTCTTCTGCCCAGCAGCTGTCTTTAAACACTCTGCAAGGCAGAAAGAAGGTCTCATTTGTATGCAAAGGCTTTGATCAGTATCTTGATGCTGACAAATGGAAGTTTGGATCAATCAAGCTTCTTCAGTCAAAGCAGAATTGGTACGTTCACATTAGCGCTACTACCTCATTACCGGAATATTCTCCAGAAGAGGCAGAACATGTCGTCGGGATTGACCGAGGATTGCACTTCTTAGCAGCTTGCTATGATGAAGCAGGCAAAACTCTGCTTTATAGTGGTGAGAAGGTCTTGCGAACTAGACGTAAGTATAAAAAGCTTAGAGCAGAGCTTCAGTCAAAAGGTACTAAGTCCGCCAAGCGTCGTCTTAAGCAAATTGGTCAACGAGAGAACCGCTGGATGAGTGATGTAAATCATTGCTTAACTAAGACACTCATTGACCATTACGGGGCAAATACTGTTTTTGCCTTGGAAGACTTAACCGACGTGCGTTTTGCAACTGAACAGACCGCTAAAGACAAGCGCTATGAGATGGTATCATGGGCGTTCTATCAGTTTGAACAGTTTTTGACTTATAAAGCCAATCTGAACTCCTCAATAGTGGTCAAAGTTCCGGCTAAATATACCAGTCAGCGTTGCCCGAAATGTGGGCGAATCCGCAAGGAAAACCGAGATCACAAGCAGCATTTGTACGTTTGTGATCGTTGTGGCTACAAGTCAAACGATGACAGACTAGGTGCGATGAACATCCAGCTTTTGGGGACGCTTTACCGCAGTGGTGAAGAAGCCCCACAATTTAACAAACAGGCATCTGCTGAGTAATACTTGGCAGATAAACGGGCACCGTCAACTGTCCGACGATGCGGTCTCACAGGTGGGAGTCGCAAGACGCTATGACCACTATCTAGCAATAGATGAGACTGCAAACCTCAGAATTTATTCTGGGGTAGTTGATTCGCTCACGCCATTTCTTCTGATTTTTTCATACTTGGCATAGCCGTCTGCTTCCAGCTCGTCAGCCAGTTCCGGTCCCGCCGTCTTGACGATCTGACCATCCACCATGACGTGAATCTTGTCTGGCGTAACGTACTCCAGCAGCCGCTCATAATGAGTGATCAATAACGCACTGAATTCAGGACCGCGCAGATGATTGATCCCTTTAGCCACGATTCGCAGCGCGTCAATATCCAGTCCCGAGTCGATCTCATCTAAAATTGCCAGTTTAGGCTGCAGCATCAGCATCTGCAAAACCTCATTACGCTTCTTCTCACCGCCAGAAAAGCCTACGTTTAAATAACGATCGGTAATATCATCGGGCATTTCCAGCAGCGCCATGTTTTCCTGCAGGCGTTGGATAAACTGCAGCACTGGCAATGGATCATCCTCAGGACGCTGAGCATTGATTGCCGTGCGGATAAAATCAGCATTGTTGACCCCTTGAATCTCGGCCGGATACTGCATCCCTAAAAACATCCCCAGTCTGGCACGTTCATTGACTGGCAGACTCAAAACGTCTTGACCATCAAACTCTACCGTACCTTGCGTAACCTCATAGGCCGGATAGCCCATGATCGTTTCTGACAGTGTTGACTTTCCCGTGCCATTGGGACCCATGATGGCATGAATCTCACCGGTTGGTACCGTTAGATCAACGCCTTTTAAGATTTCTTCGCCGGTTTCTTTGATAATGGCATGCAGATGATTGATTTTTAATGTCATAATGGCCTCTTTTCTAGTGAACCAGCTTATCCCAGATAACGACTTGGTTGGCTTTTAATGATTTCTGCACGTCGATGATGCGCTGGTTGGCACTGCCACGAAACTGCAGCGTCAAATCCTTTTGCCCTTCTAAAAAGCGGCCGTCAACCAAAATATCGATCAGGCTCAGCATTTCCAGTTTGTCATATGATTCCTGCTGCAGCTCTTCCCAGGTGTAGCCCGACCATGACCAGATGTCTTTAGTGTGACCAAACTCCTTGCGCACACGCTTGATGATCTTTAAGCAGACCTGGGTGTTCAAGAATGGTTCCCCGCCCAACAGCGTCAGTCCTTGAACATAGTCATGATCCAAGTCTTCGATGATCTGATCTTCCAGTTCCTGTGAATAGGGCTGACCATAGTGAAAGTTTTGCGCAGCCTTGTTGTAGCAGCCAGGACAGTTGAACAGGCAGCCGCTGACGTAAAGACTGCAGCGCACCCCTTCACCATCGACAAAGTTAAATGGCTTGTAGTCAGCAATATATTGTAAGGAATGATCCTCGGCCAGCCATTCCTTAGGTTTAGGATTCTTGGGGAGTCTGATTGGACGTTCTTTTGCCATGTATATCTTCCTTTCTAAAGCAATAAAGGCCCGACGTTCGGTCTAGCCGAATGCGGACCCTTAGCGGTATTCACGAGTTGTTTAATTTTGATTGAAACGCGGATGCTTAATGTGGCGTCATTTTAAGTCAGCAATATTTTCCAGCCATGCTGATCATTGCACCAATCGTCGCGTGGTCTTTAAATTGCGGGCACCGAATTTTCCAAGACACGGATTCAGCACTTTGATTCTCTAAAATGCAGACGCAGCACCTTGCCTAAAGCCGAGCTGAGCATTTTGCCGACTGCTTAAGATGCTGAACCAGACGCTGGCAGCCTGCTAGATCTGGTCGCCGGTGATGTTGGCATGCGCCTTATCATCCAGCTGCCGGCTCCGTTGAAATTCAGCGGCCGTCTTGATCATCCCGGGATCCATGTGCTTAGCCCGGTGAATGATTTCTTCGTGACGACCATGAACCATTGGCCGCGCTTGAGGATTGCCAAGGTAGCCGCAAGTCCGCTTAACCACGTCACAGGTTGCGGGATCGGTGTTGCCGCATTGTGGACACTTAAAGCCGCGCGCCGTGGCCTTGAACTCGCCTTTAAAGCCGCACTTGAAGCATTGATCGATGGAGGTGTTGGTTCCCAGATAGCCGACATGATCATAGGCCCAGTCCCAAACGGCTTCCAGTGCCTTAGGATTCTGACGCAGGTTTGGATATTCGCAGTAGTGAATGAAACCGCCCGCCGCGTACTGAGGAAAGTCTTCTTCAAACGTCAGCTTTTCAAATGGCGTCGGATGCTTGCGAACGTCATAGTGGAAGCTGTTGGTGTAGTATTCCTTGTCAGTGACGTCTTCAACCAGGCCAAACTTCTTTTCGTCATCTCGGCAGAACGTGTCCGTCAAAGACTCGGCTGGCGTGGAGTAGACGCTGAAGTGGTAGCCTTCTTCTTTTTCCCATTGCGCACAAAGGTCATGCATCTGTTTGACGATTGAAACCGCAAAGTCGTGAGCTTCTTTGTTGTGTTCCCACTTTGGACCGTAGAACGTTGAGCAGACCTCATACAGACCAATGTAGCCCAATGATACGGTCGCACGGCTGTTCTTGAAGACCTCATCAACGCTGTCGTCTTTCTTCAGCCGCTTGCCAAACGCACCATACATGTAAAGCAACGGCGCGTTTTCCGGCTTGGCTTCCTTAGTCCGCTTGATCCGGTAGTCCAACGCGATCTTGGCAATGTTCATCTTTTCATCAAAGATCTGCCAGAACAGCTGCTTGTCGCCATGGGCCTCCAAGGCGATCCGGGGCAGGTTGACCGTAACCACGCCCAGATTCATCCGGCCAGAGTTGACCTCTTTGCCATTTTCATCTTTCCAGCCCTGTAAAAACGACCGGCAACCCATTGGCGTCTTGAATGAGCCCGTAATCTCCTTGATCTTGTCATACATCAGCAGGTCAGGGTACATCCGCTTAGTCGAGCATTCCAGCGCCAACTGTTTGATATCGTAGTTGGGATCGCCTGGCTTGAGGTTCAGACCGCGCTTTAAAGTGAAAATCAGCTTTGGGAAGATCGCTGTCCGATGTTCCTTGCCCAGCCCTTTGATGCGAATCTGTAAAATTGCTTTTTGAATCTCCCGGCAGATCCAGGAAGTTCCCAAACCAAAGTTGATCGTCGTAAACGGCGTCTGCCCCTGACTGGAGTAGAGCGTGTTGATCTCATATTCCAGAGCCTGCATCGCGTCATAGATGTCTTTTTTGGTTTTGGCCTTGGCGTAGGCTTCCTGCTTGTCTGGTGCAACCCATTCCTTGGCATCTTTCATGTGCTTTTCATAATTAAGCTTGGCGTATGGCTCCAACAGCTGGTCGATGCGGTTGGCTGAACAGCCGCCATACTGCAGTGAGGCCACGTTGGCAATGATCTGTGACATCTGAGCCGTCGCCGTTTGAATGGAACGTGGCGATGAAACCCAGGCATTGCCAATCTTAAAGCCGTTTTTAAACATTTCGTCAAAGTCGATCAGACAGCAGTTGGTTTCTGGCATTACTGGCGAGTAGTCAAGGTCGTGCCAGTGGATGTCGCCACGCAGATGAGCCTTGGCAACGACTTCCGGCAGCATCTTTAAGCCCAGTGCCCGACTGACCACGCCGGCTTCCAGGTCCCGCTGCGTGTTAAAGACGCGCGAATCCTTGTTGGCATTTTCGTGCACGATATGGGAATCGCGGCCAAACAGCTGATGGAGCTTGTTCATCGGATTAGTGGCCTCGGCAAAGGCTTCTTCATCCTGTTTGCGGTATTCAATGTAGCGCGTGGCCAGATCATCATGACCCGCCTGGCGCAGTCCATCAACAAAAGTTTCAGCGATCTCAACGGTCGTGGCGCTTGCTTGATCCTTAAAGGCCTGTGACAAAGCTTGGCAGACGGATTGTTGCGTTGCCCAATCCGCGTCAAGTGACTTAAAGATCAAGTTCAGCTTATAGGCATAAAAAGGCGTTTCAGTTCCATCCCTTTTAACTACCTTTAAATCAGCCAGACTATTCAGCCCGGTGTTTTTTTCCGTCTGCAGTTTCATAGCCATCGTCCCCCTCTTAATTAACATGATCTATATTAACGCAAAACACAACATCTAGTTAACCCTTGACTTTTGCATCACTATATGTTGTAGTCGGCGATTTGTTATTGCAGATCAAGGTTATAAAATAGATTTCATAATCGTACGTTAAGGCGATCAAAAGCATGTTAAAACTCAATTCTTGATTTGGCATGAATCGCATATCGAACTGAATTCAATGTATAATTTAACGCTAATTTATCGTTTGATACGTTCAAAAATCGCCCTAATTTTTTCTGGATATATGATAAAAATCCCATCACTTCCAAAAAGAGCCAAAGACTATCTTAGTTGCTAATCATTGATATATCAAGGCTTGACAAGAATTTTGCATCGAGTAAAACGTGACAGTTATGATTGGATCAAGCTTTAAAAAATTTTTTGCGAGCCAGCTGCCGCCACGATTTTTAAATTTTTTCTACTATATAAATAACAGCCCGACCATTGCGATCGAACTGTTATTTTCTATTAACGCTGATGCTTGCGATACCAGGCAATCGTCTCCTGCAGGCCAAGCGCAAAATCTGTCTGACTCTTCCAATGCAGTTGGGTTTCAATCTGGCTGGTATCAAGCGAATAACGCAGATCATGGCCAGGCCGTTCAGCAACGTGACGAATCAACTGATCGGAAAAGCCTAATTCTGCCTGTACCATTTTCGTAACCTCATTATTGCTCTTTTCTTGATGCGCACCGATATTAAAGATCTGGCCCAACTGACCATGACGCAAAACCAAATCAATGGCCGCGCAGTTGTCTTTGACGTACAACCAGTCACGCCGGTCGGTACCTTGACCGTAAATGGTAAGCGGCCGATTGCGCAACGCATTTTGAATCAGCATGGGCAATAGTTTTTCATGATGCTGACGAGGGCCAAAGTTGTTCGTACTGCGCGTAATGCAGATTGGCATGCCAAACGTGTGCACCATCGCCATCGCCAGCATATCCGCCCCTGCTTTGCTAGCAGCGTATGGTGAACTGGGATACAGCGGATCGGTTTCCTTAGCCGCTTGTCCAGGCGCCATCGTACCATAGACCTCATCAGTTGAAATCTGAACGAATTTTTGAATATTGGCCTGATAAGCAGCATCCAATAAAACCTGCGTGCCTAAGACGTTGGTTTTGGTAAAGAGCTCCGGATTTTTCAGTGAATTGTCAACGTGTGACTCGGCCGCAAAATTAACGATATGATCAATGGCAAATTCCTGCAGCAGCCAGTCAACCAGTTCTCGATTGTTGATGCTGCCATGCACGAAATGATAGCGAGCATTGCCAGCTGCCTGCGCGTTGTTGGCAACGTTGCCGGCATAGGTCAAAGCATCCAGGTTTACGATCTCAATGCTTTGATCGTGTGCAAGTTCATAATCAATAAAGTGACTGCCAATAAAGCCGGCCCCACCAGTTACCAATAGCCGCAAAAACATCATCTCCAAAAAAATTCCAATTAAAAAGAGCTGCCTTGGATTTAACCGAGTCAACTCTTTTAGTTTAGAACATTCAAACTATATTTTAAATCTTATCAACAGGCTGCCAAGCATCAGCTGTCGTGCCAATCTTCATTTCAGACATCACCTGCTTAAGATAGGCACTGGCATCCCCGGTCTGAATCGTTCCTAACACATTGCCTTTTTCATCCGTCAGGCTCTTTTTATCAGCCGTCGTATTATTGTTGAATTCGATAAACCGTACATCAGGATGATAGGTAATGTCAACCGTGCTTTGCTTGCCACTAGCATCTTCATACTTGCCTGTCCAACCCCCGAACACGTTTTGCGCAAGATCACTCGGCAGCTGACAATTAATAAACGTGACTGCTGAAGACGTATTCGTATATCTGGAGTCCTTAGTATTTGGATCGTAAGCCGTTAGAATCGTTTTGCCGTTTACTACTTTGCTGGTCGTTTGGACAGTCGTTTGCCATGGCCGGGCTAAATAGATGACCGCGTTACTGCCATATTGATTATCAACCGTCAGCTGGCAATTATTAAATACCAGACCAGTTTGGCCCTTAGCAGTATTTGGCGCTGCAAAGTATCCCGTCTTGCGTCCAGGATAGTAGGCCATATTAATCGCAGCATTCTCAATCAAGGCATTCGCATCACCAAAGACAAAGTCGACCGTTCCTTCAATCTTGCCGCCATTAATGTAGACCCGATTGCCCTTGCCTTGCAGATAAACCGTATCCTGCCGACCAATCAAGCTACAATTCTTTAAATAAACCTGATCAGCTAGAGAATCAAAAGCAACTGCCGGCGTCTGTTCGCCTTCTTTCGTATGATCAGTAACGTTATAGCTGTTTTCAAACGTAATGTTTTCCGCGCTAAATCCGGTTGCCGCAGCCGTAACGATCACCGTACCGCACTTAGAAGTACCAAGATCATGACTGTCTTGCGGCACAAAGTTTCCATTGGCATCAAACGTATTGGAAGAATAGTTGTTGTACGTAATGACAACGGCTTTTTGACCAGTTGAATCGGCATTCTTAAAGACGACGCCGGGTTTGTTTACCTGAACCGCTTCCGTATAGGTGCCTGGATCAATTGCTAAGACCAGCCGATCCTTTAAACTAGATTGATTAGCATCCAATGCACTTTGAATCGTTTTGTATTGTTCATTGGCACCAACTTTAACTACATGGGTCTGGTACGAGTCATCACTGAGATAATCTAGATCAATGCCGGTCAGATAAGCGCTGCCTGTTCCGGTAACTGTTAGTTTCAAATAACGAGCCGTCGTTGCATCAAGCATGACTGGCGTTCCCAATGTAATACTTTGACCATCCAGTGTCAGCGTCTGGCCATTAGCGGTGCCAGATACTTTTAACGTTGCTCCCTTGGCATCTTGATAAAGCGGAATGTAAATAGCCGTACCGCCGTTAATCTGTGTATCACCGGTTGCGCGCGGACTGAACTTGCCATTGCGAGCATCAATCTGCAGGCCATTATATGACGTCGTTGACTTTTCTGCGCTTGGCCGATTCCCGGCTTGAGCCAGATCCCAGCTGATATCTTCTGACTTGCCAGTTGGCAGTGCCCCAGGGAAATCATTCGTCGTATCGCTGCCATAGTCAACGGCAATGGCGGTCAGATAGGCGCTGCCCGTGCCGCTGACCAACAATTTTAGGTAATGAGCTGACGTACTGTCAACACTAATCGCTTGACCTAACGCTATTGTTTGACCATCCAGTGTCAGCGTCTGACCATTAGCCGTTCCAGAAATCGTCACTTTGGCGCCCTTGGCATCAGCCGCGATTGGGATGTAGATAATCGTACCGTTATTAACCTGCGTATCCGTTGCCCGCGGTGCGAATTTACCGTTCGTCCCATCAATCTTTAAGCCATTGTATTCGCCTTGATTATTTTGCACGGTTGGTCGGCTATTGTCGTTGCTGAGATTCCAGTCAGCATCCTTGGCCGAAACCGTTGGCGTGCCTGGATAAGCAACATTGTAGTGTACTGCAATGTCGGTCAGATAGGCGCTGCCCGTACCGGCAAATTGAATCTTCAAATAGGTTGGCGTTGATGTTGCATCAATTTTAATTTCATTTCCCAGCGTAACTGCTTGATTGTTTAGCATAATCGTCAAACCAGCTGACTTTTGCCCCGTTAGTTTGAGCGTTACGCCATTTTGATTGGCCGCGATCGGGATATAAATAATCGTGCCACTATTGATTTGAGTATCAAGGCCGGTACCATCATTGTTATCGCGAGGCGCAAACTTGGCACCAGCTGTTGAAGCATCGATCTTAAGACCAAGATACTCAGCCCGACTGTTTTGAGCTGCCGTAATCTGCTTGCTGCCAGCCGCCAGGTTCCAATCAGTATCTTCTGCCTTGACGTTGCTTGGCGTGCCTGGATATTCTTCAGGAGCTTGGGTCAGATAGTCAACCTTTAAGTTCTTAAGGTAAGTCGAGGAATTAAAGGTAACGCTAAATGTACCATCCGTAGCCATTGCAGGTACTGTCAAGGTAAACGTGCCCTTCAATCCAGTTTGCGATCCTTGACTAGTCGTCAGATCAACCGTGCCACCTGAAAGCTCAATTGTTATCTTGGCACCATATTGATTAGCCTTAACCGGTACGCCGATTACGGTATTGGCGTTGACCTGGGTATCGCCGACGTCACGAGGACTGAATTTTGCGCCTGGTTTCGAAGCATCAATTAACAGTCCATTATATTCTCCGGTCGTTCCTTCAATATTTCCCAGGTTATTTAATTCTGAACTGTTCTTTTTATCAAAGTTCCAGTTATCAGCAATCGTCACAGCAACTTTGGTACCAACGCCATTCGCATCAAATTGCCATTGCTCACCGGCGATTGTCAACTGCTGATTCTTAACCATCTGTCCCTGCTGATCAAAATAATACGTTTGATTGTCATTGATCCAGAATTGACTAAGCAATGCCTGACCATTATTGCCGACAAAATTATAAGTCTGACCGTTCAACGTTTTAAGGCCCGTTTCTTTAGCACCAGTTGCATCGTTGAAGTAATAGTAGTCATTGCCTACTTTCCCCAAGCCATGCAGCATGCCTTGACCATTGCCGGTGCCATCAACGTCATAGTAAACGCGCCGACCATCTTCTAAGGTATACCAGCCACGAGCGGTATTGCCATTATCAGTTTGGAAATGATACCACTTACCATTGATCTTTTGTTCGCCATACTGCATCTGACCGTCCGCATTGTAGTAAACCAGACGTCCATCTTTTAATGTTACGAAGCCGGTCTGCATTTGACCAACAGCATTAAAGTAATACCAATGATTGCCAATCTTAGCCTCACCGTTTTTCACCATAATCGAATTAAAATAGTAGGTTTGATTATCAACAACCTGTAAGCCAATCTTTTCATCACCATCTGAAGCATCAAAATAATATGATTGATTATTAATTTGATTAAGGCCATACAGCATTCCTGTGCCGTTGCCATCAGCATCAACATCATAATAAACCCGTCGGCCATCTTCCAGAGTATACCAGCCACGAGCCATGTTCCCATTGTCGGTTTGGAAATGATACCACTTATCATTGATCTTTTGTTCACCATACTGCATCTGACCGTCTGCATTATAGTAAACCTCACGACCATCATTTAAGCGTACAAAGCCGGTCCGCATCTTTCCCATGTCATCAAAGCAGTACCAATGACCATCAATCTGCTTTTCCATTCCATGAACCATGGCAGGAGCAAAATAATATTTTTGTCCGTCAATCATTTTCCAACCACTTGTCTGCGCGCCAGTGTAAATGTTAAAGTCGTATGTTTGACCATCAATCGTTTGAACACCATGCAGCATGCCACGACCTGTTCCGTCATTAGCAACGTCATAGTAGACTTTGCGGCCATCTGCTAATACATACCAGCCCTGCACGACTGCACCGCAATTAGTATCAAAATAGTACCACTGATTGTTGATTTGATGTTCGCCATACTGCATTTGATTATTCTGCGGATCATAGTAAACAATTCGGTTGTCCGTCAGTTTTTGCCAGCCATTTAAATAATTTCCCTGGAAATCTTTTAAATACCAATGACCATCTTGGTGGACTTCAGTCGTTCCTGAGACCTGGTTTACTGGCAGCGTACCGGTTTGACCTCGGACCACTGTATTAGAATCTGATGCGCTTGTAGTTGCTGATTGAGTATCTTTTGCAACAGTCGTGTTCTGGACATTATTGTTTTGATCATCAGTTGTCGCCTGCCGACTCACTGACGATTGATTATCAGACGCCACTGCAGCAGCTGATTCATTCTTCGTTGGTGCTCCCTCATTATTAACAGAACCGCTGATTGAATCAACCTTGCTAGACTCGTTGGTTTGATTCTCCACTGAAGAAACAGGTGTGGCAATCACGTTGGGGGCTGTTGACTGCATGCTGTTTCCCGTATCAGCATAGGCATTTGCTCCCCCAATTAATAAACTGATAGCGGCAATTCCGGCAACAATCCAGAGCTTACCGCTTTTATACATCTTAAAGTGCATTTTATAATCAGACATTTCCCAATATCTCCCATAAACTAATTATTAAATATAAATTAATTTATAGTTTAACACTTTATATAACAGTATATAACAACTAATTCAGTTATTATATTAATATAAAAATAAATGCTTTTATAAAAAAGAAGCCTTGCCACGGTAATACCGTAGTAAGACTTCTTTTAGTTTAGTATCCAGTATCATAACTGGTTGAATCGTCAGTGGAGTACGAACCATAAGTCGTATCAGCACTATACGTCGTTCCATAATTTGAACTGCCGCTTAGCGAAGAGCTCGACTTTTTAGAGGATGAACTGATCGTATTGCTGGTACCACTGCCAGGCGTATTGTAAGAAGCGCCGTTTGGCAAGACAAAATTGGTGTTGGTGTAGCCATCATAAGTCGTCTGCAGATTGTACATCTTGGTTTCATTGTTAACGACTTTCTTAGCCTTCAAACCTAATTGATTCCGAATCAGCTTCGAAACCCGGTTGATTTCCTTTGGCGAGGCGATCTGGAAAGAGACGCCCTCAATTGTCGCATCCAAGCCTTGGAAATGTTCAGTCTTAATGTTCTTCAGCGCAACATGATAGTTGGTGTATAAAGTTGCCACGTTGTCAATCGGAATATTGGTCTTAACCCCATCCTTGACAGCGTCCATAATCTTGTTGGCAGCCGAAATTGAACCCGACTCCTTGAATTTCTTCATAACGCTCTTCATAACCTGCTGCTGCCGGTTTTGACGACCATAGTCACCTTTAGGATCATCATAGCGCATCCGGGAATACTGCAGGGCGTCATGACCATTCAAATGCAGCTTACCCTTAGCAAAGTGCTGGCCTTCATAATCAAAGGCAAAGGGGTTGTTGACATCGACCCCGCCAACCGCGTTAACGACTTTCTTCAAAACACCCATGTTGACAACGGCATAGTAATCAATTGGCACGCCCAAGAGCTCTTTAACCTGCTTGATGGTCTGCTTAGCGCCACCGATCTGGTAAGCAGCATTCAGCTTAACATAGTCCGCACCTTCATCAGTATCCACCTTGATCAAGATATCGCGTGGAATACTGGTCATAGTAACCGTCTCTTTCTTGGGATTAACGGTAACAAGCTCAAGCGTATCAGTATTACCACCCTTATTCCCACGATTCATGGCACCAACGTCAGTCCCCATTGCCAGAACCGACACCGGCTTACCCTCCTTCAGCTTCTTGCTGATCTTGCCTGAACCGTCAGAAAAGACACCTTGAGCAGTACTGTGAATCTTATGATACTCATAAGCACCACCGAGGCAGAGCAATACGATGATCAAACCAATAAAGCGATAGACCCAGCGCAACTTATTACGCGGCTTTTTGGGACTGTTTTGTGACTGATTATTTTGATTGTGGTCGTGTCGATATTCGGCACGTGTTTGATAGTCGCCATTCATTGTCTTGCTATACTCCAATAAACCAATTTTTTATCATAACTAACCCTCTAACTTTAGCAGATGTAAAGCGCTATCGTCAAATTTTGTTAAAAGATTTAAAGAATCCGTAAAGACTAATAAATGACAAATTGTAAAATTCGCCATGTCAACTCATGTTTATGGGCTATAATGATATTATTATATAATCGTTGAAAGATGAAATAAGGTTAGAAAATGTCAAAACTATCAATTGTAGTTCCCTGCTACAACGAAGAAGAATCGATTCCACTATTCTATCCAGCCGTGGAAAAAGTCGTTCGCCAAATGAACGATTTACAAATTGAATATTGGTTTGTCAATGACGGTTCATCAGATAACTCACTAGTCGAAATGCGCAAACTACACGAACAAAATCCCGAGCGCGTCCATTACATTTCTTTTTCGCGCAACTTTGGTAAAGAAGCCGGACTATACGCTGGATTGCAAGCCGCCACTGGCGATTACATCGTGGTAATGGATGTTGATTTACAAGACCCGCCGGAATTTTTGCCAAAAATGTATGAATTACTCCAAACAGGTGAGTATGACTGTATTGGAACGCGTCGTGTCGATCGTGCTGGCGAAGCTAAATTCAAGTCTTTTTTGAGCACCCAGTTTTACCACATCATTAATCGACTATCCCAAACTAACATTGTTCCCGGTGCGCGTGACTACCGGATGATGACGCGGCAGATGGTTGATGCCGTTCTATCATTGAAAGAATATAATCGTTTTTCAAAAGGCATCTTCAGCTGGGTCGGATTTAAGACCAAATATCTGGACTACCATAACGTTGAACGAGTAGCTGGCAAGACTGACTGGTCAACTTGGAAATTGTTCAAATATGCTTTTGATGGCATTGCTGATTTCTCGCAAGTACCACTTTCAATTGCGGTGTGGTTGGGAACGACTTCATTTGTACTTTCAATTATTGGCCTGTTGTTTGTTATTATTCGGCGGATTGTTGAACCGGGCAGCAGTGTTTTTGGTTGGGCTTCAATGATTTGTATTATATTGCTTTTAGGTGGCTTACAGCTGCTTTGTATTGGCATTTTAGGAAAATATATCGGCCGTATTTATCTACAAGTAAAGCAGCGACCAATCTATATTATTAAGGAAAAGAAATAATGATAAAACGAAAAAGCCTGCTGTTTTGGTCAGCAGAACTATTAATTGTCGCGACTTTAATTTGGGTTTGCACTAAACTGGACTTTCTGTTTCATCCCATCATCGTTTTCATATCAGTAATCTTTGTACCACTGATCGTTTCAATATTTTTATATTACATGACGAGTCCGGCCTTTCGTCTGTTAATGAAGATTCGCTTAGGCAAATGGCAGATGAAACGTGGGATTGCCAGCATGGTGATCGTCTTGGGACTCTTGCTGCTGATCGTTGGCAGTCTCGCCGTCTTGATTCCCCCAATGATTAAGGAACTTAATCAAATGATTCACTGGCTGCCAAGTGCTACCAACGACATGCAGCATTGGCTCGCGCAAGCTTCCCAAAAACATGAGTGGATTCGCAAGATCGACCTGGCAGATTACTATCAGCAATTCAACAAGCAGATTACCAAATACGCTGAAAAGCTGTTGGCGAGTCTAACCAGCAGCGTTGGCTCAATCATCGGCACGATTACCAGTGCAGTTGTCGTAGTCGTAACTGTGCCAGTCATGCTCTTTTATATGCTGAAAGATGGCGATCGCTTTGTACCAAACATTCAGCGGTTCTTTTCTGAAAAGCATGCCAAAGAAGTTACGGAACTGCTGCATCAGATGAACAAGACGCTTTCTTCCTACATCTCTGGACAGATGATCGAATGTATCTGTGTTGGAATTGGTACCTGCATTGGCTATCTGATTATTGGCGAACCAATGGCAATCGTTTTAGGTCTGGTAGCTGGGATCACCAATATCATTCCTTACATTGGCCCTTACATTGGCATTGCCCCGGCTTTGATCGTTGCTTTGGCAGTTGACCCGCAGAAAATCATCTGGGTTATTGTGGTAGTGATTGTCGTTCAACAGATTGACGGTAATATCATCTACCCAAATATTATTGGCAAGAGCCTGCAAATTCATCCATTAACGATTATTATTCTGCTGTTGGCCGCTGGTAACATCGCTGGTTTGCTGGGGATGATCTTATGCGTGCCACTGTACGCGGTAGTTAAAACAATGGTTGATTACTGCATGACGATTTATCGTCTGGAAAAAAATGATGCAAAATAAAACTTTAAATTACAATTCTCGAAAGGAACATAAAAATGACTGATTCAAAAAAATTGGCAGAAGCTGTTAACAAGCGCCGGACGTTTGCGATTATCTCGCACCCCGATGCTGGGAAAACGACGATTACTGAACAGCTGCTTTTATTCGGGGGCGTCGTCCGCGAAGCTGGGACGGTTAAAGGACGCGGCAGCAGTAATTTTGCCAAGTCTGACTGGATGGAAATCGAAAAAAAGCGTGGAATTTCCGTTACCAGTTCTGTAATGCAGTTTGACTACCAGGGCAAGCGGATTAATATTCTGGATACGCCAGGGCACGAAGACTTCTCTGAAGATACTTACCGAACTTTGATGGCCGTTGACTCTGCCGTCATGGTAATTGATGGTGCCAAGGGTATCGAACCACAAACCAAAAAGCTGTTCCAAATCTGTAAGATGCGGGGAATTCCAATTTTCACGTTCATCAACAAGTTTGACCGCGATGCCCGTGAACCGCTGGATTTGTTAAATGAAATCGAAGACGTGCTGGGTATCGAAACCTACCCAATGGACTGGCCAATTGGGATGGGACGGCAATTTATGGGGGTTTATGATCGTTATAATCATCGAGTTGCCCTTTCCCGCCCACAAGATTCTGCCAACCCTTACCTGCCATTAGATGAAGATGGTCAGGTAATTGGCGAAAACCCATTGGCTGGTGAAGGTGAATGGAAAGACGCCTTAGATGGAATGGAACTGATTGAAATGGCTGGTAGCGAGCTTGATGAAGAAAAGATCGCGAAGGGGGATCAAACTCCTGTCTTCTTCGGTTCAGCTCTGACCAACTTTGGGGTTAAGACTTTCCTGGAAACCTACTTAAAATTTGCTCCAGCCCCTTCAGCACACAAGACAGAAGACGGTAAATCAATCGATCCACTGGCACCAGAGTTTTCTGGCTTCATCTTTAAGATTCAAGCCAACATGAATCCTAAGCACCGTGACCGGATTGCTTTCGTACGGATTTGTTCTGGTGAATTTACCCGGGGAATGGACGTTACCTTGGAGCGGACTAAAAAGCTAATTCGTCTATCAAACGTGACCGAATTTATGGCCAATACGCGCGAAAACGTTGAGAATGCCGTTGCCGGTGATATTATCGGGCTTTACGATACCGGAAACTTCCAAATTGGTGATTCAATCTACACTGGTAAACAAGACATCAAGTTTGAGAAGCTGCCTCAATTTACGCCAGAACTGTTTGTCCGCGTAACGCCAAAGAACGTTATGAAGCAAAAATCATTCCATAAAGGGATCAACCAATTGGTACAAGAAGGGGCCGTTCAGCTCTACACTGGCTATAACTCCAACGACTATATTCTGGGTGCCGTTGGTCAATTGCAGTTCGAAGTGTTCAAGTTCCGAATGCAAAACGAATATAATTCCGAAGTTATTATGGAACCACTAGGTAGTAAGACAGCGCGCTGGGTTGATCCAGAACAGCTTGATCCTAAGATGGCTTCTTCACGGAATATGCTGGTTAAAGATCGTTATGGTGCTCCTCTATTCTTGTTTGAGAACCAATTTGCGGAAAACTGGTTCAAGCAGAAGTATCCAGACGTTAAATTAACTGCAAAACTCTAGGAGACTATAATGTCTAACGCAAAATCACAATTTTTAAATATTATAGAACCATTTATTTAGATATTAAAAGAATTAATGAATTACCTCACTAAATAGTACTTATAAATTTGTTAAATATATTATTTAAATTTTTAAGGAGAAGCTTTTAAATAATGGACAACTTAGCTGTTTTAATTCCTTGCTACAACGAAAGTCAGACAATCACTAAAGTTGTTAAGGATTGTCAAAATGCCATTAAAGATATCCCAAATTCAGCGGTGTATGTATATGACAATAACTCTTCTGATAACACCGCTGAATTAGCTCGTGAAGCGGGTGCTTGTGTCCGCTATGAATATAAGCAAGGTAAAGGAAATGCCATTCGTCGCATGTTTCGTGAGATTGATGCTAAATGCTATATTATGATTGATGGTGATGATACGTATCCTGCTGAAGAAATCCCCAAAATGGCACGATATGTGTTAGAAGAAAACTATGATATGGTTATTGGTGATCGACTTAGTTCAAGTTATTTTGAAGAAAACAAACGTCCTTTCCATGGCATTGGCAATAAAATGGTTCGCGGCAGTATCAACTTTTTCTTTAAAAATGATATTAAAGACATCATGACTGGCTATCGGGCCTTTAGCTATGAATTCGTTAAAACCTACCCCGTGCTGTCAAAAGGATTTGAGATTGAAACAGAAATGAGTATTTTTGCAATCGTTAATAACATGGCAATGAAAAACCATGTCATCGATTATCGAGATCGTCCTGAAGGAAGTACCTCCAAACTAAATACGTATTCCGATGGGTTTAAAGTATTAAAACTCATTTTCACTCTTTATAGGAACTATAAGCCATTGCGATTTTTTGGAACCTTAGCTTGCTTGTTATTAATACTATCATTAGCTTTCTTCATTCCAGATGTCTGGCTCCCTTATCGCGCAACAGGCAAAGTTTTACATTTTCCAACTTTAATCGTTTGTGGATTTTGTACTATTGCTGGAATTCTATCTTTTTATAGTGGTTTGATTCTTGACGCTATCCAGCGCAAGGAACATCGAGAATTCGAATTTAGGCTTCAAGAAGTTCATAACGTTAAATCAAAAAGATAATCAAAGGGGCTACTATATGCAAATATTCTTATCAATTTTTAATAAAAAACGTTTTATGATATCCATAATCCTTGCTTATTTAGCATCTGTCGGGATTCAATTTCTACTTAAGGATAATAATTTACAACTTGCATACTCAAACAGTATTATTTCTTTAATCTTTTTTATCGGTATTTTCTCGTTTTATTTTTATTTTTTGAAAAAAATAAAATTCTCAAAGTGCGAAGTAACAACATCTATTTTCTTAGGCTTTTTCTTTTCTCTTTCACTCATCGCAGGAGCTAATCTCTATAGGATAGGTACTGTTAATATAGCTAATTTAAAAACCTGGCTAAAAATCCTAGCAAACGTCCCATTGTTTTCTTTCTTATTTTTATTTTTGTTCAACATTTTTTTCCCAAAAATAAATTATTTAATGAAGTTATCCTCCAAGTTAGAAAATTTCATTAACAGTTTAAGTTACAAAAAACAATTCCTACTTACTTGGATACTAATTTTTATTGGTTGGGTACCTACACTTCTCTCTACCTATCCTGGTAATTACGTATATGATGCTGGATATCAACTTTATTCTTATATAGAAAATGGGTACTTAGACCTGCATCACCCTATGGCACATACCCTAATGCTATTCTTTTTTGTAATTGAACTAGGAAAAAAAATATTCCATAGTGTTAGAATTGGACTTCTTTTATATACTTTATTTCAAATGCTTTGGCTCTCATTATCCTTTTCATTAATTATCACTTATATGAAAACAAAGAAAATAGTACCGCTAATAAGGATACTTTTCTTAGGGATAATGATCTTTTCTCCTTATATCGCTTTATTATCCGTATCAGCTACAAAAAATATTCCCTATACCGCTAGTTTAATCATATTTGTTTTGGTAATTATTAATCGTAAAGATATTATTGAAAATTATGGTATTTGGAAATACTATTTTCTATTTATTTTTTCTGGATTTATAAATGCTATATTCGAAAATCAAGGTCTATATGTACTTGTCTTTTCAATGTTACTAGTATTGTTGATCAAAGTTCCTAATAAAAAAGAATTACTAATATTAAGCAGCCTAATTTGCCTATTAATGTTATTTTATAATGGTCCACTAACCAAAAGCCTTAACGGGCAACTAAATAAAGATGACCGATATAAAGAAATGATGAGTGTACCGTCTATACAGCTATCAAGTGTTATAACAGATAAACAGGCTAAAATTACCAAAACAGAAAAAAAGGAAATTAAAGAATATATCCCTACTTACGCTGAATATTCTGATTCTTCAAAACAATCATTGGCAGATGATTATAAAGGATCATTTAATACAATACTATTTAAAAAAGATAAATTTAAATTTTTTAGGCTTTGGCTAAATGTTGGTATTAAAAACTTTTCTGATTATATTGACTCTTTTGCTAAGCTTACATTAGGATACTGGTACCCTGATACCAATTTTCCTGATCCTAGAAGTAACCATAAGGCATTGCTAGAATTTTCTACATTCTTCCCTCCAAACAAAGATTCAGAAATAGGTTGGTATAATATAAAAATATCACACATTAAATCTTTTACGTGGTTGTATAATATGTACAATTCATTTGTAAATAATTATCAAACACAAAAATTACCAGTACTATCTATGATTTTTAGCATTGGTTTTAATGTATGGTTAACTTTTACTTTTATTGGTTGGTGTATAATTCACAAAAGTAAAGATTTTATTTTTATAATCGGTTTGTACTTCGGATTATTGGGTACCTTTCTATTAGGTCCTGTTGTACTTTATAGATATGCCTTTTCTATAATTATGCTCGTACCTATTCTGATTACTATTATGATTTCAGATTATTCTTTAGTTTCAACAAAAGATAATATAAATACGGTAAGCACATCATAATGGTACGGGTCGAAAAATACGGGTCTTTATCAAATCGTATTGGTGAAGATCAATTGTAAGCACACCATATTGAACCGTGTTGCCTGCCAAGCAGTAGGCAATTTCAAAAATTAAAGAATAAAAAAGCAGCGGTCGACCGGCGCATTTCTGCGTGGTCGACCGCTGTTCATTTATCAACTAGGCTTTGCAGCTTTCTTGAATTTCATGAGCCCATGGCAAATAAGCCTCTATTTCTGGCGTTTCGCGTTTTGTAAAGGCGCTAAGCAAGGTCTCTAAATATTTAAAGACATCCAAATGATTTAGTTTTGCGGTTTGCACGATGCTATACCAGATCGCATTGGCTTTGGCCCCAGCCGTAGACTTCGCAAACAGACTGTTCTTTCTGACCAGCGTGGTGGGACGAATCAGTTGCTCATTGTGATTATTATGCAATGGCAGCTCTCCATGCTTGAACATCTGGTAAACCCGCTTCTTCAATTTGAGGGCATTTTTGATCGCATTGCGTAGCGGTTTGAGTGGCGATTTCGTCAAGGCCTCTTCAATCAGCTGATAGAAATCATCAATCATCGCTTTTAAATGCTGACGCCTTTGGGCTGCCTTCTCACTTGCTGATGAATATTTCAACCGTTTTTCGACGTGAAATACTTTGGCAAGGATCCGCACAGCGTCACTCGCAATACTTTGCCCTTGAAAGCGGGTAATCTTTGGTGTCGATGGCAGTCTTAAAATGTATGAAAATGGCAATCTCAAATTGTACATTTTCAAATTGCCATTTCTGTACAATTTTTAATTGCCCTTGACATTTGGATCAAGCAGTCGCTTAAATTGGCGATTGATATGAACCAGACAGGTCCCCCAATACGCTTCTGGTAAGCGATTATCAGAATATCCACTAAACCCATCACACATAATACCGCCAGAAAAGTCATCACCTAAGATTTCTGTAATAACCTTTCCTGATCGCGAAGGGGCATAGTGGAAATACGATACCTGATGCGGACTGAATTCTTCCGTAGAACAGGCTGACCAGAAATAGCCGTGTGATTGATCAAGATCCAGAACTTGAAATGGCGTCTCATCAAGCTGCACCACAGGTGCTGCCTTGATTTCTTGACGCAGACGTTCATAAATCTTTTGCCCAAACCTTTCGCCAGCTTCAATTACCCCACGAGCCATATGTTTACTGGTGATTGGAAGCCCGAGGCGCTCCCAATACTGCGTCTGGCGGGTAAACGGTACTGCCAGGCCAAACTTTTCAAAAAGTACTTCGGCGATTACCGAGCTTGAAAGGTAACTGTGTGGAAACAAAGGCTGTGGCGTCTTTGCCTGAACAAGTACATCATTGCCGGTTTCCGGATTTTGACAGTGTTCGCATCTAGCCGTTTCAGTACATACGATTTTGCAGCACAAGTGGGCAGAAACTAGTTTAACTTCACGATACTGTTCATGTTTGCCAATAACCGTCATCATTTGACCGCATTGATCACAAGTCAGTTCTTGCTTACTCAGCTGATGAAGTTCTTCAACTTGTTCTAAGCAATCAAGCCATTCTTTACGTGATTCCTTTGATTTGCATTTTCTCTGATGACTGGTAACGGTACTATACCCTGTCCCAGTATAAGCCTTTGAAGCGGTCATTACGATTGCCACAAAACAGGAATAGCGAATCATTATCTAATTCCAAGCCATAATTCTCTGCGATCACCATGGCCAAACCGTCAATGCCCTTCCACAGATCGGTCTTGCCACAAACTATGTAGACGTGCTGAGGAGCACTCCAGTTAACCAGCATAAGCGGCTACTGCTTTAATGATCTCACTAACCAGAGCGGGATCTGCTTCTTGGTAGACATTAATTTTTACTTGGTGCAGTGAAACGATAGCTGTCAAGCGTGAGTGCTTAGCAACCGGCTTCTTTGCTCGCGGTATATCAACTTCGACAAAATCTTGCTTCATAAAAAAGTCCTCCTCTTTGAATATGTCTTCAAGTATGGGAGGAGAGTGTCAATAATTTTGTG
>NZ_AZEQ01000012.1 GCF_001436025.1 Limosilactobacillus mucosae DSM 13345 | reverse complement strand
TGAGAGTTTTTTCCCAGCCTCTTTTTTACTAAAAAATCAGATATGTGCAAGCGATTGCTTTAACGTTAGATCAACGCTAAACGCTAAAATAAAATTTTATTTTCGGCCTATACCATTGTCTGATAAGCGTTTAACAAAACCCCAGAACGCGCTTTTTTTCGGCGTGGTCCATTTGAGAATTCCGCAAAAAGTGGGGACGCTTTCTAGTGCAGTTTTGAACATAAAAGTATATAATTTAAGCGTTAGAGTGATTTTCTGATATTTTCAGAAGGAGTGAACATTTTGGCTAAGGAAAATAAAGCTTTAATTACGCTGTTCGGGGCAGCCGGCGACCTTGCACAACGCAAGCTGTACCCATCATTATTCAACCTTTACAAGAAAGGCTACCTGGCAGAACACTTTGCTCTGCTCGGTACTTCTCGGCGTCCGCTGAGCGATGAGGACTTCCAACAAATGGTTTTGAAGTCTGTCAACGGTATGGAAAACGAAGAAGGGCAAGCTCAGGCATTTGCCAAGCACTTCTTCTTCCAATCCCATGACGTTACCAAGCCTGAACACTACACTGTGCTTAAGCAACGCCTGGAAGAACTGGACAAGCAATTTGGTGCTGAAGGCAATCGCCTGTTCTACATGTCCATGGCTCCTCAATTCTTTGGCACGATTGCCTTGAACTTGAAGAAGCAGGACCTACTGACCAAGGATGGCTTCAACCGTCTGGTGATCGAAAAGCCATTTGGTCGTGACTACGAATCCGCTAAGAAGCTGAACGACGAACTGTCACAAACGTTCAACGAAAACCAAATCTTCCGGATTGACCACTATCTGGGTAAGGAAATGGTTCAAAACATTCAAGCCCTGCGTTTTGGCAACACGATTATCGAATCGCTGTGGAACAACCGCTACATCGACAACATCCAAGTAACGCTGAGTGAAAAACTGGGTGTTGAAGAACGTGCCGGCTACTACGACCAATCCGGTGCGCTGCGTGACATGCTGCAAAACCACATCATGCAGATCGTTGCTCAACTGGCAATGGAACAACCAGTTGCCTTTACCGACACCGACGTTCGGGTTGAAAAGATTAAAGCACTGCGTTCACTGCGAGTCTACACCCCATCCGAAGCAGCTGCCAACTTTGTTCGTGGCCAATACGGTGCTGGCGATGACACGCATGCCTACCGCAATGAAGATGGTGTTGATCCAAACTCCATTACGGAAACTTTTGTCGCTGCCAAGCTGATGTTTGACAACTATCGCTGGTCTGGCGTGCCATTCTACGTACGGACTGGTAAGAAGCTGGCTGACAAGTTTACCCGTATCGACGTTGTCTTCAAGAAGCCGCTGATCGACATCTTTGCCAACCCACGGATGAAGAGCGAACAGTCATTGAACTCCAACGTTCTGACGATCTTTGTTGAACCAAACTCTGGCTTCTCACTGCGTCTGAACGCTAAGCGCGCCGGCCAAGGCTTCACGACTGAACCAGTTGACCTGAAGTACCTGCAAAGCGATGAAGCCAAGAACGAATCACCAGAACCATACGAACGTCTCTTCCACGATGCACTGGAAGGCAACCACACCAACTTTGCATCATGGGCTGAAATTGCCTACGCATGGAAGTTCGTTGACGTTATTCGCAAGCTCTGGGACATTGAAGAACCTCAATTCCCTAACTACACGCCTGGTTCAATGGGCCCAGCTGCTTCTGACGAACTGCTGGCTCGCGATGGCCGTCAATGGGTTTACCATCTGAATCACTAAAATTTTAAAACCTTTGCCAATCTGGTAAAGGATAGCCCCCTCGTTTCAGAATCCTGAAGCGAGGGGGCTTTAATTTTTTAGCCCTCTCAATTATCTTTAGTGGATTAAGTTTTTTCTTAACATTCTTAAATCTGTTTCGTTAAACTACTTCTAAATTACTAAAATTTAGTTAATTTTTATATTTTCTTAGGAATTAAACTAGTTAGATTACTGTAAAGATTGTGCAAACCTTAGCAAATATTTCTTCAACTTTTAGCGCTTTCTGGTATAATAGTTTCTGTAAATGATGTAATTAAGTTTTTAAGGAGTGTGACAACACAATGTCAGATCAAAAAGCGCAAATTGGTGTTGTTGGTTTGGCCGTTATGGGCAAGAACCTGGCACTGAACATTGAAAGCCGCGGCTTTACTGTTGGTGTATACAACCGTAGTCGTTCACGTACCGATGAAATGATGCGTGACCACAGCGACAAGAAGCTGATTCCTAGCTACACGGTTGAAGAATTCGTCAACTCTCTGGAAAAGCCTCGTCGAATCCTGATGATGGTTAAGGCCGGCAAGCCAACTGACGCTGTTATTGAAGAACTCCTGCCATTGCTGGACAAAGGTGACGTGCTGATCGACGGTGGTAACACCAACTTCCACGACACGATGGCACGGAACGCTAAGCTGGACGAATCCGGCATCAACTTCATCGGCATGGGTGTTTCCGGTGGTGAACTGGGTGCCCTGCAAGGTCCTTCCCTGATGCCTGGTGGCCAAAAGGAAGCTTACGACCTGGTTGAACCTATCCTGACGCAAATCGCTGCCAAGGCTGAAGACGGCAAGCCATGTGTTTCCTACATCGGTCCTAACGGTGCCGGCCACTACGTAAAGATGGTTCACAACGGTATCGAATACGGTGACGAAGAACTGATCGACGAAAGCTACAACATTATGCGTAATGTTCTGGGTCTTTCCGTTGACGAAATGGCTGACATCTTTGCTGAATGGAACAAGGGCGAACTGGACAGCTACCTGGTTGAAATCACTGCCGACATTCTGACTCGCAAGGATGACCTGGGCGAAGACAAGTCCAAGCCAATCGTTGACATGATCCTTGACCGTGGTGCCAACAAGGGTACTGGTAAGTGGAGTTCTGAAACTGCCCTTGACGGTGGTGCTCCACAATCCGTTATCACGGAAGCCGTTTATGCTCGTTACATCTCCATGCTGAAGGACGAACGTGTTGCTGCAAGCAAGGTTCTGCCAGAAGACGTTGAAAAGCCAACTGTTTCTGAAGACCAAAAGAAGGAACTGGTTGAAAAGGTTCGTGAAGCCCTCTACTTCGGTAAGGTTATGAGCTACGCACAAGGCTTCGAACAAATGCGGATCGACTCCGAACGCTACGACTGGAACCTGAAGTTCGGTGAACTGGCTCAAATCTGGCGTGAAGGATGCATTATTCGTGCTCAATTCCTGCAAAAGATCACGGATGCCTTTGAAAAGGATCCTGAACTGAAGAACCTGCTGTTGGACGACTACTTCAAGGACATTGCCAAGAAGTACCAAAAGGCTACGCGTGAAGTCGTATCCATGGCCATCAACGCTGGTATTCCTGTACCATCCCTGGCTGCTGCCATCAACTACTACGACTCCTACCGTGCTGAAGTTCTGCCTGCTAACCTGCTGCAAGCACAACGTGACTACTTCGGTGCTCACACGTACGAACGTGTTGACCGCCCAGGCAACTTCCACTACAGCTGGTACGTTGAACAATAAAAATCAATTAGACTTGATTTCAAAGCGTCGATCCTTAGTGTTCGGCGCTTTTTTTTATACTATTATCGTAATCTAAGAACTCAAAAAGCGTCCCGCGGCTGGCAGGACGCTTTATTTATTATTCAGTTAACAGTACTTGGGAAGTTGAACGCTGGAGGTGACGATACCAGTGATCGCCTATCATGATCTGACCCGCGTCATCAAATCCTAAGCGACGATACAGCCGTTCTGCCTTGGGGTTGGCGACATCGACATTTAAGCCGATCGTCTCGTATTCCAAGGAAGCAGCATGTTTTATAATCGCATCAATCAGAGCCGTTGCAATCCCCATTCCGCGATAATCAGCATCAACCGCCAATGAGTCTAGGTAAAACTCATTGGCAAATGATTCGGGGTCCGCGAAGAAATCGACATCGCGAATCGACGGAATTGGCGCTGCAGCTTCTTGATATACTCGGTTGACCGCATTTTCGTTGTTGTCTGGATAGCCAAACGCTACCCCCACGACCTGCCCATCAGCCTCAGCAACAAACGTGGTTGCCACATAGCCAAGCAAGGCTCGGTCGCGGTAAGCATTATAAATCATCCTCTGGGGGTCTTCGTCGGGAACCGACTCAAATTCCTCCAGTTCCATTTCATCATAAATCAAAGACATTAACGGTACTATCTGGCCGGCGTCTTCAGGCTCGGCCTTGCGAATCGTATAAATAAATATCCCTCCAAATTTGTTTGATGCAAGCTCATTATATGGGAAAAGCCAACTTTTTGGCAAGGAAAGATTAAAAATTTATAAGAAAGTTAATCGTCAGTTTTTAAAATGAGTGTTAAAATATCAAAAAGCCGTAACCCAATTGCTTGGATTACGACCTTTAAATGGTTTATTTAATTAAGCTTATTTCTTCTTAGCGTCCTTTTCGTCAGCTGGTACCTCGTTGTTTAAGTCGGTCCGCACTACCAAAACGTCAACGGGAGCATTCCGCTTAACAAAGGACGTAACTGAACCAACCATTGCCCGCTGCAGACGAGTCAGCCCGCAGGCACCCATCATGATCAGATCGTTTTGGTGATCGCGTGGGAAATCAAAGGAAATAACCGTCTTCGGGTTCCCCAGCCGGATGTGAATGTCAATGTTGTCAAAGCCTTGCTTTTGCTTTGCGTTGTCATACAGTTCATCCAGATAGTCCTTTGACTTGTCAACCAGCTGGTAAGCAATGCTGCTGTCTGACATGCCGGCAAAGTTGTAAGCCATTGCTCGCGTGTCGATAACATTAAGGATGTCAATGTGTGCATCGTTACGCTTAGCAACGGCAATTGCCTTGTTCAGTGCCCGTTCTGCCTGCTTGGAACCATCAACAGGGACGAGAATGTTTTGATATTCTTGATTCATAGTTATGACCTCCAATTCACACGACTTAATTGTTATTCCTATTGTACCATAATGACAGCGGAATCATTTGATTTTTATGGGTGAAAAAGCAATAATTAGTTAAATTATTTTGACAATAAACCATTTACATTGTATTTTTTCACAATTTAAAGACATTATTTTGTGATTAGTTAAAAGGAGTGGATTTCATTGGACAAGATCGATCGTCAAATTATCAACATGCTGCAAGAAAACGCCCGGGTATCATTAAAGGAGCTTTCAGCAGCCTGCTACATCTCTTCACCAGCTATTGCCGCTCGCATCAACAAACTGGAAAAGTCTGGCATCATCACCGGCTTCCACACCAGCGTAAATCTAGAAAAACTGGACTATCACGTTAAGGCCTTCGTTCAGTTGCAACTGGAACCACGCCAAAAGAAGGAATTTTATCCTTACATTGCCCAGGTTCCCAACGTCATTGAATGCAATTGCGTCACCGGCGATTTTTCCGAGGTCATGGAAGTTGTTTTCCCTTCCACTTCAGATCTCGATGATTTTATCAATGAAATTCAGCAGCGCTTTGGCAAAACCAGTACTCAGATCGTCTTTTCAACCAGTGTCGATCACCGAGGCGTCAAACTGCCACAGCCAGAAGAAGTTAAAGACTAAGAAAACGCCTGCGGTCATGGACGATCGCAGGCGTTTTTCGAAACCGATAATGATAATTAAAGCAGCTTTTCGATCTGATTGAGACGCTTTTCAAACAGCGCAAAAGCCCGTTCCAGATATCGGCTGTCGGTAACGTCAACTCCCGCATGCTTTAACAGTGTTACCGGATCATCACTGCCCCCTGCCCGCAATAGATCCAGGTAGCGTTCCAGAGCACCCGGCTCATGCTGCCAGACTGCCTCGGAAAGCGCCGTTGAGACCGCCCAGGAAGTTGCGTACTGATAGACATAGTAGTTCATGTAAAAATGCGGTACATAGGCCCAGCTCTGCGTTCGCGTGCCGGTTTCCTCAACTGCGGGACCATAGTATTTATTAACCAGCTCACCGCTTAATTGATCCAGATAGTCGGCCGTCAGCGTCTGTCCTTTTTGCTCTGCTTTGTAGGCGGCATCTTCAAATTCAGCAAATTGCGTCTGCCGATAGATCGTACCAATGAAGCCGGTAATATATTGTTCCAGGATAAAGATCAGCTTTTTAGGATCATCCTGGTATTTTTCCAGCAGATAGTCGGTTAAGATGTTTTCATTAAACGTTGATGCCACTTCTGCCAAAAAAATCGGTGCATCAGCATATTCCGATGGCTGAGCCTGTTGAGCAAACCAACTGTGCATGGCATGACCAGATTCATGTGCCAAAACAAACGTACTGTAAAGTTTATCAGTCCAGTTAAGTAAAATGAATGGATTTGCCGTATAGACGCCTACTTGATAGCCACCAGAGCGTTTGCCTAGATTTTCAGCCGCGTCGATCCAGCGATGCTCAAATTCGCTTTTCAGGCCTTTCAGATACTCTGGACCCATCACCTGCAATGCATCCCACGTCAGCTGCTTACCTTGTTCAAAAGTCGTTTTCAGCATATCCTCGCCAGCCAATGGGACATTAACATCATATTTATACATCTTGTCCAGGCCCAGAACCCGTTTCTTCAGCTCATACCAGCGATAAACCAGATCAAGATGCTGATTGACGGTTGCCACCAGCGTATCATAGACGCTTTCTGGAATATTATTGGCTCCTAAAGCGGCCGCGCGCGCACTTGGATAGTGACGAATCCTAGCCAGTGCATTTTCTGTGCCGATAAAGCTGTTCAGCGTTTGAGCAAAGGTATTGCGCAGCTCATGGTACGGTTTTTCATATGCCAAAACGGCTTCCTTGCGCACGGAACGATTTTGCGATTCATTGAACTGGCTGCGATTGCCATGCGTCAGTTCAACTAACTGCCCCTTTTCATCATGAACCTTGCCGAATTTCAGATCCGCATCGTTAAGCGTATTGTAGATTTCTTCCGCACTGTCCAGCGACTTGTTCAAATGACCCAGCAGCGTTTCTTCGGCTTTAGAGAGCACATGCTTTTTCTGCCGCCGCAACTTGGTCATCTCATATTGATACTCGGCCAGTCCCGGCTCGCTTTGCATCAGTTTGGCGAAGTCCGCATCGTCAATGGCTGTCAGTTCAGGTTGAATAAAGGCCAGCTCAGCTTCAATCGTCGTCGCGGCATTGACGACTTGACCATAGAGCGTGACTGCCGTTGAATCCGTCGTATCACTGTCTCGCCGCAGCATACCATAGACAAATTCGCGTTCCAGTTCTTCGCTAATCGCTTTATTTTCGTTGAGATTTCTTAAAAAGGTCTGACCATCACTGGCAAAATGCCCTGCCGTCTTGGCAAGTTCAGAAGCCTTCTGCTGCGTTTTGGCAAGTGCTTGTTCCATTGCCTCATCTGATTCATACAGCAGCGTCAGATCCCATTTGAGCGCTTCAGGTACTTCGCTGCGTTTAAGCTGTTTTTCCATTGTCTTCCGTCCTTTCCTCATTTAACTTAATTATACAAAAAAAGCATCGCTAAGTTTCTCAGCGATGCTTTATTTTTAGCCTTGATAGCTATCCAGGTATTGGTTGTATTTTTCGTGATCCAATGATTTTTCGGATTGACCGATTACCAAAGTTGCAATCGTGTTGCCGACCACGTTGACCGCTGTCCGGCCCATGTCGACAAACCGGTCAATTCCGGCAATAAACGTCAGCCCGGCAACCGGTACGCCAATCGTTGATACCGAAGCCAGCAGCACGACAAACGAAGCCCCTGGCACCCCGGCCATCCCTTTGGAAGTAATCATCAAGACCACCAGCAGCGTAATCTGGTGGGCAATCGTCAGATGAATGCCATAAGCCTGTGCCAAGAACAAGGCAGCCAGTGCTTGGTAGATTGCCGAGCCATCCAGGTTGAACGTGTAGCCGGTTGGAATAACGAACGAGGCAATCCCTTTGTCGACCCCCATCTTCTGCGTTTTAGCCATCAGACGCGGCAAGGTTGCTTCAGAGCTGGCCGTTGAAAAGGCAATCGCAATTTCTTCCATTACTACGTGCATCGTCTTCCAATAGCGCAGATGGAAAATCTTGGCGACGATTCCCAAGACGACCACCACGAAAATAATCATCGTTGCATAGGCGATCACCACAAACAGTCCCAATGGCAGCAAGGCTTTCAGACCCATTTCGGCAATCGTCATCCCAATCAGGCCAAAGACCCCAATTGGTGAGAACTTCATTACCCAGTTGGTTACCTTGAACATGGTTTCCGAAACGGCATTCATAAAGTCGATGATGATCTTGCCGCTTTCACCCAGCGAGGCAACCCCCAGCCCAAAGAAGACTGAGAAGAAGATTACTGGCAGCATGTCGCCGTCTGCAATCGACTTAAAGATGTTGGTCGGCACGATTGCGATCAGCAGGTCCCAGATACCGCTGTGCTTGGAAGCCGATTTTGCCGTGGTCAGATATTGAGAGATGTCTGAGGCATGCAGATCATGGATGTTGATGTAGGTACCAGGATGCAAAATATTGCCCACGATCATCCCCAACAACAACGCAATCGTCGTCAAAACCTCAAAGTAGATCAAGGTCTTAACCCCGATTCGGCCAAGCTTTTTAATGTCGCCGATATTGGCAATCCCTACCGTCAAGCAAGAGATTACGATCGGCATTACAATCATCTGGATCAGCCGCAGAAAGATCGTACCGAGGCTTTGCATTACCTTGATGGCGCCAGTATTTTGATAGGTCATGGCCCCAACGATAATCCCTAAAATCAGTCCGATCATAATCTGCCAGCCTAGCGACAGCCGGCCAAAGCGATAACGTTTCATATGATGTTCCATCCTTCCGCTTATTTGGATTGTCATAACGATACATTCATAAGTTTATGGTTGAATAACCGGCCGCGTTTAAATTATTTCCAATTAATGGGCTGCACCAGAATCAATTCCAGCAAAGCCCATCCCATCTTGTACGAATTATTAAAAGCATGCGGTCGCAAAAGTACGTAAAAGTTTTGGTTTTCGTATCGTTATTTCACTCACAAATTAAGTTCATCTGTATCCGAAAGCTTATTTTACACTGTTATTTATAAAAAGTGAACAATTAATTTTAGATCAAGTTGATTTGTTCGGTAACAAGTTGTATAGAGTCCGGATTTTGCGTTTATTGTAAACGATTTCTAAAAACCGTTTCTTAAGAATTTCCGAAAATTATTTAACTTTAAAATAATAAGGTTCGCAAAATTTTTTATTATTTTTTATCCAGGGTATAAAAGCCATTAGGACGCCTTGGAAACGTTTTGATCATTTTTTAACAAGTATTTTTAACTAAATTTTTTACTATTTTTTATTGATTTAATTTTTGAAAGCGCTTAATATAATTCCAGAGAGTTTTAAGTAAATGTCTTTTCTAAGGAGGAAGGCTAGATTATGAATGAGGCGAGTTCTAAGTCACAATCAATGGCTTCTCGGATTGCATATTCATTTGGTGCTTTCGGGCACGATATGTTCTATGGGATGCTGTCGACTTACTTTATGATGTTTGTTACCGGCCACCTGTTCAACAGCAACAGTGGTGGCCAAGCAGCCCACATGGTTTCTTTCATTACGATTACCATCATGGTGCTGCGGATCGTTGAATTGGTAATTGACCCATTTATCGGTAACGTTATTGACAAGACCGATACCAAATGGGGTCACTTCAAGCCATGGGTCGTTGCTGGTGGGATCGTTTCTGCCGTTGCAATTGCCCTGCTGTTCACTAATCTGTGGGGTCTGACCTACAAGAATCCAGTTTTGTACCTCGTCGTATTTGCAATTTTATATATTACGATGGATATTTTCTATTCCTTTAACGACGTGGCTTTCTGGTCAATGATTCCTGCAATCTCATTTGACTCGGCAGAACGTGAAAAGACGGCTACCTTCGCCCGGGTTGGTTCAACGCTTGGCGGTCAGCTGGTCGGTGTTGTCGTAATGCCAATCGTCTTGGCATTTTCTATCAGTTCAAACGGTGGCTCTGGTGACAGTCGCGGTTGGTTCGCATTTGCCGCGATCGTAGCTGCTATTTCGGCAATTACGTCCTGCGGGGTTGGTCTCTTCACTCATGAAAAGAAGAACGAACTGCGTGAAAACAAGGAAAACACGACTTTCAAGAAGGTCTTTGGGGTTCTGCTTCACAATGACCAATTAATGGCAATTGCTGTTACCTACCTGGTTTACACGACTGGGATTCAGATCGTTAATTCCTTCCAACTGTACTACTTCACCTACATTCTTGGTCGGGCAAGCACCTACACGCTGTACGCACTGATCAACGGCGTTATCGGTGCCGTTACGGTTGCTCTGTTCCCTGCTCTGGCTAAGAAGTTCAGTCGGATGAAGGTCTTCTATTACTCAATCCTGGTTCTGTTGATCGGTTTGGCAATCTTCGCCTTTGCTGGTCAATCTCTGCCAATGGTTATTCTTGGTGGTGCCATTTACATGCTGCCACAGCCACTGATTTTCATGGTTGTTTTGATGATCATCACTGACTCGGTTGAATATGGTCAATTAAAGCTTGGTCACCGTGACGAAGCCGTTACGCTTTCCGTTCGTCCACTGCTGGACAAGTTCGGTGGTGCCGTTGCTGGTGGTGTCGTTGGGATGACGGCTACTGCTGCCGGCATGATCTCTGGTGCTACGGCATCCGACATTACTGCTCACGGTGCGGGGATCTTCAAGCTCATGATGTTCGTCGTTCCTGCAATTCTGATTCTTTTGGGTGTCCTGTGCTTTAAGAGCAAGGTTAAGCTGGATGAGAAGATGCACGCTCAAATCGTTGACGAACTGGAACAATCCTGGCATGAACACCTGGAAGGCAATGACAGCGTTCGTGAAGAACTGGCTGAAGACGCCAGCCTGGCCAAGGATCTGGTCATCGACTTCAAGGCACCTGTCAGTGGTACTTTGATGCCATTGTCTCAAGTCGGCTCCAAGCCATTTGCTGATGGTACCATGGGCTTAGGTATTGCCATCAAGCCATCTGACGGCCAAGTCTTTGCACCATTCTCCGGGACCGTTGTTGCTGACTTCCCAACCACTCGTCACGCAATTGGTCTGGAAACCGACAATGGCGTTCCGGTCTTAATTCACGTCGGTGTTGATACCGTTCAGATGCGCGGGACTGGCTTCATCAACTATGTCGTCAAAGGTCAGCATGTGGCGGCCGGCGAAAAGCTGATGGAATTCTGGGCCCCAGCAATCAAGAAGGCGGGTCACGATGATACGGTCATGATTGCCTTTACCAAGTCTGAAAAGGCACCTGATTACACTTTGACCTATGTCAAGCAGGATGGTGAAGTCAAGGTTGGCGACACCATTATGCAAATCGAAGTCAAGAAAGACTAATTAGACTAATTGAATGATCAAAAAGTCTGTTGGCCTAAAAAAGCTCGGCTGCAGCAGTCGGGCTTTTTGTTTGTCATTTAATCATGGAGGAATTTGAACATGAGTATCCAAGTTAATGCCAGCAATCGACTGTTTCACCTGCAGACCAAGCATACCAGCTACGTCTTCCACGTTATTGAGGACGGCTCGCTGGGTCAGCTCTACTACGGTCCTAAGATTCCATTCAAAGACGACTACGCCAACCTCAACACGCGTGAAGAACACGACTGTACCAACACGCGCACTGATGAAGACGTTGAGTTTCAAGCTGAGCTGCTAAAACAGGAATACGCCGGACTGGGTAAGGGCGACTACCGTTATCCAGCCTTCCAGATTACCTATCCAAACGGCTCACGGACCTCTGAATTCCAATACCGCGACTATGAGCTTAAGGACGGTAAAGCGCGGCTGACTGGCCTGCCTTCAACATTTGCCGATGACAGCAATGATTCTCAGACGCTGACCGTTAAACTGGCGGATGGCGATTTAGAGCTGCAGCTGCACTACACTATTTTTGCTGATGAAGACGTGATTGTCCGCAGCACAACGTTTGTCAACCATGGCAAAACCGTCTTTTTAAACCGAGCCTTGAGCGCGCAGCTAGATCTGCCGGATGCCAACTACGACTTCATTCAGTTTGCCGGCTCTTGGTCGCGGGAACGGCACCTGCACCGCAGTCATCTGCGTCCCGGTACGCAAAGCATCTCCAGTCTGCGGACCGCCTCCAGTCATCAGGAAAATCCATTCTTTATGCTGGCCCGGCCACACACCGACAATAACCAAGGGGCGGTTTTCGGCTTTAACTTTGTCTACTCAGGCAACTTTTTGGATTCCGTCGAGGTCGACCAGTTTGATACCACGCGTGTCCTGATTGGCATCAACCCGGATGAATTTGGCTGGAAGCTTAACAGTGGTGATTCATTCCAAACCCCAGAAGTCATCTTCAGCTATACCGACAATGGTTTCAACGCGCTTTCTCAGCAATTGGGCGCCTTTTATGCTCAGCACTTGATCAACCCTCATTTTGCCCACCAGGAACGGCCAATTCTGATCAACAACTGGGAAGCCACGTTCATGGACTTTACCGAAGACAAGTTAATGCCAATCGTTGAGCGTGCCAAGGAACTGGGGATTGAAATGTTCGTACTTGATGATGGCTGGTTTGGTCATCGTGACGACGATCGTTCTAGTCTAGGCGATTGGTTTGTTGACGAAAAGAAGTTCAACCATGGCATTGCTGGATTTGCCAAGCGCGTTCACGATCTCGACATGAAGTTTGGGCTCTGGTTTGAACCAGAAATGATCTCAATTGACAGCAAGCTCTATCAAACCCACCCAGAATGGATGATCAAGACGCCAGGTCGCGGGCAGACGCCGGGCCGTCACCAATTCGTCTTGGACATGAGCCGTCAGGAAGTCGTTGACTATCTGTTTGGATTGATGAGCCACATTATTCAAGATGCCAAGCTGGACTACATCAAATGGGACATGAATCGGAATATCACCGAAATGTACGGCGCCGACCTGCCTGCCGATCAGCAGCTGGAATTCTCACACCGCTATATCTTAGGCGTATACGATCTCTATGACCGCTTGACCAAAGCCTTCCCAGACGTCTTGTTTGAATCATGTGCCTCTGGTGGCGGCCGCTTCGATCTGGGAATGATGTACTATGCGCCACAGGCCTGGTGCAGCGATGATACCGATGCTGTTGAACGCATCAAGATTCAAGACGGCACCTCATATGGCTACACGCCTTCAATGTGGGGCGCTCACGTTTCAGCCGTGCCAAACGATCAAGTCGGCCGGCTGACTTCAATCGACATGCGGGCTAAAGTGGCCTACTTCGGTGCATTCGGCTATGAACTGGACGTCACTGAGCTCAGCGATGAAGAACAGGCTACCATCAAGCAGCAGGTGGCCTTCTATAAGCAATACCGCAAGCTCTTCCAGTTTGGAACGTTCTACCGGCTGGAAACTCCGGATACCAGCGATAATGTCTATGGCTGGGAAACCGTCAGCCATGACAAGCAGACGGCCATTGGCATGCGCTATCAGATTCTAAACGGAGCCAACCCGGCCTACATCCGCTACTACTTCAAGGGCCTGGATCCTGAACGGCGCTACACTGTCAATGATGGCTCAGAAGTCTTCTCGGGCGCTGAATTGATGAATGCTGGGTATTTCGTGCCACGCGTCATGAACCGCCTGCAATCGCCAAAGGTACCATCTGATTTCCACGCTGACATGTTTATCGTTAAAGCCGTTGACTGATTCCGCATCAAACAAATAAACCGCACCGTCTAATGACAGTGCGGTTTTTGATTTAGTGTCAGTGTTAATTAGTCGACAAACAGCTTTCGGTACTCTCCATAACCAGCTTCTGCCAACTGATCAAACGGAATAAAACGCAGGGCGGCCGAATTGATGCAGTAGCGCAGACCGCCGCGATCCAGCGGTCCATCGCAAAAAACATGTCCTAGATGCGAATCAGCCTTCAGACTGCGCACCTCGGTTCTTTCCATGCCAAACGACTGGTCGCGCTTTTCTTTCAGCTTGGCAATTGGTTTGGTAAATGCCGGCCAGCCGCAGCCCGAATCAAACTTGTCCAGCGAAGAAAACAGCGGCTCACCACTCACAACATCGACATAGATGCCTTTTTCGAAAAACTGATCATATTTGCCGGTAAATGGCGGTTCGGTAGCAGCCTCTTGCGTAACGCGGTACTGCATTTCAGTCAGCTTGTTTTTATCAGTCAACGCAATCCCTCATTTCGTACCTGCTGAACGATTGATTGCTTGTCATTCAGCATTTTGATTTTGGTCACTGTATCATCTGGCATCGTTTTGACGTAAAAATATGCCTACGCTATCAAAAAAGCGGCCCGTATTGCGCGGATCGCTCGATTATTAAGCTCATTAAGCGCCAAATACCTTAAAACGCTTTTCAGCAGGCAGGACGTCTTTTTCGCCAGCTGGTGCCTCAACGGATCCAAACGGCATTTCAGCCCGCAGCTGCCAAGTTTCAGGAATGTCAAACGCCTTGGCAATTGCTTCATCAATCAGCGGGTTGTAGTGCTGCAGCGATGCACCCAGTCCTTGAACGGCCAAGGCTTCCCAGACCGCCTGCTGAGCACCGCCAATTGCCTGTTCAGCCCAGCCAGCAAAGTTGGCGGCATATGCTGGGAAGTCAGCCTCCAACTGCTTTACGGTCGCCGTTTCAGTAAAGTACAGAACCGTTCCGTACGCCTTGAAGCTGTTGACCTTAGCTTGCGTCTTGGCAAAAGCTTCATCATCTTTTACGACTTTGCGCAGCTCAGCCAATACGATATCCCAAATTCGATCGGAATCTTGGCCAAAAGCAATCACCGCACGTACCGTCTGACTGTTAAAAGCAGATGGCGACAGTTCGATCGTCTTTTCGATCAGGTCAACCAACGTCTGCTTGTCTTCCTTGACGTTTTTGCCTAATGCATAAATGGAGCGGCGTTTTTCTTGAAGTTGATTAAATTGATTTGTCATAGTCGTTCCTCTTTTTCTGAAGATTTGTTATTTGTATTATAACTTGTTACTTACTTTTTGTAAATGATTTTATCTTATAAAAAGTAAGTATTAGCCAAACAAAAACTCCTGCTGGCCAAAACGGCACGGCAGGAGTCGGCAATTATTGATGTGTAACTTAGGATTTTTTGATCATTTTTCGGTACTTTGCCGCAAAACCAGCTTAGTACCGACTACTACGCGCTGCGGAGCCAGATCCGGGTTCTGCAGGCGGCGTCCCAGCAATTCAAGGCCCATTGCCGCCATTTGATCGGTTGGGACGTGAATCGAGGTCAGCGTTGGATAGGTGTAGTGAGTAATTGACGTGTCGTCAAAACTGATCAGCGCCATTTCACGTGGCACGTCGATCTGCTTTTCGTGCAGGGCACGCAAAGCACCGACTGCCATCGCATCATTGGCAACCAAAACGGCTTGAGGACGATCATCGAGCTGCAAAAGACACTGCATCTGGTCAAAGCCGCTCTTTTCTGAGTAATCACCCATCATAAACCATTCTGAGTGGTAAAGATTTTTAGCTTTTAAAGTCTTGGCGAAAGTATCGCGCCGTGAATCGCTAACCGGTTTTTGGTCAGTCGTTTTTTCCTGACCAGCAATCATGCCGATCTTGGCATATCTGGCAGCCAGAAAATCAGCAGCCTGCTTAATGCCGCCATCAAAGTCTGGCAAAACCGAGTCACAGCCATTGGACAATTCATCATAGTCAATCACCACGATCGGCTTGTTGAAACGCTGCAGCTGATCGATCTGTTTTTGACTGTACTTGCCGATCGCAACGATCCCGCTGACGTCATTAGGAATCTGTTCCAAATGCGTGTCAAAAACCGTCGCCGTTGTATAGCCAACCTGCTGGGCCTCTTTTTCAACGCCCAGGCGAATATTCATGTAGTAAAGATCATCCAGTTCGCGAGCTGGCGAATACCACTGAATAACGGCAATCTTGTGACCGGTGGCTGCGCTGCGTCGATGTTTTTTGGTATAGGACAGCTCTTCGGCAATCGTTAGAATCTTGCGCCGTGTCTCTTCACCAACCGACAGTTGAGGGTCATTGTTTAAAACTCTCGATACCGTTGCCAGTGAAACCCCCGCACGATCTGCAATGTCCTTTAGCGTTACTGCCATCAAAAACCATCCTTTCCTTGGTCAAAATAGGTTACAGTCGTTCAACGAACCGCTGCCAGCCAGCTTGACCCTGGGCATTGCGCTTAAAGACGCCGGCATCCGCCAAAACATCGCCGAAGACCTGAGCAACTTCTTGTTCTAAAATCTCTTCAACGTTGTCGGCATTAATGTCATCATGCCGTGCCTGAACTTCTTTAGCCCATGGCAGATGACTGTCGGCAATCTTGTTTGGTTCATTGAGCCAGTACTTCTTGACTTCTTCCAATTCACTCTTCAAACGAGCTGGCAGAATGGCCCGGCCCATCACTTCAATCAGACCGATGTTTTCCTTTTTAATGTGCCAGAGCTTTTCATGAGGATGGAAGATGCCCAATGGGTACTCCTTACTAGTATTATTGTCTCGCAAAACCAAGTCAAGCACAAATTCATCGCCATTACGGTGCATAATTGGCGTAACGGTGTGGTGTCTTGTATTACCGTCGAAAGCTTTCAATGAAAGTTCTGGATCGTCATAATGGTCCCAGACGTTGATGACATGCGTTCCCAGCTGAATCAAAGCCTGATCGTTCTTGCTGATCAAGCGCAGATCGCTCATTGGCCAGTCAACGATGCCGGCCTTAACGTCTGGATAGTCTTTAAAGCTCAGTTCCTGCTTGATTGGCGCCTTCATCATCGGGAAGGTATGCCGGCCGCCTTGATAATGCTCATGGGCCAGCATGGAGCCGCCAACGATTGGCAGATCGGCATTGCTGCCCACAAAGTAGTGTGGCAGCTGCTTTTCGATCTCAATCAAGTTGATCAGCGTCTGTTGATTGATCTCCATTGGTTCGTGCTTGGCATCCAAGAAAATGCAGTGTTCATGGAAGTAGGCATATGGTGAGTATTGGAAGCCCCACTGCTTGCCGCCGATCGTCATGCGAACGATGCGGTGGTTGCTGCGGGCAGCATGCCCCAAACGTCCCAGATATCCTTCATTTTCCATACAAAGCGCGCACTGCGGATACTTCTTTTGAGTATCATGGGCAGCAGCAGCAATCGCCTTAGGATCTTTTTCGGGCTTGGAAAGATTGATCGTAATCTCCAGCTCGTTGCCATCATTGACTTTTTTAGTAAACTCAATATTTTTTTTGATTGCGGATACCTTTACATAGTCATTACTGGTACACAGATCATAAAACCAGTCCGTAGCTTGTTGGGGGGATTGTTCATGCTTTTGCCAGAACGTCCCATTAACCTTGGCCGGTGTTGGCGTCAGCAGATCATACAGCTGATCGTTTAAGATTTCACGCGCTGTCTGGCCATCTTCAATCTTGCCGCGCTGAACTGCCAATTCCACCAACTGACTGGCCAGTGGCGTATCTGGTTGGGCCTCAGCATCTTCATCACCCACCAGCGCCCGAATCTTGTTCATCACATAGATCTTGTCCATTGGCTGAAAAGCACCGCTGGCAATCGCCTTTTCTGCAAATCCTTCAATGAGTTCCATGTCGCAAACCTCTTTCTCAAAAACTGACCTTAAGACTAGATCTTGTGGGGACCATCAACGATTTCGGCATCATAGAAGCTGGCATCGTAGCCAATCGTTTCCCGGTAGACCTTGCCGACGTTTTCCTTAAATGCATCGGCTTGGTCCTTCTTAACGATTGCGATGGCACTGCCGGCAAAACCGCCGCCGACCATCCGCGCACCCAGGCAGCCCGGTTGTTCCCATGCCGTTTCTGCCAGCGTGTCCAGCTCCTTGCCAGTTACCTCGTAGTCAAAATGCAGCGAAACGTGAGAAGCATTGATCAGACGGCCCAGCTTTTCAAGGTCGCCTGCCTTCATAGCTTCAATCGCCCGCAGCGTCCGTTGATTTTCGGCAACTGCATGACGAGCCCGGCGAATCAAAACATCGTCATTGATCAAATAGGAGTATTCGTCAAACGTGTTTTCGTCCAGTTCGCCCAGCTTCTTGATGTTCAGCTTTTGGTTCAGGCGCTTAACGGCTTCTTCACATTGTTCAACGCGTTCGTTATACTTGGAGCCAGCCAGCGAGTGCTTCTTGTTGGTACTCATGATCACGATTTCGTAGTCGCCCAGCTTCAATGGCAGGTATTGGTATTCCAAAGTACTGCAGTCTAAGAAGATGGCGTTGTCTTTCTTACCCATCCCAACGGCAAATTGGTCCATAATTCCGGAGTTCAGGCCGACAAAATCGTTTTCCGTCTTTTGACCAAGCTTAACTAGCGAGATTTCGTCAATATCCAGGTTGAATTCATCCTTCAGCAGATTACCCATCAAAAGTTCAATGGAAGCTGATGAAGAAAGCCCCGCGCCGTATGGCAGATTGCCGTGTACCAGCAGATTGAAGCCATGGTCGATCTGGTAGCCAGCCTGCTTTAAGTAGACCAGCATCCCCTTAAAGTAGTTGGTCCAGGTCTTGTCGGCATCCGTTTCTGGCTTTTCGTCGTTGATGCTGAATTCAACGACCGTGCTGCCTTCCATGTTGGCTGAGTAGAGCTGAACCTTGTCATCATCACGCGGACCATAGACGCCAAACGTACCCAGACTGATGGCACATGGGAAAACATGACCGCCATTGTAATCAGTGTGTTCGCCAATTACATTGATTCGACCAGGTGAGAAGAAGACATCCTTAGCTTCACCCTTAAAAACATCTTGATATTCTTTCAGTAATTCTTGCTTATCCATCTCTAGCTACCTCCATAAACGGTTAGTAAACTTTTACTAAATATTAGCTTACGCTCACCTTGCCGATTTGTCAATAAGCGCTTTCATTATTATTTTTAAGGGATTTGTAGGTTTTTTAACAATCCTTATTTAGCAACTGTTTGCGCTATTTTTTATGCTAAAATAAATTTTACTTAACAAAAGAATCTGAGAAAGGATGGCCGTCTATGAAAAAAATTCTCCCGGATCAGTTAAAAAAACAGACTCTGCTGCTCGGTCGCTGGACCATTAAACAGCTGCATGGGAAAAGCGTCTTATACACGACCAATCTTGGCAGTCTGATCAAATTCCATCTGCAAGCTAGTCCAGTTTTGAGAATTGAGGCCTTAGATAACGGCAATCCGCAAATGCCACCACAATACTGGGCCGTGCGAGTCAATCATGGAAATTGGCAGCGCTGGTCAACCCGCAATGCTCCTTTTGAGCTGGCGCTGCCTGATAATGCTGAAGTTGAGATCATCGCGGCTGGCAATACCGACCTTGATGATGTCTGGCTTGGCAATCAGGGACTGGCTGTGGCCGCGATTTCGATTGCTGATCAAGCCGTCATGACCCCGCCTAAGCCGCAAAAACGCGTAACCGTCATTGGCGATTCAATTACGGCTGGCTGTTGGGTAAATGGCAAACGGCCCAGCACCGACTATCGCCCAGAAAGCTGCTATATCGGTCTTGTTAGTGACGCCTTGGGAATCGATGTCGATCGGATCGCCTATTCAGCAGGCGGCGTTTTAAGAGCCGCGGTAGGCAACGTCCCCCCGGCCGCCCAGTTTTTGAGCCATCTGGACGCCCAAACGCCATGGTACCCCAGCGTCATGCCTAAACTGGTTTTGATCAATCTGGGCGTCAATGATCGGCGTTTTGCCAGCCAGCAGTTTCAAAAAGCCTACTTAGCGTTTGTCAAACAGGTAAAAGCCGCCTATCCAAACGTTCCACTGGCCTTAATGGTGCCTTTTGCTCAGACCTATGCCGATATCATTGAAGAAACCGCTTTGGAATGTCATACTGAATTCGTTCCTACCAAAAACTGGTGTCAGTCATTTACTGATGGTCTGCACCCCGATCAGCAAGGTTCTTTACAGATTGCCCAGCATTTAACGCCGGTTTTGGCAGAGCTGCTGAACCAAAACCGGCAATAGCATCTGGGCACTTCAGCACGCTTCTGCCAAGCCAAACAAAGGAGAGATTTTCATGCCAATTCCTACTCGTCGGCTGCCAATCAATGGCGGTTACAACTATCGCGATCTTGGCGGCTATCCAACATTTGACGGCCATACCATCAAGTGGCGCCGACTGCTGCGGTCTGGCAGTCTGCACCGCCTGACCAGTCAGGATCTGCAATACTTTTCTGATATGAAGCTGGCTAAAGATATTGATCTGCGCTCACCGCGAGAAACCAAAAAAGAGCCTGACCAAGTCCCAGGTGCCACTGAATACATCGCCAATCCAATCTTTTCAACCGACGAAACCAGAGCCTCGCAGCCAATCTCATCTTTTAGCGATGAATTGAATGCTGATCCGAACCGTGGCCGCCAGCATATGCGCACCGTCTATCATGAAATGGTCGCTGAGCCTGGTCCACAACAGGCCTACCGCGATTTTTTCCAACAGCTGCTAAGCGCGCCGGCTGATCGCCCCGTTCTGTTTCACTGTACTGCTGGCAAGGATCGAACCGGTATTGGCGCCTATCTGCTATTAAACGCCTTAGAAGTGCAGCCCGATGTCATCATCAAAGACTACCTGCTGACCAATGAGCTCGTTAAAGACGTTCAGCAAGACATCAAGCAGAAACTGACTGCTGGTCATTTTTCGTCAAACTACATCCAAAATTCGCTTGATATGGCCAGCGTTAAGCGGGAATACCTGCAGACGGCCCAGGATGCCATTCAAAAAATCAGTGGCTCCGTTGACCAGTATCTTAAAGAAGTCATGCAGCTTTCTGATTCTGATCTGCAGGCATTGCGTCATAAGTACCGCGACTAATGGTATAATAAACCAAAAGCAAGCGTTTTCTGGAAACTAACGCTGATGGAGGTGTCAATATGGAGACAAGAATCTTCTTTAATCCCGGCGACTCGATTGCCAATATTCATGACTATAACGAAGCCGTACGCAAGGGACAGATTTTTAAAAAAGAGCGTAAAATCGACGACCTGGTCATTGCCAAAGGTCCTGATGATGAGGAATATGCCATCTTTTATGCCAAGGACGCCTTGCCGGCCGATCACGCCAAAGCCCAGCCTTATGACGTCAAAGAGCATCTCTAGCCAAACAAAAAACGCCGAGTCAGCAAGCTGATTCGACGTTTTTTATTGAATAGTCACGATTAATCATGAGTGCCCCGCTGCTTGGCAAGGTCCCTCGTCATTATTTAAGGTCATGTCAAGATATGGTCGACTCCAACAGCTTAGCGGCCACCGACAATCTGCGCTGCCTGTTGTTCTAAGCGCAGCACCAATTCATCGGCATCAGCCTTAAAATCTTCAATAAAGCTGGCATGAATCGGTGAGGCTGAACCAACTTTTTCACCCATGATATCGGTTACCACTAGATCTTCGCCTACCCAGGCAACGTCGTCATAATGACCTTCCAAGGCTTCGTCCATAAATTCCTGCAAGGTATCACGCACGGCATCCTTAATGACGTCATCCATTTCCAAATGCTGGCCATGAACTTGATACTGTGCGATCTTCATTGCAACTTCTTCCATATTTTCTGGAATTTGAATACTCATAAAAATCCCCTCGGTTTCTAGTGTTTGCGACGACTTTTCTGCCGACGATTCCGAAATGAAATGCCAACTGGCGGGTGCTTTTTGCCCTTAACAGTTTTAGCCGCTGGCGTTTGGGAAGCCGTTCTTTTTTCAGCAACGCGCTTAACCATCTCGTTGTTTTGTTCACGAGCATCATAGTCACGCCATGGATGCATGATCGTCCCGACAAAACTGGTCAAAAGCGTCCGATGGGTTACCATCCATTTTTGCGCAGTTTCACGATCATTAATGTCAACGCCTTCTGCCTGAGCCAGTGACAATACCAACTGCGTCAAACGATCCTTGCGATCAAGCGAGGCCAGTGCTTCTTGGGCTGGCTGCATGTGCAACAGCGTCCGCTTAGCGATGGCATATTGATCATCGTTAAGATCGCCTTGCTGATGCAGATAGTCAAAAAAGGCATCAAATAAAGCCACGATCTTGATGATTTGATATGGCTTGATGTGCGGGTCCAATGGCATCGTCATCCCCAGCACCTGCTGCAGCGCCTCAAAAGTCCAGCCATCAGGCCACTGGTGCGCTTCTTGGTTCATCAGAGTCAAAAACTCATCGATCAGGTACTGCTCATCAGTTTCATCAAGGCCCTCGATATTTTTAAGCAGGGCAGCTTTAGGGGCCACAGCGACCATTGTTTTTTGCCAGGCCAGGTAGTTTTCTGGCGTCCATTCTCGCGGTGCCTTTCCAGTAGCTGGTTGGTCGGCAGCCGCTTTCCAGTTTGCCTGCATGGTCTTGCGGTGCTCATCCATTACCTGAGCCAGCTCTTTAACATGCTCAACTTTTAAAAACTTTTGATAGGCCTTTAAAACTGGAATGGTCGAAATCACCTGACGATATGGCGCCTGCCCATCCTGATAGAGCTCGTGATCCAAAACGGCTGCCAATGCCGCACCAGTCCAGTGACAATCATCAAGCTGATGACGATCGGCCATCAATTGATTGACCTGCTGCAAGATTCTTTGTGCATGTTCCTGCTGATTTTTTGACAACCGATCAAACGCCGCGTCGACTAAGAATGCTTGTACGTGGGCTTGATTCTGTTGATACTCCATTAAAACTTTCACTCCTGTTGCTTCAACTTGAATTTCAATAACTATCATAACATAATTACTTAGTACACACGTTCGCTTACGATCTATAAAATTGGAGGAATTTAAATGCCATCCAAAAAAATCAAAGTCCCTGACTTCTATTATCAAGAAATGACGGCAGCCGGCTACCGGCAAATTGAAGACCAGATTGAGGCCCTCAAGAAACAACGGCCTGAAAAGATCGCACGGCTCAAGGCTGCTCGAGCTTTGGGCGATCTTTCCGAAAATACTGAATACAGTACTGCCAAACGGGATCTAAGACATTTGGAAAGCCGACTGCGCTATCTGAACAAACAGCTGACCTATGCCAAAATCATCACACCGCAGGATACTGGTAAAGTTGGCATGGGGTCCACGGTTGAGCTGCAGTATGACGATGACGATGAAACTGAGACCTATACGCTGGTTGGGCGGCAAGAAGCCGATATTCTGCAAGGCAAGCTGGCATTTGACTCGCCACTGGGCAAAGCAATTACCGGGCTCAGCGCAGGAGATTCTGCCTTGGTTGCCGCGCCGCAGGGAGAATATCAGGTTAAAGTCGTTTCCGTCAGGGTAAATCAAGATGAAGTCGGTTAAGTCAAACCAGCCAGATTGACCAAATCCAAAAATTCTTCAATCGGCATAAAGGTTTAAACGATAGCTTGAATTGCGTTGGTCGCTTGATCAATTTGAATTCTTGCTGCTTGCGAATTGATTTTGATACCGTTATACTAAATGACGTTGCAGGTTGGCAGCACAAGATATTGTGGGTTTTCCACAGATATCACCACTTATCCACAAGATATTGTGGATAAGTGGCAAACTGAGTCTGAATTGTCCGCTCAGATTCAGTCTGCCTAACTTACACCATCTGATTTCTATTCTGTTTCAAAAGACCCCTGGCTTGTCCAACCAGGGGTCTTTTTAAAGTGCTTTTTGATAGGCAGCCTCGGTTTTAGGATCAAAAGCCACCATAATGACTTCTTGAACCCAGCGGCTGGCTGTCAGAAATTCACGAATCGTTTTAATCGCAATGACTGCCGCCTGCTCAACGGGAAAGCCATAGACACCCGTGCTGATTGACGGAAAGGCGACCGTCTGGCAATGATAGTGCTCCGCCAGCTGCAGACTATTGCGGTATGAGTTTTTCAATAGATCAGCCTCACCATGATCACCGCCATGCCAAATCGGCCCAGGCGTATGGATAATGTATTTAGCCGGCAGCTGAAAACCTGGCGTGATCCGAGCCTCCCCCGTTGGACAGCCATGAAATTTTTCACAGGCTGCATAGAGAGCTGGACCAGCCGCCCGATGAATAGCGCCATCAACACCGCCACCACCCATCAGTGTCGTATTAGCAGCATTAACGATGGCGTCAACCTGATATTTGGTAATATCACCGCGCTCTATTTTAATCGTTTTAGCCATTTTATCCGCCTTTCAAAGCTGCTACCAGATATTGACCCGCTTTTCTGGAGCCAGGTACATGCCATCGCCTGCTTGAACGTTAAAGGCTTGGTAGAACTCAGCTTGGTTTTGCGCTTGAACGTTGGCACGCAGCTTGTTTGGCGAATGAACGTCAATTGAAAGCAGCAGCTGCATGTATTGGTCGGTTGCCTTCATTCGCCAGATTCGGGCCCAGTTGATGAAGAACTGCCGAGCATCAAAACTATCTTCTTCTTTGGCAGCGGCCAGGGCACAGCTCAAGCCACCCGCATCAGCAATATTTTCCGAAACAGTCAGCTTGCCGTTTACCTTTTGCCCAGCAAACGGCAGGCCATCAAACTCAGCAATCATTTTTTGCGCCAGCTGTTTAAAGTGCGCCAAATCGGCTTCCGTCCACCAATTATTCAGATTGCCATATTCATCAAACAAAGCCCCGTTATTGTCAAAGGCATGCGAGATCTCATGTGCAATTACCGCGCCGATCCCGCCATAGTTTTCGCTGCTGGTCTGCTTTAAGCTGTAGAATGGCGCCTGCAGAATCGCCGCTGGGAAAACGATAATATTCTTAAACGGGTGGTAGTATGCGTTAACCGTAGCGGCGCTCATTTCCCAACGTAGGCGGTCAACCGGCTGATTCCAACGACTAAACATTTCCTTGGCGGCCGTTTTGCCCAATTGAATCATGTTTTCCAAAAGCGTGGCCTGCTCGTCAACCTTTAATTGATCATAAAGCGCTGGCATCTGATCTGGATAGCCGACTTGAATTCCCAGCCGATCAAGCTTAAGAATTGCCTTGGCACGCGTTTTTTCGCCAAGCCAGTCGTTTTGGGCCAGTCGCTGTTGATAGATTTTCACCATCTGTTCAACCATATGATGAACGTCAGCCTTGGCTTGAGGTCCAAAATAAGTTTTGCCGTAATAGTCGCCAACTACCTGATCAAACGTGCCCCGCGCCAGGCGATAGGCAAATTTACGCTGGTCGGCAGGCTGCTTGGCTCCTGAAAGTGCTCGGCTAAAGCGACCGCTGATCTCACGCAGCTCATCAGTCAAAAGGCCAGCCATTGAACTGATTTCATTAACCAAAAGCCAGCTCTTGAACCATTCAAAATGACCAGCCAGGATTTCATCAAGCGCGGCCAGATATCGCGGCTCCATTACGATAACCTGTTCTGGCTTGGCGCCAATCAATTCCTCAACTACCGTGGCCAGGTTCAATTGACTGGTATGACCGGCAAATTCCGCCAGCGTTTGTGGATTGTACATCCTGCTGTAGTCAGCTGATTCTTCCGCGCTCTTGACATGGGGAACCAGCAGTGCATCAAACCGCTTGGCTTCTTCAATCAGCTTTTGAGCCGCTGCCGTTTCATAGCCCAGCTTAGCCAGCAGCGTGGTCATCATCGCCGTCCAAAGCTGCATTAATTGTGGGCCTTGTGGATTTTTAGGATCATAGTAGTTCTTTTCTGGCAAAATCAAACTGGGAGCGCCGGCAAACAAAGCATAAACCTGTGCATTTTTCATATCAGCATCAATATCAAAAGTCACGGGAGAAGCCACGCCATTAAGCATCAACTCGGCCCAGTGAGCTTGATAGTCAGCATAACTCTGCAGATTCTCAATTGGCAGCAGGGCCTTTTTTAATGGGGCCTTGCCTTCTTGATCACGGCGCTTAAAATCCTTGGCTAATCCATACAGTTTGATCATCTCGTTAAAGCGAGCATCCGAGCTGTTTTTTTGGTTGTTCAAAAACGCATCAAAATCATCCATCAGCGTCTTGTCAATATCATCAACCAAACTGTTAAATCCGCCAGTTGCTGGCCGATCTGCAGGAATCTTGGCCGTTTTTAGCCATTCGCCATTGACGGCTTCATAAAGATCATCTTTAGCCTTTGCCAAATCAATCGTCATCATATCACTCCATCCATCGTTTTTATGAAAACAATCATAACAATTTTTAAGTTCCACGTGAAACAAAATCGCCAGGCAGAATTCTGGCTACTCAAATGGGGCCAGCAGCGCATTGCGGGCCGTTGGCGAGAACCACTCCGCATGCAGCGCCAATAGATCTTTTACCTGTCCGTAGTCATCTAATTGCCACCTTCCCTTAACCATGCCGGCTTGCTGCAGTGCCCGTGCCATTTCAATGTCAGGTGCCTGCAGCATTTCTCGAAACAGGCCGCCTTCATTGGGATCCCAGTCATCATGAAGCATTGCTGCTGCATGCTGGAAAGTTTGATCATGTCTCATCGCTGCCATTAGATAGCTTGGCGAAAGCAATGGATACTCGTTCATCTTTAAATTCCTCCAATCTTAACGGAACGCATCACCGGACTCTTTACCGATAATTCGCTTTCCGTACTCAGCAGCCACAAGACGTTGCGATAGCCATGCACTGCAAGCTCGCTTTCGCCCCAGCCATCCGTTAGAATCACAACCGTTGCCTGCTGTCGACTGACGTGCTGTTTTTGCAGCCAGTCAAAAACAGCCTGAAAACAAGTCCCGCCACCGCCAGTTCGCTGGTATGACACGTTTTTTCCGGGCTGCAGACGGGTTGCCTGCTCACTGTGCACCTTGGCATCAAAAGGAATGATCTCAACTTGCGAATTCAGCTGAACAGTCAAATACTGCAGTTCGGTTAATACACCCGCAATTTCTTGATCGCTCATTGAACCAGAATTATCAACAAATGCATAGATATCAGCATTTAAGCGATCAATCTGTCCTGGCAGCTCCATTCTTAGTGGCTGACGACGATTAAACCTGGCGCGGGTATCCTGTTTGCCGCTTGGGATCCTACCCAGCAGCCGCACCAAAAGCTGACGCCAGTTTAACGGCTCAGGATTGCTTAGACGCTCAAGCTCTTCTTGAATCTCACCCGGTAACCGGCCACGATTCTTCTGACTGAGACTTTTCCATGCTTTAGACAGCAGCGCCTTTAATCGCGCCTTTTGCAGGTCTGGATTGTCAACCGACTGATCTGTCTGCCAGCCTTGGTGACTCGCGGCAGCTTTTTGCGCTTTGCCAGCCTTTTTTTCACTGCGCTGCGGTTCGCTTTGATCATTGTCATCCAGCTTTCCCCAGACTTTTTCAATCCGTCCCTGCTCAGCTGGCGTCAGATGCGTCAAGATCCGCAGATAGTACCTGGAATCACGATGCGCTGCTAAAGGCCGCTGCAGCAGTTTTTCCAGGTCAGCCAGCGTCATGGTTCCCTGGGGCGGCGTTTTTAAATATTGATTGACGGCAATATCCGTTGCTAAGGCCACTCTACGCGGATGCGTACTGCTGACGTATCGTAATGGGTGCTGCCAGATTGCATGCAGAACCTCATGCTGCAGTCTGACGCCTAATTGATCGGCTGTCAGCTCATTCAACTGGCGGTCATTATATTCCAAGACCAGCTGATTATGCTGCCATGCCAAGCCAATTGGTGCATCCAGATCCTGATTTCTGGTCCGCGGCATCTCAAGCAGCACCTCACCGCTTAGCCGCTGCGTTGTCAACAGATTGACGACGGCCTTAGTCAGCCGCTGTCTTGCTGTTTCATTCAAATCAGTCATCTAATCACCAGCTTCAACCGTAATCTGTTCCAAGAGCCGATACAGCTGTTCTTGATCGCCGCCAGGATTTTCATTGGCAGCCTGATAGAGTGCCTTAATCTGTTCAGCAGCTGCTGCTTGTTCCCCCAGATCCTGAACTACGGCAAACCGGCCATCAGGACTCAGTGCGTACAGGCAGTTCTTAAACTGAGCCGGGTACTGCGTGATTGGATACTTGGTCAATTCCTTAACCCATTGTCTTACTGCTGTTAATCGATCCACTTCAGCAACAAACTGCAGCTGCGTTGAATGGTCGATCAAATCAGCAACCGATAGCTGCTGACCATGCTGCGCAACAAATTTGGCAAAAGCAGCCCCGACTTCCGATCCCAGATCACCACTGAACAGATCAGCCGCTAGCGTTGTCTGCGTCTCTTCATCTAATTGTTCCAGCTGCCGTAGATTGCCAGAAACCCGGGCCCAGGCTCGCGGTGTTGGATAAAGGTCCTTTTCATGATCGGCTGGCGCCAAAAGATTAGGATGCAGCCGAATATACTTGGCAACCAATTCATGAATCCGCGGCTGACCATCTGATTGAAGCTGCTGTGCCCACAAAAGCCAGTCATCAATCGCGGCTTTCATGACCAAGCGCACGGTCCGGTCCCGAATGGCAGCATCCCCAGCCGTTACGCCATAGTCGCTGTCAGCAAAATTTTCCATCGTACTGTCTGGATTTTCGGCAATGACGATATGTACCTGATCCGGCAATTTCAGCGAGTTGACCTGCCGCTGCAGAACCAGGTTCATCAATTCGCTTTGCACGGCCTGCGTACCACGATTAAACTCATCCAAAAACCAGATAATCGGCTGGTCAGGGTGTGCTTCAGCCTGCTTGACGATTGCCACCAGCGTCTCTGAATAGCCAAACTGAACATTCGCCAGCGTGCCATAATGCTGAGTGGTCACAAATGAGCGCTCCGTCAACGGCGGCACCGGAATTGCCAGGTCCCCTTTTTCCGATAGACTGACAACCGTCGTATAAAGCTTCGCCCCCATTGACGCGGCAATTTCCTCAACCAGCGCCGACTTGCCGATGCCGGCCTCACCAACGATACTGGGCACGTTGCCAGCCTTGATCACCAATGGTACTGCAATCTTCATTTGTTGATAGCTAAGCGACATTTAAATCATCTCCAACCATGCGTTAAATCATCTGCATCACGGCGTTTCATCTTTGAGACATATGGATTGCCGGCCACGATAAAGCGGTAGTCTTTCAAGGCATCCTTTCCTTGCGCATTAACCCCAATTCGTGGTCCGGCAATGATTTTTGCAGGAATCCGCCGTTCAGTGCTTAAGTCAACCTGCAGCGCGGCATGCTCCATCGGCTGACCATCCATTGACCGCGACTGCACGCCAAGCGCCTGCATCAGCTTGCCTGGTCCATTGGTTAAGTTAAAGCCATCCTGGCCACGATTCTCAATCATCTGCTCAATGCCCAACGCCGGCTCCAGCGCGCGAATCAAAATGCCCTGCGGCTCTTCTGGGTCTTGAACTACAATATCGACACAGTAATGTGAGCGAATCTGATAAATATAAAGATTACCAGGCATGCCATAGAGCGACTCTGAATAGTCAGTTCGCCGTCCCCCAAAAGCATGCGATGCTGAATCCTGCTCGCCGACATAAGCTTCGGTTTCAACGATCCAGCCGCCAACATCGCCTTTGCGACCATGGAAAACCAAAAGCCGTCCTAAAAGGTCCTTGGCGATCTGTGGGGTTGGGCGGGCCGTAAAAAATTTTTGATATTCTGAAAGCATTCGAAACCATCCTTTTGAAAAGTGCTTTAATGGTCTTATGATTTATTTTTCCAAGAGGTGACAGGAATTGAAATTAAAACTAGAACGCATCTATGATAAGCCCGCTGATCTTGATGGCTGGCGCATTCTGATCGATCGGCGCTGGCCCCGCGGCATCTCTAAAGTTAACGCCCACCTGGATGAATGGGCTAAAGAAGCCGCCCCCAGCGAAGAACTGCGCAAATGGTTCAATCATGAGCCCGCTAGATTTGCCGAATTCAAGGAACGCTACTTGCAAGAACTAGCCAGCAATCCTGCTTATTTAGACTTATTGGCAAGCGTCAAAAAACATCTGCAGACCGATAACGTGATTCTGCTTTATGGCGCAAAAGATCGGCAGCATAACCAAGGAATCATCTTAGCCGAGCTTATCAAACAAGAGCTGAATTTATAACTATTTTAACGCTGTTTACCATAAAAGGCGCAATCGTTGCCATTACGATTGCGCCTTGTCTTATGACTGCTGATCCAAAATGGTCAGTCCCTTGGCCAGCGTTGCTGAATCAACATTCGCTGAAAGGAATCGTCCCAGCGGCACCTCGCTGTGACGATCCTTGAATGCCATCGGTTCGCTTTTAACGATCATGACCATCAAGCCGTTTTCCGTCAGCATCAATTGACCAATCCGCCGAAATCTTCCTTTGGTGTGTTTCCCCGTCCGCCAGGTATGCAGCCTGATCTGACCATTGGCATCATAATGCAGCTGATAGCTGCCATTGCCATCGTCTTCGACCGGCAGCCCCGTATAGCGACTGACCGGATATTGATCTTTTTTGCTCATCAAATTCCCTCTACTTTTCTAGCTGTGGACGCTGACTGGTCAGTTCTGCCAAACGCTTGGTCAAACGATACAATTCACCGGACTGCAGCGCCTGAGCCCAGGTTCCTTCCTCAACTTCTTCCCAGTCCACGATTAAAGAGATCATCGCGCCAATCAAGCTGACATCATCTAACTTTAAGACTTGCGCAATGGTTGCTTCATCAACGCGTGGCTTAATTCGATTAGCCTTTAAAGTCTTGCGGTAATGGGGGTCATATTCCGCACTGGCACGGAACTTGCGCGTAAATTCCAGCATCGGTTTGTCATACAGCGGATAGCCAACACGTACGATGCCATCTTCTGGATTGCTGATGGTCCAGCCAATTTTACGATCAATCATGCTTTTGAAATATGGCAGGTATGCATTTAAATCCATAGGCTCACCTTCTTTTGTCTAAGTATGTTTAGTGTACCGCTTTTAGGTTGGTTCAATAAAGTGGTAGGCTAAAAGAAAACCAATTTTGGAGGTAGTTTTTATGGAAAAACCAATCGTTACCGCAGCCCAGATGAAACGCTGCGACAGCTACACCATCAATCACATCGGCATTCCTTCATTAGTTTTGATGGAACGAGCTGCGCTGGCCGTTCGCGACGAGATTCTCAATGCCCTGCCGATCTATTTAAGCCATGTTGTCGTTGTCGCCGGCAGCGGCAATAACGGCGGCGATGGTCTGGCCGTCGCCCGCTTGCTGAAGATTGCCGGTGCCCGAGTGACGATTCTCAACGTTGGCAATCCTGATCACGCCTCCCAAGAGCACCAGGTTCAAGCCCATATCTGCCAATACTATCGCATCCCTCAAACCAGCGACTTGAGCATTTTGGATGAGGCCTCACTGATCGTGGATGCAATCTTTGGTATTGGCATTGATCGGCCGGTTGCTGGACACTACGTCGACGTTATCAAAGCCATGAATGATACAAAGGCTTTTCGCGTCGCCGTTGATATGCCTTCTGGAATCAACACTGATACTGGCGCGGTCATGGGAATTGCCGTCAAAGCCCATCTAACCGTTACGTTTGCCTTCAACAAAATCGGGCTTACTCAAAACGAAGGTCGCCAGCATGCCGGTCGCGTCGTCATTGCCGATGATATGGGAACTTATTGGATTGATGAGCATGCGCTGGCTGATAATCAGGATTAGTTTTAATCGCGGCCAAGGTCATTAACCGCGCTTCTTTACCCAAATAAAAAACGATTCGCCGTTTTGACGAATCGTTTTTTATTAGTTAGGCCCGTGACTTGTAGCTGCCATCCATCGTGTTGACGATGATTTGGTCACCGTTCTTGATGAAGGCTGGCACGTTGACAACCAGACCCGTGCTCATCGTAGCAGGCTTGCCACCGCCATCAATCGTTGCACCCTTGATCATTGGTTCCGTGTGTTCAACCGTCAGAACGACCGTCGTTGGCAGTTCAATACCAACCAGTTCGCTGCCAACAAAGTCCATTTGCACTTGCATGTTTTCAACCAAGTACTTCTTTTCTTCAGTCAGCTGTTCATCACTGATTTCATATTGTTCGTAGGTTTCCATGTCCATGAAGACCGCCGTGTTGCCTTCATCGTACAGGTATTGAGCATTCTTCTTGTCCACGTTGACTTGTTCAACCTTTTCGGAAGGACGCATCGTCGTGTGCACAATGGAGCCAGTCCGAACGTCTTGGATGTCCATTTGCATCAACGTGTTACCCTTGCCTGGCTTGTGGTGGTTGATTTGCAAAACTTTCAGCAGCTTGCCGCCACGTTCAAAAACCATGCCCTTTTTCAAATCAATCGTTTGAATCATTGTACTAAGTACTCCTTTTATTAATTACTGAACTTGGCCACGCGTACCGTGAGCTTTTGATCGTTCAAATCTTCGCGATCGAGGCGTCGTTCATCGCCTTTTATCGTGTGCTCGCCATTGCACTGTCGCAATTTTAGCATCCACCTTTTACTATATCATGTAATCAGTTGATTTGCCTTGACAAACCCACTTATTTATTTACTTTTTTTGATCAACCATGTTGGCAGCCGGAATTCTGATCAGCGTATGCGTATCAGCCAGCTTGCCGCAGCGAACGCCCATCCCGTTTAAGACCGTATTGCGATATTTGATCGTCATTACGGCAACGAAAGCATGACCCGTTTTTGAGTCATAGGACTTCAGCTTTTTCATATTCCAAGGATAGCCGGCTGCCTGACCAGTAACCAGGCGATCACTGTCAACAATCGTAGTGCCTCGCGCGTCAGTCGTCATTTTGGCATTATCTGTCCAGTAGGTGTAGGAAACGATCGGCCGCGTGCCGCCTTGAGCATGTTTGGCAATCACATAGTAGTAATCATTGTCTTGACTGTTCAGCTGCAATGCTTCATATTCAGTCGTTATCTTAACGGCTTGAGTATCATCGTAGGGAACACGCCGGAAAAACGACAGATACGCCATTCCGCCCAGCCATCCAATCGCCAAGACGACCAGCACTACATAACGTGCAAACAATTTTTTGTCAAAACGGCGCTTCGTCTTGGCAATCAGCATCAGTTGCTTGACGCGGATGTAGTGAGTAACCCAGATCATAAAAACAATGGCCGCGATCCAAAGCAGCCATCCCAACCAGTTCCAATTCATAATTTTTTGCTCCTAAATCAATGACCGTATTCGTGCGTCAGACAACATAAAAATCTATACATAAATTGTAACACATCGCGGCAATTGTTCCTTATTTCTCATGCCGTTATTAATAAAATAAGTTACAATAGAAGTATAAATAAAAACGCTTTCACCCATAAAAGTGGTGATGTGGCTAGTGTAGTTAACATTTGATTAGTTATTGTCTCTTTATATTTTTGCAATTATCCATGATGTGTTTGCATTCCGATCGCTAAGGGGGTAATGATTATGGAAATGGACGGATACAAAAAGCGTTTTGACTGGGCCAGTTTAATTTTGGGAATCGTATTGGTGGTACTGGGCTGCGTTTCAATCATGCACCCAGACAAATCGCTGCACCTGCTCTGTATCTTAGTTGGCGTTGGCTTGCTGCTGTTGGGGATCTACGAGCTCTGGGCCCGCAGTAAGATGCAGGAGTGGCTCGGCTATCGTTCCGGTTGGCTGCTCGGTACCGGTATTTTAGACATTATCTTGGGGATCGTCTTTTTGGTATATCAAAACTTCGGCACTACCGTCATCGCCGTAGTCTTCGCGCTCTGGTTCATTATCAGCTCAGCCAATGAATTAACGATTGCCGGTTTCTTCCATCAGCTAAACGTTGGCTACTACTGGCTTTTGTTCATTCTCGACATTCTGGGACTGATCATCGGGGTAGTTCTGCTCTTCTCGCCGATGCTTTCGGCAATCACCATGGTTTGGCTGATTTCTTTCTACTTGATCGTGATTGGAATCGTAAAGATTATTCAAGCCTTCTAGCATCTACGAAAAGAAAAGTTTACAATAAATATTGTAATATCGTACGTATACAGCCATCGTCATTATGAATGATGACCAGGAAGGGAGAAAGTTTTAATGAGCGAACCAGTCAACAGTCTTGCAGCAGAAATCATCGAATTCGAACGGGTCCACGCAATGACCGACAACCAAATCGCATTTGGCAGCCAATTGTCGGTTGAGCGCGTGCATGATATCAAGTCACAAAGCGATCTCGCTACTGACGAGGAAGCCAGTCTCTTGCGGCGCTTCATGCAGGCCAAGCACTAATAAATAAAAAACGCGTCTTAGCAGGCGCGTTTTTTATTTACACATAAATCATCCAATTCTTCGTTGAACGGCCGTAAAACTTCAAAATCGAGCAATTACGCCCCAATTTTCGTTTATCTGTCTTCTGGATAATGAAAAGCCACCGCTAATGGCGCAGGCGTCAGCTTGGCATCTGGATTCTTGATGCGTTCCATCAATGTATCGATCAGCAGGTCTGCCAACTCGGCAGTCGGCTGTCGAACCGTTGGCAATTCTGGCGTCAGCTCGCAAATCATCTTGGAGCCATCATACCCTGTAACGTGGAAGTCCTCATTGATTCGTTTGCCGGCCCGTACCGCCAGGCGCATGATCTTTAAGGCATCAACGTCATTGGTTGCCATCACGCCATCATATTCTCCAGGAAATGTCGTTTCAAGATTCGTTTTCCTGGCATCCAGCGGCACATACTCAATTTGGTGGGCAGAAAAACAGTCAATTGCCCCTTGGACTCGATTAAGCGTTGGCGAGACCGAGGTATCCTCATCAATCAGAATTGCTGGATGGCTGACGTTTTTAGCAATCAGGTACTCAGCAGCCATCTTTCCGCCACGATAGCTGTCAGCCGACACGATTGGAATATTGTCAGCCAGATAGCGGTCAAACGATACGATTGGAGCCTTGATTCGCTGATATTCCTCAATTCCAAGATTATGCGAGCCTGAAATAATGCCATCGACCTGGTTCGCCATCAGCATCGCCAGGTAATCATGCTCGATATCTGGATTTTGGGCTGATGAGGCAATAATCGTTTTATAGCCCTTAGCAAACAGACGATATTCCAGATCATTTACCAATTCCGCATAGAACGGGTTAATAATGTTCGGGAAGATCAGGCCGATAAATTTGGATGGCTTCCCCTGCATCGCTCGCGCCAGAGCATTGGGCTGATAGTTCAGCTCACGCATTGCCTCATGCACCTTGTTAATGGTTTTTTCGCTTAGCGATCCATAGTTGTTGATGACGCGGGAAACCGTCGTGACTGAAACGCCCGCCAGCTTGGCGACATCTTTTAGTTTAGCTACCATATTCTTGACCTCGTTGAAATGATTGTCACACTATTATAGACCAATTTACGACAATTCGTCATTTTTAAAATAAAAAAATCGCATCAGCTTTAAGCTCATGCGATTTTTGTGAACTATTCGGCAGATCTGCTGAAACAGACCTTTAATTAGTTTTGTTCCATGACCTTTTCGCCATTGGCCGTAATCGTAAACGTCTTGTTAGCTGCGTCGGCTTCCAGAACTGCTACGTTTTGACCTTCCTTGTCCTTACGAGTAATCGTAATCGTCGTTTCGGTTGGCGTTTGAATGTCAATCGAGCCATCCAGATCAAAGGCAGCAAATTCGTTGCGCCAGCTCAGCAGCTTCAGCAGGTTGGCAACGACTGGACGCTGAACTTCCTTGGCCACTTCTTCTTTAGTGTAGTAGTGACGGTTGATGTTCCGGCCTTCCTTAGTCTTTTCCAACAGTTCCAGGTCATTGGAGCCAGCCAGCAGACCAACGTAGTAAACCATTGGGATACCAGGGGCGAATACTTGGAAGGCACGTGCCAGCAGGTATGCACGGTCGTCATCACCCAATGCGGAGTAGTACGTTGAGTTGATCTGGTAGATGTCCAGGTTGTTGTAGGCAGCTGAAGAGTACTTGCGCTTAACGTTGGCACCAACCTTGTAAAGTTCGTTGGAAGCATAGTCGATTTCTTCATCGGTCAAGATGTCGCGCGCGTCAACGACCCCGATCCCATCATGAGTGTCCAGCGTCGTGAACTGCTTCATTGGACTCATCTTCAACCACTTAGCCAGGCGGTTGGTCTTGCCAGAGTACAGCGTGTACAGCGTCGTCATTGGCAGAGCGAAGTCATATACAAAGTAGCCGTGTTGAGAGATCTTTTCAGGAATCGTGTAGTGTTCGTGAATTTCTGGCAGGATTTCTGCGTTGTAAGGAGCCAGGATCTCACGTACTTCATTCAACAGATCCCAGATTTCTGGTTCAACGAAGAAGTCATTGGTACCGATCTTCTTAACGGCGTAGGCAAAGGCGTCCAGACGAATCAGGTCGGCACCGTGCTTAACCATGTCGGTCAGCGTCTGCTTGAAGAATTCTTGAGCTACCTTGCTCTTAACGTTGATGTCGATCTGTTCTTCACCAAACGTGTTCCACAGGTGTTCAACGGAACCATCGTCAAACTTGATTTCCTGCATTGGTGCCTTGTCCTTACGCTTGTAGATCAAGTCAACGTCTTCTTTGGTAGGACGATCTGGACCAGCAGCTGCCCAGAACTTTTCCCAACGAATGAAGAAGTCGTTGTACTTGGAGTCGTCATGGTTCTTCTTGAAGTCTTGGTACATAACCGACTTCTTGGAAATGTGGTTGATCATGAAGTCAAACATCAGGTAGTATTCTTCACCCAATGCTTCAACGTCAGCCCAGTTACCAAAAGCTGGATCAACAACCGTGTAGTCATAAGGTGCAAAGCCACGGTCACCAGTTGATGGGAAGAATGGCAGCAGGTGAACGCCACCGATTGCTGAACCGATGTATTCGTTCAAGACTTCATGCGTTTCCTTGATGTTTTTAGCCAGCGAGTCAGAGTAGGTGATCAGCATGGCTTTGTTCTTAATTGGCATGTTTAATCCTCCAAAAAATAAATTAGTTTTTCTTAGCTTGACGACGAGTAGCAATAAAGATAACCAAGGCAATCACCAGCAGGCCGATTCCATATGGTACGAATGGTGCTGCCAGGCTCAACCCAGCTTGCGGCTGTCCCATAATGTGGTTGGTCCATTCAGCAATCGTTGGTGAGAAGAAGGCCCCAAAGTTAAAACCGATCAGAATCATCGAGGTAATCAGCGGTTGCCGATTAGCAGGCGCAAGATCAGGCAGCAGGTTAAAAATCAAAGGAGAGACCAGCTGTAATGGGAACCCAATCAAAAGCAGACCAATGACCAGCATCACGAAACTGCGGTGACTGGCACCATAGGCAAACAAGAAGTTCGAGATGGCCATCAGAATCAGACCAAAGTAAACCGTCCCAAATCCCATGACCTTCTTGATTGAGCCGTAGAACAAACCACCCAGCGTTGCTCCAATCAGCATCAACGACAAGAAGTTGGAAGATCCAGTGTAGCTGGCACCTTTAATGGCAACCGCTACCCCAGAGAAACGATTTTCCATGCCAACATAGTCAACAACCAGCAGGAAGGCAAATAAGATGAGCAGATAGACGACTGGACTGATCTTGCCCTTGTCTTCGCCTTCAACGGCTTCTTTCAATTCTGCTTCCTGTTTTTCTTCCTTTTCCTCAGCTGCTTCTACCTTGCTGTCGTCTGGAACGCGGGCAGCAAAGAAAAGCAGAACCAAGAAGGCCAGTGCGTAGACCAAAAATGACTGCCGCCAGCCAAATGAACTCAGCAGCAGGCCGGCAATAAACAGGGTCGTAGCTTGACCGATCTGTTCGGCAGCCGCCCGCCAGCCCAGCATTTGAGCTCGCTCATTACCTTCATACCAAACTGAGATCATTGAAATGGCCTGCGAGTTATAGAGACCATAACCAGCCCCTAAGACCAATCGCGATGCCAAGACGATGCCATAGTTGCTGACAAACATTGGTACCAGCCCAGCCAGGCCAACGATGAAGACCCCCAGCATGATGATCTTCTTGTCAGAAATGTGGAACCAAGACTGCAGCAGCGGTGAAAGTACCACAAAGATCATAACGGCAAAAGATGGTGTGGTAACCAGGTATTCAGACTGCGTTTGCGTGATATGCAAAGCCGCCTTCAACTGTGGCAGCGATCCCTGAATCGCGTACGCACTGGTCACCATGAAAGAAACCGACAGAAAAGCCAGTTTCGTCACAATCGACTTTTTGTTGTCCATGTTGTTTTCCCCTAAAAGTTGTATTTAACGTTCTCAACAGAGATTTTGATAAACGTTTATCAATTTCATCGAGAATTATTTTAACTTGTTTTAGTTTCTTTTGTCAATCGTTTATCAAAAAGATTTGAATCGCTTTCGCGGCTCTTAAATCTTATTTTCACACTTTTAATAGTCAAAAAGTAATTCTTTGTTTAATAGTGCGATCAGTGAAGAAATTTCTCAAGCATAAAAGTCTATTAATTTATAGTAGATTTTGGTCGTTTTCATTTAAAAATCAATTGACGTAACCCGTTGTGAATGCTACTTTTTAATTAGTTGCTATTCTTAACGAATTATTAAAAAATATAATTTCTAAATATATAGCCGACTTAACCACTGATCAGCTAGTTTTTTAAAGGAGTATGCTCACGTATGAAAAATCCAATCATCGACGAAACGCATCAGCATTATAAGATGTACAAGAGCGGCCGGCAATGGGTCTTTGCCAGCATCGCCGCTTTAACCATGCTGACGGCGGCCGGCTCAGTTGCCCACGCCGATCAGACTGATCAAACCACTCATCAGATTACGGTCTCTGGCAGTGCCAATGGCTCGGATGCCAGTCAAGATTCTGACAGCAGTTCTGCAGCTGACAGCTCAGCAGCCAGTCAGACCAGCGCTGCCGCATCCAGCGCCAGCCAGGCCAGTGCCGAAAGTACCGCTAGTGCTCAAGCGACTTCTGAAAGTTCTGCTTCAGCTGCCAGTGCCGTTGCCAGCATCGCCATTCAAACCAGCTCAGCTGCTGAATCAGCTACGGCTGCTGCATCCAGCGTCAGCGCTGATAGTTCCAACAATGCGGTTCAAAGCGCGGCTGCCACTCAGACCAGTGATGCTGCATCCAGTGCCAGCCAAGTAGCCGCCGCAACTACAACTTTAGCGGCTGCCAATACCGACACTGCCAGCAATCAGGTCGACTTGAGCTCGCTTTACTTCAGCAGTAATGCCAAGTCGCAAAACTTCATCGAAAGTGTAGCGCAAGGTGCCATCAACGGCTGGACCAAGTATGGCGTTCTGCCTTCAGTTACCGTTGCCCAGGCTATCTTGGAAAGCGGTTGGGGACAATCAGCGCTTTCCACACAAGCTCACAACCTGTTTGGGATCAAAGGCAGCTACAACGGTCAGTATGTTACGATGCAGACGCGGGAAGTCTACAATGGTCAAAGCTACTACATCTATGACAACTTCCGTAAATACGCCAACAACTCTGAATCCGTTGAAGATCACGGCAACTTCCTTTACAGCAACAGCCGCTACGCCAATCTGCTGGGCGATCAGTCCTATGCCAGCGTAGCGCGCAAGCTGCAATCAGACGGCTATGCTACCGATCCATCATATGCCTCATCTTTGATCAAGCTGGTAGAGATGTACAATCTGACTCAGCTTGACAACATCGCCTTTTCTGGCAAGCAGCCCGTTATCAACAACAAGAATGACTACAACTACTCCAACAGCGGCAATGCCGACAGCTCCAACGGCTACTACACCGTTCAAAGCGGCGACACGCTGTCTGGGATTGCCTTGAAGTTCTCCACGACTTCCAGCAAGCTGGCACAGTTGAACAGCATTTCTAATCCGAACCTGATTTATGTCGGACAGCGCCTGCTGGTCAACCAGAGCAGCAACTCAAACTCCAGCTCCTCTGGTCAGTCCAGTTCTACTACGACGAATACGGAAACATCATCTGCCAGCTACACCGTTAAATCAGGCGACACGCTGTCTGGAATTGCCAGCCAGTATAATACGACGGTTAACCAGATCGTTTCGCTTAACCAGCTGAGCAATCCAAATCTGATCTATGTTGGTCAAGTCTTGAAGCTTAAAAACAGCCAGACAACCAACTCGTCATCGTCATCATCGTCGACTGCTGCAACGACTGTCGGTACGTATACCGTTAAGGCTGGCGATACGCTGTCTGCCATTGCATCTCGCTACAGTACTTCCAGCAGCACGCTGGCTTCACTGAACTCATTGAGCAATCCCAACTTGATTTATGTCGGTCAAGTCCTTAAAGTCAGCTCAAATGCCTCGACCAGCAGCTCAACCAGTTCTTCAGCAAACAGTACTGTAACGACTGCCGCTTCCTACACGGTCAAGGCTGGCGACACATTGTCTGCCATCGCTGCCAAATACGGGACGACCTATCAGGCACTGGCCTCAACAAACAGCATCAGCAACCCAAATGACATTTACGTGGGTCAGGTAATCAAGGTCAGCGCAACGGCAACTGCCGCCAGTTCTCAAGCTGCTTCTTCAACCAACAGCAACGGCAGCTACACGGTCAAGTCCGGCGACACGCTTTACGGCATCGCTTTGGCCAATGGCTTAAACTGGCAGACGCTGGCCAAGCAAAACGGCATCAGCGATCCAAACGTCATTTTCGTTGGTCAAAAGCTGAGCCTGTAAATTCATCGTATTTGAAGCTTAACAGCCAGTCGGATTCGTTTCCGTCTGGCTGTTTTACCAAAATCATGTCTAACGTTTGACACGCCGTTTGCGCTGCTTGAATTTTAAATGGCAGCGACCTATTATTGAAAGCATAACATTTAGTACATCGTTACCAAGAAAGTAAGTGGTGTTGTGATCAATTACCGTTCAATGGAAATCGAAGACCTGGATGAAATCAGCCGTTTGTTCAAGCTCTTAGGACATCCCAAACGACTGCAGCTGCTGTATCTGCTGATTCAACATTCAATGAGCGTTTCCGAAATCAGCAAAGCCTTAAACTGGGAACAGTCAGCTGTTTCTCATCAACTGCAGCTACTGCGCAAATATGGGCTGGTTAAGCAGATTCGGCATGGCAAGACCATCATCTATCATTTACAGGATCCTAAAGTCATGACTTTGATTGCCGATGTCGTCAGTCATGCTGAAAAAATCGTTAAATCATCATAAAAAAACGCACTGGAAAAAATCCAGTGCGCTTTTTTAGTCTTCGGTCATGTGCTCTTTAATCAAACGATTGATTGCCTGAGCATCTTCATTATTTTTGCTGATGGTCAAAAGCGTATCATTACCGGCAAGCGTACCAACGACTTCCGGAAGCTGCGCATTATCGAACAGGCCCGCCAGTACGGTTGCATAATTGGAGTTCAATGTCGTTTGAATAACATTGATGAATTGAACGTTGGTGACCTTCTCAACGTTGTGACTGATGCCATCAAACAGCCGCTGATATTCATCCGCATGGGTATGCAGGATTGAATAGTAGGTATGTCCATGCTGATCGCTAACCTTGACGATGTTCAGAGCGTGAATATCGCGAGAAATCGTGGCTTGGGTAGCATCAATGCCATGCTCAGCCAACATTGCCAACAAATCATGCTGCGTGTTGATCCGTTGCTGCGTTACCAGTTCTTGAATCAATTGACGTCTTTCTTTACGATCCATTGTACCCCTCCAACATGCATAATAATTCACTGGTTTTATAATACTATGAATTGAAAGTACTTAAAAGCCAGTCTGCCGTTTTTATCCGGCTTTTTTTCAGCTGGTGCTTGAATATTATGCAATCAATCAGTTGCCAGCGCCTTGATTGGATTTAATCTAGCGGCACGCCGAGCTGGCAATAGAGCCGCCAGAAAAGCAATCAGCAAGGCGCTGACCAAAGCAAACAAGACGTTGCCCAGTGAAATCTGAACGATATCGTACTTGATCAAGTGGTACAGCTCATGATTCAAGATCAGCTGCGCGCCATACGCCAGGACCAAAGCCAAAATTGCCGCGAAAAAGCCGATAAACAGTGATTCAGCGGTAAACAGACGCCTAATGTCCACCTTGCGTTCACCCAATGCCCGCAGCACGCCGATCTCCTTGGTTCGTTCTGAAACCGACATATACATGGTTACAATAATCATCAAAGCCGATACCAATAAGGAAATCCCGGCAATGGCTGCCAAGACGATCGTTGCCAGCTGAACGTAGGTATTGACCGTCTTAAGCATCGAGCCAACCGTAATTGCGCCTAAAATTCGCTTGTTGGTCTTTGCATCTCGCAGATTATTGATCTTAGTCGCCGTCTTATCAACCTGGTCCAGCGATTTCACGCTGACGGCAGCATAGTTGGGCTGCGTTGACGCGCCGCTTTCACTGAGCATGCTCTTGATTGTCTGATAGCTCATCGCCGTGGTTGCCGAAACTCCCGAAGTAAAGCCGACTACCTTCACGGCCCGCGTTGACTGCGTTGGTTGACCATCAGCATTGACCCAGTTAAACGTGATCGTCACGGTTTGATTCAACAAGCGCTGATAATGTTTTGCGCCGGCCAGCTGAATCGCCTGCTGCTTATTTAAAACAATCTGATTGGCATGCGGTACGTGACCTTTTTTGATTGAATTCGTGGTATAGGCCTTGCTCCAGCTGTTAAGGTTGGTACCGCTTTGCACCTTGTCTTGATAGTTTATCTTATAAGCTGCAATCGAGTACCCCGGCTGAACCTTTGCTACGTCGGTAATATTTTTCAAGCGGTTCAAGTCTTGATTTTTCAAAAACATTGCCTGTGGATTGGCTGCCATGTTCTGCATTGAAGCCTGCAGCTGATCCTGATTCATCTTTTTGCCGTTGGTATTGCGCAGAACCGTAATAACCTGTGGATTAGCTAGCGAATTGATCTGATTTTCAATGTAGCCGTTGACGCCATTGCCCAGACCACTGAACAGCAGCACGGCAAACAAACCGATCGCCGTTCCCAGCATAATCAGCGAGTTGCGCCAAAAATTATATTTAAAATGCTTAAAAGCCGTCTTAAAGCTGGCCAATGCCGATAACGGACGCGAATTAAGCTGCGTGGGGTCCTGCGGCAGATCATAGGCTGGCCGCAAGCGCTGATCGCCATCAATAACGCCATCTGCCAAATGAACGATCCGTGTCCCGTGGTTGGCAACGTCTTGAGAGTGGGTTACCGCGATCACGAGCTTGCCGTCTTTAGCAATGCTGTCCAACAATTCCAATACTTCCTGCGTATTCTGCCGATCCAGGGCTCCAGTCGGCTCATCAGCGATAATGACTTGCGGATCGCTGGCTAAGGCTCGAGCAATGGCAACGCGCTGTTTCTGACCGCCGGATAGCTGATGCGGATATTTACGCAGCTGATCTTTCAGGCCAACTTTTTCTAACAGCGATACTGCACGCTTTTTGCGGTCTTCTGCCGTTAGATCCGTCATATCCAAAGAAATCAGCACGTTTTCTAAAACCGTTAGATGCGCGATCAGGTTATAGGCTTGGTAGATATAGCCAATCGTTGCCCGCCGGTAGTTATCCATCTGTTTTTCCTGTCGATGATCCAGCTTTTGACCATCAACAATGACTTCACCATCAAATTCACGATCCAGTCCGCCAATGATGTTCATCAGCGTCGATTTGCCGCCCCCAGATTCTCCAAGGATTGAGACAAATTCTCCCCGTTCAAATTCAAGATTGATCCCTTTTAGAACCGGAAACTCTTCTTTTCCCAGGAAATATGACTTATGGATATCATGAAGCTCCAAATATGCCATAAAAAACTCCTTACATTCTGCTGTCTTCAAAAACTGTCTCTCAAATTGTAAAAGATCCAGTCTATTCGGGCAATTATTCTTGTCAGCCTGTAAAGTCAAAAGAGGATGGGAAAAAACTATATTTTCAGATGAATTTTAGAGAATAGTAATATTAAAAATCGCTAGAAATCAACGTTTTCAGCAACGTGGTTCCTAGCGATTCTTTAGTTTTGAGACTTTTTTCCCAGTCTCTTAATATAAAATCAGCAGTTATCTAAGCATTCAACGGCTGCTCGGTCATCTTGCCATCCATAATCTGATAGATGCGATCGGCAAAATCCTTTAAACGCAAATCATGAGTAACAACGACCACTGCCTTGTCATACTGCTTGGCCCTTTCTTTCATCAAGCGTCCTACGACCTTGACCCGCTCACTATCCAAGGCGGCCGTTGGCTCATCAGCCAGGATAATTGCCGGATCGGTATACAGCGCACGGGCAATGGCGACCCGCTGATTCTGTCCGCCTGAAAGCTCATCGGGGAATTTGTTAACCAGCTGATCGATCCCCAGTTCCTGCAGCAGTTTCTCAAGCCGATCCGGACTAAGATTTCCTTTATGAACACGATCAACCAGGGCAAACTGATCCGCAACGCTCAGGTAGGAAAGCAGATTATAAGACTGCAGTACAAACCCGATTTGATTTAAGCGAATCTCGTCTCGCTGCTTTTCAGAAAATCGACTGATGTCTTGACCATCAATCAACACCTGCCCGCTGGTTGGCCGCTGCAAGCCACCAGCAATCGTCAAAAAAGTACTCTTGCCTGATCCAGAGGGCCCTAAAACCAGGCTTAGTTCGCCACTGTGCGCCTTGAAGCTGACGTCTGAAAGCACCTGAACCTTGCTGATGCCCGTCCCATAGTCTTTGTTAATGTTTTTTAATTCAATTGCCGTCATCCTGCTCACCTCTATCTCATTGCATCTAAGGGGTCAATTCGGCTGATCATGCGGACCGGCAGCAATGAGCCGGCAACGCCTAATACAACCAATGCCAGGCTCAAGATCCCAGTCAGCGGCCAATTGATCAGCATTGGCACCAAACTTGGCATTGCTGCCTTGGAAACTATCATCAGCAGCAATGCGCCAAGCGTACCGCTGACCATCAAGATCACTGCTTGACCAATCGTTGCCCCGATCAGATAAGCCGCCGGAATTCCCTGTGCTCTTAAGACTGCATAGTTGGGAATCTTTTGCATCGTCAGAATATATAGGAAAACGGTGATAACGATCAGCGAGATCACCATCAAAAAGGCGATCATAAACTCAAAGGTCATATTCTGCGCTGCATAGCCGGGCAGTTTGTCAATAAAGGTACCGATGGAGTATTGCTTGAGATTTTTGTTTTTGACCGTCTGTTTCTGATCAGAAAAAATTCCGCTGGTCGCGAACTGATCACCCGTTCCTTTAAGCGTTTGCCAGGTTGTCAGGCTGCCATAGACGATTGAGGCGATATTCAGCTTGGCATCTTTGGCAAAACCCACGACCCGATATTTTTGCGTGCTGCCGTTAAGCGTGATCTGATCGCCCAACAGATAGCCTTTGCTCTTTAATCCTTCATCGAGCACGACCTGATTTTTGCCATGCGGCTTGTGACCGCTGCTGAGCTTCATTTTCTTTTGGTAGATAAACTGCGAGCTGTCCAGACCAACAAACTGAATCGTCTGCTTGTCAGTCGCTCCCTTGGCTCTTTCAATTACTGCCGGCGTCTGGCCGACTAATGCCTGGTGACCATTCAGATTAGGCAGATCCTGCTTGGCGATCAGCGACTGACTCAGGCTGATATTAGAATTTTTGTTTAAAACCACGCTCTTAGCGTCCCATGAATCGATTGCGGCCGTATTTTCATTGGCCAGCCCCAGCATCATGCCCATCAGCATAAACATCAAATAGCCGATCAAGACAATCATGCCAATAATCAGACCATACCTTAACTTCTCATGACGAATTTCCTTAATGGCCAGAAACATTTTAATCACCTTCGTTTTCTAATAAGCGCTGCAGAGCCTGCAACAAGCGCTGTAAAATCATTGTCTGTTCAGTAGGAAAATTCAGACACTCCTTGATTGCCTCATGATTGATCGTCATGATGGTCCACTGCAAAGCAGGAATTTTTGCAATTGGACGCATTGGCAGCATTCCTTCGTTACACCGCAGATGAAGCTTGATCAGATCATAATAGCGGCTACCATGGACTTTTTGGACGAATTCACGCGTCTGTTCAAAATAATCCTGAGCACTCATCAACTGATGCGGCGCAGTTGCCACGTTTTGGTGAATATCTCGCATTGCCTTGGCATACAGATACTGATAAGCATCTTTTAAGTCGGCAAAATACTTATAGAATGCACCACGAGCAATTCCAGCCTCTTTAACGATCCGTGCGACCTGTGCCGTTGCCAGTGAATGCTCGCTGAACTCATGCAGCAGCGCCTGCTCGATTTTTTGCTGTTTTTCATGATTTAGATTTTCAAAAGTACTGGTTGGCATTTGAATTCCCCCTTATCAAGTGACACCGTGTCATCTACCATGCGATCATACCGCGATAGTGACACCGTGTCAACTTTAAGAGATAAAAAAACAGCCGTCATTTTGACGACCGTTTTGAACATTTTATCTAAAGGAGTTAGGCTTCTTCGCCACCAACCTTGACAACGGCTTTGGAAACCTTGCCCAACTTGCCGCTGACAAAGTCTTCAACTTCATTAAATGCCAGTTCGTGAGAGAACAGTGGCAATGGATCAACCTTGCCGCTAGCCAGCAGGGCAATTGAGTCTTCAAACGTGTATGGGTTGATGAAGGCACCTTGAATCGTCAGTTGCTTCTTGAAGACATCGTAAGTGTTGACGGAGAACTTAGCGTCAGGGTTACCAACACCAAACATCAGTACTTGAGCACCCTTAGCAGCGGCTGCCAGGCATTGTTCCTGCGTCTGTGGCAGACCAACGGCTTCAACGACAATGTCAAACGCATCGGCTGGAATTTCTTCCTTGGTCGTGTTGATCGTCTTAACGCCAAAGTGTTCACGGTTGTTAGCCAGCTTTTCATCAGAACGGCCAGCCAGCGTTACTTCATGAATACCACGCGCCTTCAGAATCTGTGCAAACAGCTGACCTTCAAAGCCATCCCCCAGAACCAGGGCTTTTTGGTATGGGTGCGTCGTCAGCAGGTCAACACCATGCATTGCACAAGAAATTGGTTCAACAACGGCAGCTGCCTTTAATGAAACGTTGTCAGGAACTTGGTAGACAACCTTGGCAGGCGCAGTAAAGTACTCCTCAAAACCACCGTCACGGGTAACCCCAACTGCATCCAGGTGTTCACACAGTTCTGGACGTGAGGTGCGGCAGTACTTGCATTGACCACAGTAGATGTTAGGGTCAACGGTCACGCGGTCGCCAACCTTGACATTGGTAACGGCATCCCCAACCTTGGCTACGACACCAGAGTTTTCGTGACCCAGTACGATTGGGGGAACGGCTGAAGCAGAGCCTGGCAGACCAGCGTACAGTGCCTTATCAGTACCACAGATACCAGCGTAGGCCGTGTGAATCAAAACTTCATCTGGCTTGATTTCAGGAACGTCATATTCTTGAACGGCAAGATCCTTAATACCTTGTAATACAAGTGCCTTCATCGATTTATACCTCTTTCTTTGTGAAAACATTAATTTAAATTTTGCCAATAGTATAATCCAGATCTCAAACATATGTCAACCGGTTATCACTATTTTTGATAATCGTTTGACATTAAGCGATCGTTTAACTATACGATAACGCTTGATTTTTAGTAGTTAATTTTTTTGAATTTTTCGCGACAAAAAATCGTAAGCGTTTCAATATTAAGCATATCAAGATCGCTATCATTTGATTGCCAATGTAAAATTGCTGTAAAATACCGTTAGATAGGCATTCTTCCATTGCAGGACTTTAATTTTTATGTTAGCCTAACAAAGGTGTTTTATTGCATTAAACGTTTTTTATTGGGTAATGCAAATTTTCAATTAAGAAAGGTGGGTTTACCGTGGATAACAACACGAATGACCAACGCCGCAAGCACAAACTGATCGAGTATGCTAACGGCAAATCACTTGAAGAAATCAACGGCACCGTTGAAGTTCCTAAAGGTAAAGGTTTCTGGAAGACACTTTTAGCTTATTCCGGACCTGGCGCATTGGTTGCTGTCGGCTACATGGATCCTGGTAACTGGTCTACTTCGATCACTGGTGGTCAGGCATTCGGTTATACCTTAATGACGACCATCCTGATTTCAAGTTTGATTGCGATGCTGCTTCAATACATGGCTGCCAAACTTGGGATCGTGAGTGAAATGGACTTGGCCCAAGCCATTCGAGCTCGTACAGGGAAGGCGCTCGGTATCGTTTTGTGGATTATGACCGAGCTTGCAATTATGGCAACTGATATTGCCGAAGTTATTGGTGCGGCAATCGCCCTAAACCTTTTATTCCATATTTCATTGATTCCAGCGGTCTTCATCACAGTATTGGACGTCTTGGTTCTGCTGCTGTTGACTAAAATCGGTTTCCGCAAGATTGAAGCAATTGTTGTCTGCTTGATTTTAGTTATCCTGTTCGTCTTTGTTTATGAAGTTGCACTATCCGATCCAAACTGGGGCGCTGCTTTTGCTGGTCTGCTGCCTTCATCGGCTGCCGTTGCAACAAGTCCAGAACGACTAGGCATCACGCCTTTGTCTGGCTCTTTGGGAATTATCGGGGCAACCGTTATGCCACATAACCTTTACCTGCACTCCGCAATTTCACAAACACGTAAGATCGACCACACCAATGCTGAGGACATCAAGCAGACGATCCGTTTTACCGCTTGGGACTCCAACATCCAATTATCAGCTGCTTTCTTAGTTAACTGTCTGCTTTTGATCATGGGGGTTGCCGTATTTAAATCTGGTACGGTTAAGGATACTTCTTTCTTTGGTCTGTATGAGGCATTAAGCAACACGTCAATGCTGAGCAACCCGATTCTGATCTCAGTAGCCAAGTCCGGTCTGCTGTCAACACTGTTTGCAGTTGCGCTGTTGGCTTCTGGGCAAAATTCTACGATTACCGGTACCTTGACTGGTCAGGTTATCATGGAAGGTTTTGTTCACATGAAGATGCCATTATGGGCTCGGCGGCTGGTTACCCGTTTAATCTCCGTTGTACCAGTACTGCTGTGTGTGGCGATGACGGCTAAGGACAATGCCATTCAGCAACACGCTGCGTTGAACATGCTGATGGAAAACTCACAGGTCTTCTTGGCCTTTGCCTTGCCATTCTCAATGCTGCCACTGCTTTTGATGACCGACAGCAAGGATGAAATGGGTGAGTTCAAAAACTCTGGCTGGGTTAAGGTCTGTGGTTGGCTGTCAGTTATTTCGCTGACATTCCTGAACCTCTACAATCTGCCAAGTACTTTCGAAGGCTTTGGCATCTGGCAAAAGAGCACGTCTGATCTGCTGGCCTGGATTACCATCATCGTTATCCTCCTGCTGTTAGCTTGGACGATCTACGACATGTACAAGGGTAACCAGCGCTTGATTGCAGAAGGTATCCATCATCCTTGGGAACATAAGGATGGTCAAAAACCAGCCAGTCAAGATTAATAAAACAAATATTTTAATTTATCAATAAAAAACCGTTTGAACGCCTTGGTTCGAGCGGTTTTTGATATTTTTGGTGTATAATAGCCTGTGTTTAGGCATCAGCCGCGTTATGCTGACTGCGCGGCCAAAATAATTTTGAGGTGAATATTTTGGACAACCACGATAATAAAGAAAAGCGGCGCCCAACCCGAGTTGAACTATACGATCAACCAAACAAGCGCCCAGAAAAAAAGACGCATTTCTTCTTCGATAAAAAAGCCGACCGTACGGCTAAAAAAGAAGCTGCGCCAACGTTTAAGCTTGATAAGCAAGCCAAGCGCTCATCACAGAGCAATGCCGATCTGAATATCAAAGCTCAGCCAACCACTAATGGTACGCGTTCCAGCATGAACGCTCAGCCAATCAGCAATGACACGCGTTCCAGCCGCAGTCAGGAACGACTGGGCGCTCGCAATGGTCAGGCAACTGCCGCTAAAATAACTGGCTTAGGTTCTAAATCAGGCAAAAACAAGCAGCCAAAAAATAAAAAAACTAGCCATCGCCCATTTAAAATTGCCCTGGGAATCCTTTTGGCAGTCTTGGTCGTCATGGTCATCGTCTTTGCCATCAAGCAGCAGGACCCTGTGACCGATAACTCCAGTGATACGACCGTCTCCACTTCTTCTAAGAAAAAATCCAGCAGCTCAAAGAAGTCCAGCAGTCACAAAAAGAAGCATTCTTCTTCCAGCTCATCTTATGAAGCCAATTACGACACCAATGATCAGGATTCCTATTACGTACCAAATACTACGACGAATTCATCATCTGCTCCAACGGCCAGCTCATCCAGTCAGACGACTGCCAACAACAATAATCAGACGGCTGGCAACGGCAACAGCAGCTATCAAGGCGGCGGAAACTACGGTAACTCTGGTAACAGTGGCAGCAGCAACGGCAGTTCAACTACTGCCAACAGCAACACGCAATCCGCACCAGTTCCTGGCGATGGTGGCGGACCTAAGCAGTCAGATGCTGCACAATAGCCAGGATTTATAAAACGGTCTTGACACGCTCTTGTCAGGTGCATATAATTCAAACTAATGACAAAGGACATGCCTGATGCGGCTGGTTATCCAGGGAGTCGGTACCTTGGCTGGAAGTACCGTTGACCAAGCACATCAGCGTACCACCTTTTTGAATTGTCACTGGCCGAGATAAGGTCAGTCGGGTCGTGCCCGTTACCACACTTATGAGGCGACGCCATTAGTGCGCCGTAAATTAGGGTGGAACCACGCTGATTATGTTATCAACCAACGTCCCTTTGATTGCTAAAAACAATCAAAGGGACGTTTTTTATTACCACAAAGGAGAGATTTTACATGGCTCAAGTTGCTGTTATGAACGTCGATGGCTCAGTCAACAAGATTGACCGCGACTCAAAAGAAAGTTTGGACGCCCTGCGTCAACTGTCCGCTCTGATGCTGAAAGCGGCTCTGCAAAAAGAATTTGCCGGCATTCGTCTGGGTGCCGACGTTGCTGAAGAAGACGGTTTTTACGTTGACTCTGACAAAGACGAACAGCAGGTTTCCGCTGACGAACTGCCACAACTGGAAGCTGCCATCAAGGCAATTGCCAAGTCCGAAGCCAAGGTTGAGTTTAAAGAGCTCAGCGTTGAAGAAGCCCTGGCCAGCGTCAAGGACGACCCATTCTCAACCGAACTGATCAACGAAAACGCTAAGGACGGCAAGGTAGCCATGTACGATCTGGATGGCGTGCTGGCAGTTGCCAATGCACCGGTTCTGGTATATGCCAACCTGGTTAAGAACTACAAGCTGCTCAGCGTGGCTGGCGCCTACTGGAAGGGTATGTCATCCAACCCAATGCTGCAGCGGATCTATGGAACGGCCTTCTACAAAAAAGACGATCTGGAAGCTGATCTGAAGGCTCGTCAAGAAGCTAAGGAACGCGACCACCGTGTCATTGGGAACCAACTGGATCTGTTCTTCGTTGATCCTAAGGTTGGTGCCGGTCTGCCATACTGGATGCCTAAGGGAGCAACGATTCGCCGGACGATTGAACGCTACATCATTGACAAGGAACTGGCTGACGGCTATGAGCACGTCTACACGCCAGTCTTGATGAACCTGGACGCCTACAAGACTTCTGGTCACTGGGCTCACTACCGCGAAGACATGTTCCCGCCAATGGACATGGGTGATGGCGAAATGCTTGAACTGCGGCCAATGAACTGCCCAAGCCACATTCAAGTCTACAAGCACCACATTCGCTCCTACCGTGAACTGCCACTGCGGATTGCCGAACTGGGTATGATGCACCGCTACGAAAAGTCTGGCGCGCTTTCCGGTCTGCAGCGGGTACGGGAAATGACGCTGAATGATGGCCACACGTTCGTTGCTCTGGAACAGATTCAAGACGAATTTGCCAAGATTCTGAAACTGATCATGGACGTCTACAAAGACTTTGACATTACCGACTACACGTTCCGTCTGTCATACCGTGACCCTAAGAACACGGAAAAGTACTTTGCCAACGATGAAATGTGGGAACGTTCGCAATCCATGCTGAAGGCTGCCATGGACTCACTGGGTCTGGACTACTACGAAGCTGAAGGTGAGGCTGCCTTCTACGGTCCAAAGCTGGACATTCAAACCAAGACGGCCCTGGGCAACGAAGAAACGATGTCCACGATTCAACTGGACTTCATGCTGCCTGAAAAGTTTGATCTGCACTACGTTGGTGAAGACGGCAAGCAGCACCGGCCAGTTATGATTCACCGTGGGGTTGTTGGTACGATGGAACGTTTCGTAGCCTACCTGACGGAAATCTACAAGGGTGCCTTCCCAACCTGGCTGTCACCTGAACAAGTCGTAATCATCCCAGTTTCTGATGAAAAGCACGGTGCCTACGCTGACGAACTGGCTAAGAAGTTCAAGGCCGCTCAGATTCGGGCTAAGGTTGATCACCGCAACGAAAAGATGGGCTACAAGATTCGGGAAGCTCAAACGCAAAAAGTTCCATACACGCTGGTTGTCGGTGAAGATGAAATGGCCAACGACTCAGTTTCCGTTCGTAAGTATGGTGAAAAAGATCAAAACGGCATGACTGTAGATGCCTTCATGGATGAAATTCTGCACGACATTGCTACCTACTCACGCGAAGACTAATCAAAAAAGCTGTTTGGCAGATGCCAGACAGCTTTTTATTATCTTCTCAGCCTCATTAAGCGCTTTTTTTCGCCGCTTGAATGACAAGATGGATCTTTCATCATTTTAGAATCAAACGCGTTATAATAGGGAAAATTTCAAATCAGAAAGGTCGCGAATCAAATGTCTCCATGGAATCGTTTCAAAAATTCAGCCTGCACGTCAATGATGGTCGGCAAGCATGCTTCAACTGATGGCTCTACTTTTATCTCGCGCAATGAGGATCGCGTCAAGGCAATTGAGCCCAAACGCTTCCTGGTTCGGCCGGCCGTCAAGAATCGCCAGGCAGCCTATGTCTCAGCTTATAATCAATTGACCGTACCGCTGCCAGCTGACAGTATGCGCTATACGGCCACGCCAAGCGTTGACCAGACGCAGGGGCCCAACGAAGAGGATGGCTTTAACGAGGCTGGCGTTGGCGAAAGTGCCACGGAATCTGTCTATGCCAATCCAAAGGTGCTGGCCTATGATCCATACGTCAAAAACGGTCTGGCCGAAGATTCGCTGACAACCCTGGTTTTGCCCTATATCCACTCGGCACGCGAAGGAGTTGATTATTTGGGACGATTGATTGCCAAATACGGTTCAGCGGAAGGCAACGGCATTCAGTTCATTGATCAAGATGAGGTCTGGTACATGGAAATTGCTACTGGCCACTACTGGGTTGCCGTGCGTATTCCTGATGACTGCTATGCCGTGGCGGCCAATCAAATTGCCATTGAAGACATCGACTTTGGCGACAGCCGGAATTTCGCCTGGGCAGATGGCATTCGACTGTTTGTGGAAAAGAACCATCTCAATCCCGATGATGAGCGCTGGAACTTTCGGCACATCTTCGGCACCAATACCAAACAGGACCACCACTATAATACGCCCCGCGTCTGGTTTGCCCAGCATTATCTGAGTCCCAGTCTGACCAAGGATCAAACGCCCGAGTCAGCCGATATGCCTTTTATTCGCAAGCCCGATCATAAAATCAGCGTTGAAGATATTCAATACGTTTTAAAATCACACTACAATGAAACACCTTATGATCCCCTGGGCAGCGGTACTTTAGAACAGCGGCGGCGCTACCGTTCCATCGCGCTTTCCCGTACGGCACAGTCGCATATTCTGCAGGCGCGCAATGATGCATATGGTGATGCACAGACCATTCAGTGGGTTGAGTTCGGCGTCCCGACTTTTTGCGCCTATGTGCCCTTCTTTGCCAACGCCGATGATACCGATGCCTCATACCGCGAGTTTCCAGAAAAAATGGATCTGAACAATGCTTATTGGCTAAATGAGGCCCTGGCCAGCGTCGTTGAAAGCCATTATGCTGAATTTGCCAAGGACAATCTGGACTTTCAAGATGAGCTGCAAGCCTGGGCAAGACGCAAGATCAAAGCCGTCGACGATCAGATCAGTCAGCTTGACGGGCAACGACTGACTAGCTATCTGACCTCACAGAATCATGATATTGCCAAGCATTTTAATACCCGTGCACAGCAGCACCTGTTTGACCTGCTGACCAAGGGAGCTGAACTCTCCAAGCTGACCTTCAAGATGGATCCTAATCTTTAGGCATTTCTTGACAAGCAAACAGCCCTGATCAAATTCTGATCAGGGCTGTTTTTTACTGCAGCGAATCCCAAGCCGTCAGTTGAACCGGCCGCTGCCCAGTCAGCTGCAGCAGTTCGGGGCTAAGGTAGTGCTTGTTGATCACGGCTTCATAGGTATAGTCTTCAAACCATTTTTGCGTCATGACGAAATAGCCTTTTTCGCCATTTTCCTCACCCCATGAATTCTCAATCTTCCAACGATCAATCTGACCATCAGCCTCATTAAATCCAGTCAGCGTCATGGCATGAGAAACGCAGGCCTGTCTGGTTTCCAACCGTTCTTTTTTGTCCATAACGTAATCAATGCCCAAAAGCGCTTCTGTTTTGTACAGCTCAGCATCCATAATGCCCCGCTTGCGATCCATCTGCTGTAAGACGTCATTGCCGACCCAAACGGTTTCTCCTGCTTTCAGCTGCTTGACCGCGCTGTTCTGCAGTTCTTCAAACGGCACGTTGACGAATTGCAGTGGGATTCCGCCAACGACATTTTCCTGCTGTGGCATTGAGTAGACCTGATTGAACTTATGATCCGGCGCGTTGGTCAAAACTACATAGTCACGCAGATTCAGATTCCAATATTGATGGAAGAACTCCAATGGCGACAGATTGGCCTGCCGGTGCAGCTGATGATCATCATCCTGATATTCCAGATCAAACTGCTTAGGCGGCATCCCAAAAGCATAAACGGCCAGCCGATAGACCTCACTGACCATCTTTTCTTTGACCTGCTGAACCGCAGCCCGATCAGCATGCTGCTCATTGATCATCTTCCGCAGTACCAACGCGTCTTTATGCATCAGATCCTTCATTACCCCGGCAATATCGTCAGTATTCTTGGTATTGTAGGTGTCAGGCATTACATATTCCGGTACGACGCCATATTTTTCAATGATTGAGGCAGCATTGGCCCACTGCCCACCATCATTTTCCGCAAACGCCACATAAAAATCGACTAGCCGATCATGAAATGGCAGTGCGGCCGTAGCAATGATATTTTGCAAAAACATATTGGCCCGTTCAACACGATCCCAGAAAAATAAATAATTCTGCGATAATTCAAAATCCTTGAAGTTGTACTGGCTGGCGAAAAGATGCCGCAGCGTGTTCAGCGTGGCAAACGACCAGCAGCGACCGCTATGCCGCTGATTGGATACCTTGCCCGTCTTGACTTCATACGAAAAAACGCGGTGGCTGCGCTGACTGACGTTTTGGTCCTCGCTGGTTGCCTTGATGCCGTTTTTCATCACGGCCCGCGTAATTACAGCAGCATCTGGTCGCTTTTTAAAATCGGCTTCGTAGCCCTGCAGCTGCTGCAACGTTAACTTTTCAAACTCTGACATGTTGAACCTTCCTCACTTACAGTCTTTTGTCAATTATTCTAAAGCAAAATCATCGGCAACTCAAAAGCAGCGCCCTCGCTAAAGAACGCTGCTCATGGTTAGTTATCGGCAAAGAAATGCTTCCATTGCTGATTGATATTGTTTTTAGCCGGCTGCGTACGATTCCAGAAACCTACCTTGACGACGCCGACGATCTTGCTCTTAGGTACGAATCCCCAGTAGCGACTGTCGTTAGAGACGCTGCGGTGATCACCCAAGACAAAGTACTCGCCTTTTGGCACCTTATAGGCCCCATTATGCAGCACCCAGCTGTTTTCCTGGGAAATACTGTGCAAAGTCCAGGTTCCGGTACCGCTGGAACGCTCGCTCTTGCTGATGTAGCTTTGATCAACCTTTTTGCCGTTAACGTAAAGATTGCCGTTTTTGGCCTCAACCGTATCGCCTGGCAGGCCAATAACCCGCTTTACGTACTCAGTCTTTACTGAAACTTGCGGATCAACGCCATTGGCATCAAAAACCACTACGCTGCCGCGATGGATCTTGGCTTGCTTTAAGCAGACCACACGCTCGTTGTTTTGCAGATTAGGCTGCATGGATGGACCATCAACCCGGACAAACTGAAAAGCAAACTGCTTGATCAGCAATGCCAGCAGCAGACCAATCGCAATCGGCACGATCCAACTCATTAATTCTTTAAAAGCTTTCATCAAAATTGCTCCCAGATTAGTTTTCTAACGGCAATTTTAATACACTTTACCAGCAACTAACAACTTATTCATCATATTCACGCATCAATTTTTGGGTCAGCTGATAGTCACCAACATATGGAATATCGCGGCCTTTTTCATGCATAAACTGCTCGCGTCCCTTGGCAGCCATAAACATGACGTCGCCAGGACATGCCATGTTAAACGCGTCTTGAATGGCTTTGGCACGGTCAACGTTGATATGTACCTCAACATCAGGATTGTCAATGTGCGCTTTGATTTCTTCATCGATCTTATGCGGATCCTCAAAGAAATTGTCTTCGCTGGTTAGAATGGCCACGTCAGCATATTTGGCCAGCGCCTCGCCAATATCCTTACGGCGCGACTCAGCCTTACCACCAGCCGCACCGATCACTACGATCAAACGGCCATTGGGATAAGTGTTTTTCATGTATTTGAAGCTTTCATTCAGGCTCAGATAGTTATGAGCATAGTCAACGCAGGCCAATAGTCCCCGCTGATTGCTCAGCATTTCCATGCGGCCAGGAACGGTGGTTTCTTCCAGTCCCTTGACAAAAGCCGCCGTATCATCACTGAACTGCCGCCCTACGACCAGCGCGGCCAAGGCATTGCTGTCATTGAACGTACCTGGGATATTGATCTTAAAGCGGCCAGTCAACTGCGGCTGCTGACTGCTGAACGTAGCTACGTGAAACTCATGCGGCGAATCAACTACATAGCGATAGTCGGCATTGGACTGACTGCTGCCAAATGAGATTACCTGATTGCCAGCAGCCAGCGCTTTTTGAGCCAGCAGATCATAATAAGGACACTCACGATTGATGATCACCTTGGATGAGTTGATCATCAGCTGACTCTTACAGTACAGATAGTCTTCAAAACTTGGGTGTTCTACCGGACTAATGTGGTCGGCAGCAATATTTAAAAAGACACCAATATCAAAATGCAGACCATAGACTCTTGACTTCTTATAGGCCTGACTGGAAACCTCCATAATCAGATACTGCATGCCATTATCGGCAGCCTGACGCATCATCCGGAACAGGTCCAGTGACTCTGGCGTCGTTAAATGAGCTTCTTCAAAATGCTCGCCATCAAGACATTCAGCAATTGAGGATAATTGGGCTACCTTATGATCAAAAACCTCATTCATCAAATGGCGGGCAAAGTATACCGAAGTCGTTTTTCCCTTGGTCCCAGTAAACCCAATCACTTTCAGTTCCTGTTGCGGGTTGTTGTAAAACTCGCGCGCCAATAGAGCCATTGCCTTTTGAACGTCATTGACCACCAGCTGCACGACTTGCTTCTGGTCTTTGCCGGCATAGACGTTTTCAGTCACACAGGCAACGGCTCCCTTATCAATTGCGTCCTCCAGATATTTTTCGTTGAAGTTTAGTCCTTTGCACATAAACAGCGTATCAGGTGCAATACGGCGCGAATCATAAGATAAGAATTGGAGCCTGCGATCTTTGAGATTGGCTGGAACCTCGAAGCGCCAATCATCACCGATTACGATTTCACGCAGCAATTGATCCTGTTTTAAAATGTTGGCAGCTTGATTAAGCGTCAGCATTTCTCCCCCCACCTTTCATTTAAACGTTCATTGTCTTTCGATCATGTTTCGTATTCTGACACAAGATTATGAAAAAAATGCGAAATCCCAACGAAAGCATCAAGAACTTGCTTTTAAGATGTCTTAAAAAAACGACAATAAGGTCCAGTCTGCAAACGCACCGCAGACTGGACCTTATCTTCAATTAACTGTCAAAGTATCGACTTCCCTAACAGTCATATTTAATTATACGCTTTCATCAACTGCTCTGTCAGCTGGTAATCGCCGACATAAGGCTTGTCATGGCCATTTTCGCGCAGGAACTGCTCCCGCCCCTTGGCAGCCATAAACATGACATCACCTGGCCGCGCCATCTGAAAGGCAGTTTTAATGGCCTCTTCACGGTTAAGAATCTCATGAACCTCAACGTGGGGATCCACGATATGATCGCGAATTGCCTGAATAATCTTTTTGGGATCCTCAAAGTAGTTGTCATCTTCAGTCAGGATGGCCACGTCAGCATACTCTGACAGTGCGCGACCGATATCCTGGCGCCGTGACTCAGCTTTGCTGCCCACTGAACCGGTAACCACGATCAAGCGGCCGTCTGGATACTCATGCTTTAAGAACTTAAAGCTCTCACTCATGCTCAGGTAGTTATGAGCGTAGTCAACACAAGCTACATAGCCTTTTTCGTTCTTTAAGATCTCCATGCGGCCCGGTACCTTGGTTTCTAAAAGTCCCGCCGCAAACTCACTGGTTTTATCGCTTAGCTGCGCGGCGACTGCCAATGCGGCCGTTGCATTGCTGCAGTTAAACGATCCCGGCAGCATGACCCGAAAATCGCCTGCAACTGCCGGCAGCTGGTCATTGAACGAGGCAACCTGGAAATGACCATGCTCGCCTAAGGTAAAGCGATAATCGGCATCTGATTGATCGCTGCCATAGGTAATCAGCTGGTTGCCAAACGCACGCGTCTTTTGGGCCAGCAGCTCAAAGTAAGGAATCTCGCGGTTGATGATTACTTTATCGGCATTTTTTACCAGCTGGCTCTTGCACCAAAGATAGTCATCAAAGCTTGGATGCTCAACAGGACTGATATGATCACGCGAAATATTCAAGAAGACACCAATGTCAAAATGCAGTCCATCAACGCGCGACTTCTTGTAGGCCTGACTGGAAACCTCCATCACCAGATACTTCATACCGTTATCAACGGCTTGACGCATCATCCGGTACAGATCCAATGACTCAGGCGTAGTCAGGTGCGATTCGATAAAGTTTTTACCATCCAGACACTCGGCAATCGATGACAGCTGCGCCACCTGATTGTCAAAGACATGCGCCAAAATATGCCGCGTAAAGTAGACTGAGGTCGTCTTGCCCTTGGTACCGGTAAAGCCGACCAGCGTCAGTTCTTTTTCCGGATCGCCATAAAACGACCGCGCGACTGTTGCCATGGCTTTTTGGACATCAGTAACGACAAGCTGCCAGACAGTCTGACCAGCCAGCTCCTCATCATACACCTGCTGAGTCAGGCAAGCCGTGGCGCCTTTTTTGACTGCATCCACCAGATATTGCGGATTAAAGCGCTGACCCTTGCAGATAAAAAGCGTCTGCGGCTCAATTGCACGCGAGTCATACGAAAGCTGCTTGAACTCCAGATCGGCAATTTTTTCCGGTACGTCATACAGCCACTGACCGTCAACGATAATTTCCTTAAACAGGCCCCGTTCCTTGAGAGCAGCTACCGTCTGTTTAACCGTCAGCATTTAGTTCGCCGCCTTTTGCTTGGTTTGATCAATTGCCGATTCATCCGGTTTGAAGTTGTCGATAAAGTACAGCTTGTACCAGACCAAGAACGTGTAGACGGTCCAGATCTTGCGCCGGTCGTCCGTCTTGCCTTGGAAGTTGTCTTCGGCCATCTTCAAGATCTTGTCTTGATCAAAGAACTCTTTGACAAAATCCTGGCTGAACAATTCGCGAACTTCTTGGTAGTACTTGTCTTCACGCAGCCAGGCCCGAATTGGCGTTGGGAAGCCCATCTTAGGCCGCGTTGCCCATTCTTCTGGCAGGTGACGGTTGGCCGCCATCCGGAAAGCCCACTTGGTACCCTTAGCGTTGAACAGGTACTTGGTTGGCGTGGTCTGAGCAACCTTCATCATTTCCCGGTCCAGCAAAGGCACCCGCAGTTCCAGCGAGTTGGCCATACTCATCTTATCGGCCTTCAGCAGAATATCACCTGGCATAAAGCAGTGCAGATCCAGGTACTGCTTTTTGGCAACCTCATCAATATCTTTGTCTTCAACCTTGTCATAGTATGGGTCAACGATCTGCTTGACCGTTGGACCACAGTCAAATTCAGGCTGCAGAATGCTTTGAGCCTGTTCTGGACTGAAGATGTAGGCCTCACCGATAAAGGTATCGCGAGCTGGCGCCAGGTTGGCATACATGTGCGCCTGACCATGGAAATGCTTGTTCTTGATCTTTTCGGCAATCTCATAGCGCTTTTGCCGCGGCTTTTTCTTCAGCTGATCGGTAATCCAGCGAATCAGCTTGGACTTGGTATAGAAGCCATAATCAATGTAGCCGGCAAACAGCTCATCGGCACCTTCACCAGAAAGCATTGCCTTGTAGCCATTGTCCTTAGCCAGCTTGGTCAAGAAGTACAATGGCACGACTGATGGGTTGGAGTCGGGCTCGTCCAGATAGTATTGAATCAATGGGAATGTATGGAAGGCTTCCTCGTTAGTCAGCTTGGCATCCGTGTTCTTAAGATTCAGCTTAGCCGCCAGTTCCCGTGCTTCCTTGGTTTCATCATAGGTACTGTCAAAGCCGATTGAGAACGTGTTGTCAGGTCGCATCATAGCCGTAACGTAGCTGGAGTCAACCCCAGCCGAAAGAAATGAACCAACTTTAATGCCTTGGTCAGCAAAAGAGTGCGCCTTGACTGATTCGGTAACGGCAGCCTCGATCCGATCAACGGCTTGATCAAAGGTTTCATCGGCTGGTTCAAAGTCTTCATCCCAGTATTCGGTCATTGAGAACTGACCATCCTTGGTGTAGTGGAACGAATGACCTTCTGGCAGTTTGTAGACGCCCTTAAAGAACGTTTCCCGGGTAATTGGATACTGGAACGTCAGATATGGCTTGAGGGCCTCTTTGTTCAGCTGCTTGTCGAAATTAGGGTGTTCCAAGAAGGCCTTGATTTCTGAACCGACAAAGAACGTCCCATTCATCTTGGCGTAATACAGCGGCTTGATGCCGAAGTGATCGCGGGCCCCAAACATTTCTTGGGTTTGCCGGTTCCAGATGACAAAGGCAAACATCCCCCGCAGCTTCTTGCAGACGTCATCACCCCATTGCTCATAGCCATGCAGAATGACTTCCGTGTCCGTCTTGGTCGAGAAATGGTGGCCGGCAGCAATCAATTCCTCGCGCAGCGGCTGGAAGTTGTAGATTTCACCATTAAATAAAATGGCCAGGTTTTCGTTTTCATTAAAGATCGGCTGTTTACCGCTCTTAACGTCAACGAAACTCAAGCGCCGATGTCCCAAAGCCGCGTGTTCATCGACGAATTGGCCGGCATCATCGGGACCACGGTGGATGATCCGGTCCATCATTTTTTGAATCAGGCTTTCTTTGACTTGTGGCTTTTCATTATCCACAAATGCAACAATTCCACACATAATGACTCTCCTATGTTCTTGACTAAATTAGCGCTGCACGAAGTATTCCTTGTACTTCTTAGGCATTAACGAAAAGGCGTAGTGCATCAGCAGCCGCTGCTTGAGCGTATCATGCTTGTCAAAGGCCGTCGTACCCCAGTTGCCTGATTCAAGCATCTGCTTGGCACGCTCCTTATCTGGGCCTTCCTTAGCGTACTTGTAGAAGACTTTCTTAGGAACGCTCAGCCACAGCTTGTTACCGTCTGCATAATCGGTATGGTCATATGGACGATGGTAGATGGCATCATCAACCACATACTTAGCCAGATTGTAGCCGTTTAAAGTGCAGTAGTAGCTGCTGCGGCCCTGACGCAGATTGATCTCAAAAATCTTGAATTTGCCATCGCGCCGGTCGTACTTCATGTCAAAATCCGCAAACCCGACGTAATTGATTTCTTCCAAGAACTTTTGAATCGTTTGGTAGATTTCCATGTTCTTTTCTGGAATGATCACCATATAGTTGCCGACTGCCACTGGCGATGGATCTTCCAGTAGGGGATGACCAAGGCAGATCATGCGTACCTTGTGATCTTGACCAACATAGGCATTTACCACGCGCATGTTGGAATCATCGCCGGGAATGAAGTCCTGGGCGATCAGCTTTCCGGTATAGCCGGCTTGAGCAATTTCAGGCAGCAGCTTATCAAACTGAGCCCGCGTGTCCAAGACATAGGCCTTTTTACGATCAGCAAAATGAATGTCCAGCCAGGCGATACTGTCGGAAGGCTTCAAGGCAATCGGAAAATCAAATGGCAGCTCAATTTCTTTTGGCTTCGTAAATTCAGCCGCTTCAATCAGCTTGGTCTTTGGATAAGGCAGGCCATACTTTTCCGCAGCAGCGTAAAAAGTTTCTTTGGTCCCCAGTTTTTGGAACATGTCATAGTCAACATATGGGCAGACAAACCATTGCTTCAGCTCGTCTAAGTGCTTGGCGATCAGTTCCGTGTAGCCATCCCCACAGGACAGCAGCAGGTATTTTTTATCCGGCTTTAAGTTCTTGGCAATCTCACGCATTGATTTGATAAAGCCTGGATCTTCGTTAAAGCCTTCAATTACATGCACATCAGCCAGCTTGGTGTAGCGAGTTGGCGCCATGTGCGTAACTCCATAGGCAATGCTTTTGATTCCATAGGCTTCATAAAAAGAACGTGCCATGCCATAGCAGTTAAAGTCCGTTCCCAGCAGAATTGGCTGGAAATCAATTTGATCATTCACTTTAAAATCATCCTCATATTTTCCTAGTGATACTGTCAACGGCGATTATAAAAAACGCCCTCTGAAACCTTAATGATAATCCAAACCCAAGGCACCTTCAAGATATTCTCTAATCCTTAAGCTTAGCTAAACGTCCTTGACGCAGATAAACGCTCAAAATCGCCAGGTCAGCTGGATTGACCCCACTGATCCGCGATGCCTGCGCCAAAGTTTCAGGCCGAATCTTCTCCAGCTTCTGACGGCCTTCAGTAGCCAGTCCATCAATTGCCGAATAGTCCAGGTCAGCCGGGATCTTCTTGGCTTCCATGCGCTTCAGCCGTTCAACCTTGACCTCTTCTTTTTTAATGTAGCCCTCGTACTTCAATTGAATCTCAACCTGTTCGATTACTTCTCGACTGAGCGGTTCATCTGGATCAGGAATCAGGTTCATCAGCGTCTGGTAGTCAACATATGGCCGTTTTAAGAAATCGGCAGCCGCGATGGCATCTTTCAAAGGATTGTCGCCGTGAGCCTCAATCAGATTGTTGGCTGCCTCATTGGTTGGCTTGATGCGAATCTTCTTGAGTCGAGCAATCTCAGCTTCAACCAAGGCCTTTTTATGTTCCATTCTTGCCAGGCGCTCATCAGAAACCAGACCGATTGCGTGGCCTTTTTCCATCAAGCGCAGGTCGGCATTGTCATGACGCAGGATCAGCCGGTATTCGGCACGACTGGTCAACAGCCGATATGGTTCCTTGGTTCCCTTGGTTACCAAATCATCGATCATTACGCCAATGTAAGCATCAGAGCGCTTCAGCACGAACGGCCCCTTGCCTTGAGCACGCAGCCCGGCATTGATGCCCGCAATCAGCCCTTGACCAGCTGCCTCTTCATAACCCGACGTGCCGTTGGTCTGACCAGCCGTAAACAGATTCTTGATCAGCTTGGTTTCCAGAGTTGGATGCAGCTGATATGGCGCAACCACGTCATACTCGATTGCATAGCCTGGCCGCATCAGCTTGGCATTTTCCAGTCCTTTTACGGAATGCAGCATCTTTTCTTGAATTTCTTCAGGCATCGAGGTCGACATACCGTCCACGTACCATTCGTCAGTATCGCGGCCTTCTGGTTCCAAGAAGACCTGGTGGCGATCCTTATCGGCAAACCGCACGATCTTGTCTTCAATTGAAGGACAGTAGCGCGGACCAACCCCTTCAATCACCCCGGTAAACATTGGCGCCCGGTCAAGGTTGTCGCGAATGATCTGATGCGTGGTTGGGTTGGTGTAGGTCAGCCAGCAGGAAATCTGATCAGTGACTGCGATATATTGACTGTCCGGCGTATCAAAACTGAAATGATGCGGTTTTTCGTCACCTGGCTGCTCCTCGGTAACCGAATAGTCGATCGTATTGCCGTTGATGCGTGGTGGCGTTCCGGTCTTAAACCGCTGCAGGTCAAAGCCCAGCTCTTCCAGATTCTCAGACAGCTTAGTGGCTGACTGCGTATTGTTTGGACCAGATTCATACATCAGCTCGCCAATGATGATCTTGCCGCGGGCCGCGGTTCCCGTTGCCAATACCACGGCCTTGGCAAAATAGCGGGCCCCGGTATTGGTAATGACTCCTTTGCAGACGCCATCTTCAACCACCAGCTGATCAACGGTAGCCTGCCGCAGCGTCAGATTAGGCGTTTCTTCCATCGTCTGCTTCATGGCTCGGTGATAGGCGTGCTTGTCAGCCTGAGCCCGCAACGCACGGACGGCTGGACCTTTCCCCGTGTTGAGCATCCGCATCTGAACATAGGTCTTGTCGATATTACGGCCCATTTCACCGCCTAAGGCATCAATCTCGCGAACTACGATTCCCTTAGCCGGTCCCCCCACTGATGGATTGCATGGCATAAAGGCAACCATTTCCAGACTGATCGTCAAAAGCAGCGTCTTGTTGCCCATGCGTGCTGCCGCCAATGCCGCTTCTGATCCCGCATGACCAGCTCCAACGATGATTACGTCAAAGCTGCCGGCATCAAACGGCTTACCTTGTGAAATCTGCATTTTTCTCTCCTTTACTTTCCTAGACAGAACTGACTGAACAATTGATCCAACAATTCGTCTTGATAGCTGTCGCCGGTAATCTCGCCCAACAGCTCCCAGCACCGCGTCATGTCGATCTGGACCAAGTCGACCGGCATTCCAGCTGCAATCCCGCTCAAAACGTCATTCAAGGCGTCATTGGCTTGATGAAGCAGTCCAATGTGCCGGGCGTTGGTAACCATAACGGTATTTTGCGAGCTTTCGATTCCTTCATCAAAGAACATATGGCTGATCGTACGGCCTAATTCTTCCATTCCTTCATGCTCAACGATCGAGGTCTTGATGACGCGATCGCCGGCCGTCAGCTGACGCAGTTCGTTTAGATCGATTCGGTTCGGCAGGTCGGTTTTGTTTAAGATGACGATGCGTGGCTTGCCAGCCGTCAGCTTAATCAGTTCTCGATCCTCATCAGTCAATGCATTGGAGCTGTCAATCAAGAGCAGTACCAGGTCAGCCGTATCGATTGCCTGGCGACTGCGCTCAACGCCGATTTTCTCGACCGTATCCTCAGTATGGCGAATCCCAGCCGTGTCAATCAGCTTTAAGGGCACGCCTTCTACGTTGACGTATTCCTCAATCACGTCACGCGTGGTTCCGGCCACGTTGGTTACGATTGCCTTGTCCTCATGCAGAAGCGTGTTGAGCAGGCTGGACTTGCCGACGTTTGGCCGCCCAATGATTGCCGTTGCCAGACCATCTCTTAATACCTTGCCCTGTTTGGCGGTTTTTAAAAGTGCCTGAATACGCTGCTGAACCTCTTGGGCTTTTTCTTTCAGCATCTTGGTCGTCATTTCTTCAACCGCGTCATATTCTGGGTAGTCAATGTTGACCTCAACCTGCGCCAAGACATCCAGAATATCCTTGCGCAGAGCCTTGATCAAGCGAGACAGATCGCCGTCCAGCTGATTTAGAGCCACCTTCATTGATTTGTCGGTTTTGGCGCGGATCAGATCCATCACGGCCTCAGACTGTGAAAGATCCAGCCGACCGTTTAAAAAGGCCCGTTTGGTAAACTCGCCCGGTTCAGCCAGTCGCGCCCCATGACTAAGCGTCAGCTGCAGAATCCGATTGGTAGCCAGCAGTCCGCCATGGCAGTTGATTTCAACAACGTCTTCTCTGGTGTAGGTATGAGGTGCCCGCATGATTGAAACCATGACCTCATCAACTTCCGCACCACTGTCGGGATCAACGATATGCCCATAGTTAATGGTATTGGTTGCCACCTTTGCCAGATCCTTGCTGCCGTGGTACAGCTTTTTGGCAACGGCAACGGCCTCCTCGCCGCTGATTCGAATGATTGAGATGCCCCCTTCGCCAACTGGGGTCGAGATGGCTGCAATTGTATCAAATTCTGAATTTGCCATTTTCTGCTCCTTTCCGCCGCAATAAAAAAAGTGCCGAGTCCACGCTCTCCCCACTTTGGGATCAACATGGTCAAAGCACTTTCACTACTCTAACTAACGGTAAATTCAATTAACATCGCTATTTTAGTTTTTCAGCGTTTGGTTGTCAATCAATTAATTCTTTGGTGCTACCACGACGCTGCGATACGGATCGCGACCATGTGAATAGGTCTTGACCCGCGGATTGTCTTCCAAGACGTGGTGCAGATATTTGCGTTCGCGAGCCGGCATTGGGTCCAAGAAGACGGCCTGCCCGGTAGCAATTACCTCGGTGACGCAGCGAGCAGCCAGTTTTTCCAATGACTGCTGCCGTTTCTGACGGTAATTCGACGTATCCAGGATCAGCCCTGGATCATCGACGTCATGATAGCTTAAAAAGGCCGTTCCTAGCTGTTCCAAGGCATTGATCCGTCGCCCATGAAAGCCGATGACTCGTCCCGAATTATTGGCCTGCAGATCAATGACCAATTCATGAGTCCGCAGTTTGACGATTTTAGGCTTGGCCGTTACCCCAAGCGCTGCCAGCACGTCTTTCAGATAGCCGCAAAGTGCCTGGGCCGCTTGATTCATCTTCTGCACGTTGGCTTGATGACGACGCTCCATTTCCAAGGCATCTGGCTCATTTGAATCATCGGCTGCCGGCTTGACGTTTTGTTTTTTGTCTGTCGGCTTGGCGGTTTTGACCACGACCGTTTTTTTAGCTGGCCGGGACTTAGCGGCCGGCTTTTTTTCGATTGGCTTTTGCGGCTGCACCGGCCGTTTTAATTTAGCCTGAATTTTGGCGTTCCGACGGCCAAACCCAAGAAAGCCGTGCCGCGGCTGCTCTAGAACCTGAATGTCTAATTGATCACGATCGGCTTTAAAGGCAGCTGATGCGGCTGCGATTGCTTCATCAATTGTCTGCGCCTCAAAAGTTTCCATAAAGCTCCCCCTCAATCATTAATCATTATCAAAAAAGAGCGGTCAAGCCGCCCTCGTTGCTCAATTATTTCCGCTTGCTACGGTAGGCCTTGCGCTTAGCCTTGGCAATCTTGTTGCGGTGACGACGTTCAGCAGCCTGTTTTTCTTCACGTTCGCGACGAATCTTGAACGGATTTTGGAAGATCAGTACCTGCAGAACCTGGAAAGCGTTGGATACTACCCAGTAAAGCGTAATTGCCGAACTAAAGCCCAATGCCATGAAAAAGACCATGATTGGCATAAACCAGGTCATTGATCTGGTCATGGCATTTTGTTCCGGCATTGAGGCCATCGACAGCCAGGAACTGATAAACGTAAACAGGGCCGCCAAAATCGGCAGCACGTAGTATGGATCATTGTGACCCAGCTGCAGCCATAAGAAGCTCCCACTGCGCAAAACATGCGTCCGCCAGATGGCTTGATACAATGCCCACATAACTGGCAGCTGAACCAGCAGCGGCAGCATCGAGGCAAACGGGTGCACGCCAGCATCCTTATAAAGCTTTTGTTGAGCTGCCTGCATCTTTTCCAGTGATTCACGATCGCGTCCAGGATACTTCTTTTGAATCTCCTTAAGCTGCGGCGTTAATTCCTGCATCTTGACCGACATCTTGGTCTGGTACACCATCAATGGCAGAATGATAATCCGCACGATAATCGTAAAGATGATGATCCCCATTCCATAGCCGCCAAAATTGTTGGACAGCCAGATTATGAACCGTGAGCAGTTATAGATGATGTAATGATCCCAAAAGCCGGTACTGTGGCTGGTAATTGGTGAATTGGAACAAGCAGCCAAAAAGACTGCCAGACTCATAATCCCCGCCAGGCTTAGGATTTTCTTGTGTCCTTTTCTCAAAGTGCGATCCTCTCTTAATCTTCTTTTAACAGATGGGCCAATTTCAGTGCATGAACCAGATTCTTTTTAACTTCTGCCATTTCCAAGCCATCAGCAGCTGGCCGCGCAATAATCAGGAAGTCAACGTCAGGCTTGATTGCCGGCTTAACCTCCAGCAGCGTTTGGCGGATCCGCCGCTTCAGCCAGTTGCGGTGTACGGCATTACCGATTTTCTTGCCGACTGAGATGCCGACCCGAAAATGCTTCTGACCTGGTTTTTGCATTTGATAGATGATAAATTTTCGATTGGCTACGGAATCATGAGTTTCAAAGACCCGCTGAAATTCACTTTCCTTTTTTACTCGGTATGACTTTCGCATGTTCGCTCCAACCTTTAAAAATGCAAAAAGGACTGAGGCACAACCGCACGTAATGCAGTGGATGAATGCCCCGGCCCCTTTTAGAAAAAAAGCCACTAATTAAATAGTGGCCGATTTTATGCAGATAATACTTTGCGGCCCTTTTGACGACGACGAGCCAATACCTTACGGCCGTTGCTCGTGCTCATACGCTTGCGGAAGCCGTGAACGCGTGCGCGGTGACGCTTCTTTGGTTGAAATGTGCGCTTCATTGAGTGCACCTCCTCGCTTGTATTTATTATTTTATTTACAGTCCAAAAAGACAATCTCTTCAAACATACTTTTGAAGTATAACACATCCTACGCCAAGAATAAATGATTATCTTGCGTTATTTTAGCGTTTTTTACTGCTCAAAAGCGGCCAGTTATCCCCAGTTTTTTCCACAAGTACCTAAATAAAACTGGGGACTTTTTTATTTATCCACAAAGTTATCCAAAGCAAAAAGAGTTCCCCACAGGTTGTGGAAAAAGTTATCAACAGCTCTGTGGATAATTATGAAAACATGATTATTTCGCTTTTAGTCCGCTAAAGTTATCCACAAATTGCCGGTGATTAACTTAATTTTTCCTTTCTTTTTTCCACAAATCCACAGCCTTGTGGAAAACTTATCAACATGTCTGTGGATTTTGTTAATAGTTTTTACACAGCCTTGTGGAAAACTACCAGACAATGCTAAAATATTCTTTGGATTTTTAATTAGCATGAGGAGGAATTTACTTGATTGAGCTAAACTCGCTCTGGGAATCGGTTCAAAAAGAGTTTCGCAAGACCACTGGCAGCGTAACCTACAACAACCTGATTGCACCAGCCAAAGCAATTTCTCTCGAAAACAATCAGCTGACCATTGAGCTGCCAACCAAATCTCACCGGGACTTTTGGCAAAACGAGATGACGGCTAAGCTCAAGGACCTGCTGTTCAACGAAACCCTGGTTCACATTGAGCCACGTTACACGCTTGAGAGAGAGCTCATGACTCCATCTTCGCCAGCCGGTGGAATCATGACCAAACAGACACCCTTAAATCCAGAATATACATTTGAAGCTTTCGTTGAAGGTCGCAGCAATCAGATGGCCTATGCTTCCGCCTATGCTGCCTCTGAACAGCCTGGCGGACTTTATAATCCACTCTTGATCTATGGCGGTGTCGGCCTTGGCAAGACTCATTTGATGCAGGCCATTGCCAACAACATGCTGCGGCATAATCCCAACGCCAAAATCAAATACGTTACCAGCGAAACCTTCACCAATGACTACATCAATTCGATTAAAAACAACAACCAAGAACAGTTCCGGCGCGAGTATCGTGACCTGGACGCTTTGTTGGTCGATGATGTCCAGTTCTTTTCCAATAAGGAAGGCACCCAGCTGGAATTTTTCAATACTTTCAATTCACTGCATGACAACAACAAGCAGATCGTTTTGACCGCTGACCGAAATCCCAAGCAGATCCCCGATTTGACTGATCGGCTGGTCTCACGCTTTGTCTGGGGAGTTCCAGTCGAGATTACCTCGCCAGATCTAGAAACACGGACCGCCATTTTGCGCAGCAAGGCCGAAGAAGAGCAGATCAACGTTCCCAATGACGTTTTAAGCTTTATTGCCAGCAAGGTTGACACCAACGTCCGTGAGTTGGAAAGCGCGCTGCTGAGAGTTCGCGTAGCCGCCCAGCTTCATCACGCGCCCATCACGATTGAACTGGCCAATGAAACGCTCAAGGGAATGGAATCTGCCGATGAGGCGGTAATCTCGATTGACTTGATTCAAAAAAAGGTTGCGGCTTATTATAATATCCGCCAGTCTGATATCGTGGGAAAAAAACGCGTCAAGCAAATCGTCTTTCCGCGCCAGATTGCCATGTATCTTGCCCGAGAGCTGACCGAAAGCTCACTGCCTAAGATTGGCAAGGAATTTGGCGGCAAGGATCATACCACGGTTCTCCATGCCATCGATAAGATTGAAAAACAGCTGGCCGAGGATGATAATTTACAAGACGACATCCGCAACCTTAGAATGGAGCTGCAGCCTTGATTGTGGAAAACTAAAAAGTTATCCCCAAGATATCCACAGCTTTTCCACAGTTATGAAAACTTATAGCTATTGGGTCCAGGCCATTTTTCCACATTATCCACAGGTCCTATTACTACTACTAAACTTATATAATATATATAAAGCAACAAGGAGAGATTCATTTATGAAATTCACCATTAATCGCCCAGCATTCATTAATCAGCTTAACAACGTCTTAAGAGCAATCTCATCTAAAACCACGATTCCAATTCTGACTGGTCTGAAAATGGTTGTAACTGATCATAGCGTCATTTTGACTGGCAGTGATGCTGACATTACGATCGAATCAACTCTGGATGCCAGTGACAGCAGCTATGGCCTGTCAATTGAAGAACCGGGGGCAATCGTTTTGCCGGCTCGTTTCTTTAATGAAGTGATCAAAAAGCTGCCAGACAAGCAGGCAACGATTGAGGTCTTTAATGGTCTGCAGGTGCGGATTACCTCAGGGACGGCTGAATTTACGATCAACGGTCAGGATGCCAACAATTATCCACACCTGCCAGAAGTCGAAAGTGAAAATACGGTTGAACTGGCTTCTGACATGCTGCGTGAAGTTATTGACCAGACACGGATTGCCGTTTCTAAACAAGAAAGTCGGCCAATTTTGACTGGGATTCACGTAACTTTAAATAATGGGATCTTAACGGCAGTGGCTACCGACAGTCACCGTTTGGCACAACGCAAGGTTGAGTTGCCAGAAACGGCTGATCGTGATTTTGACATCGTTTTGCCAGGGGCCTCAATGACGGAACTGGCTAAAATGATTGCCGATGAAAAAGATGGCGTTAAGATGCAGATTACCGAAAATCAAGCCCTGTTTATTTTTGGCAATACGCATTTTTACTCGCGCTTGCTGGAAGGCAACTATCCAGAAACCAGCCGCTTGATTCCAGAATCATCCGATACACGTTTGGAGATCACGGCCAGCGATCTGTTGGCTTCGATCGAACGGGCATCGCTGCTGTCTCACGAAAGTCGCAATAATGTCGTTAAGCTGAGCGTCAACCCAGAAAACAAGATTGCGACGGTTTCAGGCACGTCAGCTGATGTTGGTAACGTTGAAGAAGAAATCAATGCTGACCAGATCGTAGGCAACCCCTTGGAAATCTCGTTCAACCCTGACTATATGCGTGATGCCTTAAAGTCATTTGGTCAAACCAAGATTCTGATTTCATTTACGACGGCGCTGCGGCCATTTACCCTGGTACCAACTGAAGAAAAAGCCAATTTTGTTCAGCTGATTACACCGGTTCGGACTTACTGATTCAAATAAAACTGTTGAAAAAGCATCCACTTATCCACAGTGGATGCTTTTTTATTGTGGAAAAGTGATTAAATTAGCGGAATTTGGTGGATAAATCATTCACTAGTTTAAGATAGCGCTTAAATCACTGAAATTTGCCTTCTGAGCAAAGATAACCTGTTTTAGATAAAAATGATTAATTGGGATAAGATTTGCTGATACGGCCTAAAAATGCCCTTTAATTTGTTTTTGCGTCTTATAAAAGCTATAATAGAACAGCAAGCATAAAGTAGGTGAAAAGTATGCAAAATTCAAAAAAAGTCGCAATCAGCAGTGAATTCATTACGCTTGGCCAGCTGCTGAAAGAAGAAGGCATTATTCCCACTGGAGGAGCTGCCAAGTGGTTTTTGCGTGAACATGAAGTCAAAGTCAACGGCGAATCAGAGGCTCGTCGGGGTCGCAAGCTGCGGGTTGGCGATCAAATCGAGATCAGCGGTATTGAAAACGTTGAGATCGTAGCTGAATAATCAATGTATCTTTCGGAAATCGAGCTGCGGAATTTTAGAAATTATGAGGACCGTCAAGTTGAGTTTTCCCCAGGCATCAATGTCTTTATTGGGGAAAACGCCCAAGGCAAGACCAATCTGCTGGAGGCCATCTATGTCTTGGCAATGACGCGCAGCCACCGAACCGCTAACGATCGTGAGCTGATCAACTGGCAGGCTAAAGAAGCCATGGTTAAGGGCACGGTTATCAAGCAGACGGGACGGATACCGTTGGAAGTGCTGTTGGGTACGCGTGGCAAACGAGTCAAGGTTAATCATCTTTTCCAATCGCGGCTGTCGACTTATATCGGCAATCTAAACGTAGTCTTATTTGCTCCAGAAGACCTGGCACTGGTTAAAGGAGCCCCTCAGGAACGGCGTCAGTTTATGGATACGGAGTTCAGTCAGATGAGCAGCCGCTATCTGTATGCTATCAGTCAGTTTAGAGGTCTTTTAAAGCAGCGCAATGAATATTTGAAACAGTTGAAGTATGGCAGCCAGGTCGATCAGGTATTGTTGGAGGTCTTGTCCGATCAGCTGGCAGAAAGCGGCGCGGCAGTAACGGCAATGCGCTTTAAGCTGCTTAAGCGGTTAGAGACATGGTCGGCTCAGCTGCATGAGCATATTTCCCAACAAAAAGAAGTCTTAAAGCTGAAATATATTTCCCAGGTTATGATTGATGAAGAAACGGCTGAAAATGAAATTGCCGAGCAGCTGCAGAAGCTGTATCACGAGCATCAGTCGCAAGAGATCAAGCTGGGGACGACGCTTTATGGACCACAGCGCGACGATATTCGTTTTTTGGTTAACGATCAAGACGTGCATCGCTTTGGCTCCCAAGGACAGCAGCGGACAACGGCATTAGCGGTCAAGCTGGCAGAAATCGATCTGATGAATGAACAGACCGGCGAGTACCCATTGCTGCTGCTGGATGACGTCTTGTCCGAACTTGATGATGATCGCCAGACCCATCTGCTGACTGCCATTCAGGATAAGGTTCAGACGTTTTTGACAACGACCAGCTTAAGCGGCGTAGCACGACAATTGATCAATCGCCCAACGATTTTTCAGATTGCCCATGGAACGATTGACAAGGAGGATAAAAAGTGAGCGATAAAGAACTTGAAGCAGAAAAGAAAGCGGAACTGGCCAGTGAGTACGATGCCAGCCAGATTCAAGTCTTAAAAGGGCTGGAAGCAGTCCGGAAGCGCCCTGGGATGTACATTGGCTCCACCAGTGCTCAAGGGCTGCATCACCTGGTCTGGGAAATCGTCGACAATGGTATTGACGAAGCCTTGGCCGGTTTTTGTGATGAGATCAATGTCGTTGTTGAACCAGACAACAGCATTACGGTAACCGACAACGGACGGGGGATCCCGATCGATATTCAAAAAGAAACCGGCAAACCGGCACTGGAAACGGTCTTTACCGTTCTGCATGCCGGTGGTAAATTTGGCAGCGGCGGCTACAAGGTTTCTGGTGGTCTGCACGGGGTTGGGGCCTCAGTCGTCAACGCGCTGTCAACCGAGCTGGATGTCTACGTAACGCGGCAAGGCAAGGAATACTATATGGACTTTGACCATGGCCACGTTAAGACGCCGATGAAAGTCGTTAAAGAAGGCGTCTCGGAATTAAAGCACGGCACCCGGGTTCACTTTAAGCCAGATCCAGAAATCTTCCGTGAAACGACGGTCTACAACATCAAGACGCTGACGGATCGAATTCGTGAATTATCTTTTTTGAACAAGGGCCTAAAGATCACGATTGAGGACAAGCGAGAAGAAAAGCCAACCCGGCAAGAGTTCCATTATGAAGGCGGGATTCGGCACTACGTTGAATTCTTAAATGAAGGCCAAGAAGTCCTGTTTGATCCGCCAATCTATGTGGAAGGCGAGGATAAGGGCATCACGGTTGAGGTTTCCCTGCAGTATACGACGGGATACCGCAGCACGCTGATGACTTTTACCAACAACATTCACACTTATGAAGGCGGAACGCACGAAACCGGCTTTAAAACCGCTTTGACGCGCGTTATCAATGACTATGGCCGAAAGAGCGGTCAGCTGAAGGGGAATACGACGCTTTCCGGTGATGATGTGCGTGAAGGATTGACGGCAGTCGTTTCAATCAAGCACCCTGATCCACAGTTTGAAGGACAGACCAAGACCAAGTTGGGCAACTCGGATGCACGGACGGCAACCGACCACATCTTCAGCGAGATGTTTGCGCGCTTTTTGATGGAAAATCCGGACACAGCGCACAAGATCGTTGAAAAGGGAATGCTGGCTTCCAAAGCGCGGGTAGCCGCCAAACGGGCTCGTGAAGTTACGCGTAAGAAGAGCGGCTTGGAAATTTCAAGATTACCCGGGAAATTAGCCGACAACACCAGCAAGGATCCAGAAATTTCAGAATTGTTCATCGTCGAGGGTGACTCGGCCGGTGGTAGTGCCAAGCAGGGCCGTTCCCGCTTGACGCAGGCGATTCTGCCAATTCGTGGTAAGATCCTCAACGTTGAAAAAGCTGGGATGGACCGCATTCTGGCCAATGATGAGATTCGTTCGCTGTTTACTGCTCTAGGGACTGGTTTTGGCGGTGATTTTGACATTACCAAGGCTAACTACCACAAGCTGATCATCATGACCGATGCCGATGTGGACGGTGCGCACATTCGGACGCTGCTTCTGACGCTTTTCTATCGCTATATGAAGCCAATGATCACCAATGGCTATGTCTATATTGCACAGCCGCCACTGTATCAAGTTCGGCAGGGCAAATTCGTCAAGTACGTCGAATCAGACGAAGAGCTGCAAAACGTCTTGAACACGCTGCAGCCAAGCCCTAAGCCAGTAATTCAACGCTACAAAGGGCTGGGTGAAATGGATGCTGAACAGCTCTGGGAAACGACGATGGATCCAGAAAAACGCCATCTGCTGCGAGTTGACCTGGATGACGCTGCTGAAGCGGAAAAGATCTTCCCAATGCTGATGGGAACTAAAGTCGGTCCGCGGCGCGAGTTTATTGAAGAAAATGCCAAGTTTGTCGAGAACTTGGACCTGTAAAATCAGCTAAGGAGGAAAAAACGTGGCAGATCAAGATATGCCAGGGCGCATTACCGATGTCAATCTGACTGGATTGATGAAAAATTCATTTTTGGATTATGCAATGAGCGTCATCGTTGCCCGGGCCCTTCCAGACGTTAGAGATGGGCTGAAACCAGTTCAGCGGCGAATCCTTTATGGGATGAATGAACTGGGCGTGACGCCAGACAAGCCATATAAAAAATCCGCACGTATCGTTGGTGACGTTATGGGTAAGTTTCACCCCCATGGCGATTCCTCGATCTATGAAGGCTTAGTGCGGATGGCGCAGGACTTCAGCTATCGCTACATGCTGGTTGACGGCCATGGTAACTTTGGCTCGGTTGATGGCGACGGGGCAGCCGCCATGCGTTATACCGAGGCCAGAATGAGCAAGATTGCCGTTGAGATGCTGCGTGACATCAATAAGAATACGGTTGACTTTCAAGACAACTATGATGGCAGCGAAAAGGAGCCAACCGTTTTGCCGGCTCGGTTCCCTAATCTTTTGGTCAATGGTGCCTCTGGGATTGCTGTCGGGATGGCAACCAATATTCCCACGCATAACTTAGGCGAGGTAATTGACGCCATTCATCTGCTGATGCAGAATCCGGATGCTACGACTGAAGAGTTGATGAAGGTGCTGCCGGGACCTGATTTTCCAACAGGCGGCGTAGTCATGGGCAAGTCTGGAATCCGTAAGGCCTATGAAACGGGACGTGGAACGATTATTGTCCGCGCCAAGGTTGACATTGAAGAGGCCAAGAATGGTCGTCAGCGTATCGTCGTTCATGAGATTCCTTACATGGTCAACAAGGCACGCTTGATTGAGCGAATTGCCGAATTGGCTCGTGAAAAAGAAATCGAGGGGATTACCGATATCAATGACGAAACCGACCGTGAAGGGATGCGGATCGTGATTGACGTTCGGCGTGATGCCAGTGCTGAGGTCATCTTAAACAATCTGTACAAGATGACGCTGATGCAGACGACTTTCAATTTCAATATGCTGGCCATCGTCAACGGAGCGCCGAAAGTCTTAAGCCTCAAGCAGATTCTGCAGCACTACCTTGAACATCAGATCAACGTGGTTCGGCGGCGGACGGAATTTGACCTGAAAAAAGCGCAGAGTCGCGATCATATCGTGCAGGGACTTTTGATTGCCCTTGATCATATTGACGAGATCATTAAAATCATTCGCGAGGCACAGACCAGCGAGATTGCCAAGGAGCAGCTGATTGACCGCTATACGCTGGATGATCGTCAGGCTCAGGCGATTTTGGACATGCGGCTGGTGCGGCTGACCGGACTTGAACGCGAAAAGATCGAAAACGAGCATCAAAAGCTTACCGAGGCAATTGCCGACTACCAAGACATCTTGGCGCATGAAGAACGCATCAATCAGATCATTTACGATGAACTGTTAGAGATTCAGCGCAAGTTTGGCGATCCACGTCGGACTGAGCTGCAGGTCGGCGATATTACCGATATTGAAGACGAGGATCTGATCGAAGAAGAAGATATCGTCGTCACGCTGACTCATAATGGCTACATCAAGCGGCTGCCGGTTGACGAATTCAAGTCGCAAAATCGTGGTGGTCGCGGCGTTAAAGGAATGGGCGTACACAAAGATGACTTTATCGAGCATCTGATCTCCAGTTCCACGCATGATATTCTGCTGTTCTTTACCAATTCAGGCAAGGTCTTCTCTATGAAGGGCTACGAGGTTCCAGAGTATGGCCGTTCAGCTCAGGGAATTCCAATCATCAACCTGCTTGGCATCGACAATCACGAAAAGATTACCGCGGTGATCAACGTTTCGAACGCTGCCGATGATACCGACAAGTTCCTGTTCTTTGTTACTAAGCAGGGGACGGTCAAGAAGACGCCAGTTGATGACTTCCGTAATATTCGCAGCAATGGTCTGAAGGCAATCCAGCTGCATGATGGCGATGAGCTGATTCACGTCAACATTATTGATGGTCAGCAGAACATGATCTTGGGGACGCGGCTTGGCTATGCAGTCAGCTTCAATGCTGAAGACGTTCGTTCGATGGGTCGCTCGGCTGCCGGTGTACGGGGAGCCAAGCTGCGGGAAGGCGACTGTGTTATCGGCGCCGCACCGCTTGATTCGGACAGCAATGTTTTCGTAATCAGCGAGAATGGCTTTGGTAAGCAGACGCCAGCTGCTGAATACCCAATTAAGGGTCGTGGCGGTAAAGGAATCAAGACCGTCAACGTAACGGCAAAGAATGGTCCATTGGCTGGTTTGACGACGGTCAAGGGCGATGAGGACATCATGCTGGTAACCGATAAAGGCGTGATCATTCGTTTTGGCATCGAGACCGTTTCACAGACTGGTCGTGCCGCCGTGGGAGTGCACCTGATTCGAATGGATGATGATTCCAAGGTAGCTACGATGGCTAAAGTGGCCAAGGAAGATCAGACGGATCAAGATGATGCTTTACCTGCTGAAGAAGATTCCGCAGCATCTGAAACAGAAAACAACTAAGATAAAATGCAAAAGCTGAATTACGGCATATAGTTTAATCAGAGGGCCGCAATTCAGCTTTTTTGATTAGATGATTGAATCGCTTGTAATTGATTTTTATTTATGCTAATATCTTTGTCTGTGAGTATACGTAAAGACGTCTGCTCTCCTTGCTCTTATTAATCTTAAAAATAAGAGCCAGAGTCCATAAGGAGGTGTAACATTCATGGAAACACGCAAATATGAAATTACTTACATCATTCGTCCAGACATCGAAGAATCTGCTAAGAGCGAACTGGTAGCTCGCTTCGACAAGATTCTGGCGGACAATGGTGCCAACATCATCGATTCAAAGGATTGGTCAACGCGTCGGTTTGCCTACCCAATCGCTAAGTACACTGAAGGTACTTACCACGTAGTCAACCTGACTGCTGACAGTGACGAAGCTCTGAACGAATTTGACCGTCTGGCTAAGTTCAGTGACGACATTCTGCGTCACATGATTGTTAAGCGCGAAGCCTAAGTCGCGTTGCAATCCAAATTGAATAAGTTTTAGAGAGGAGTACGAGGTCCATGCTTAATCGCGTCGTATTAACCGGTCGTCTGACAAGAGATGCTGAATTGCGCTACACTCAAGGCGGCACATCAGTGGCCTCCTTCACGCTGGCCGTTGATCGTCAGTTTCGGAATGCTCAAGGTGAGCGTGATGCCGACTTTATCAACTGTGTTATCTGGCGAAAGCCAGCCGAAAATTTTGCCAACTTCACCCACAAAGGTGCCTTGGTAGGAATTGACGGTTCTTTACGGACACGCAGCTACGAAAACAATCAAGGCCAGCGCGTCTACGTAACGGAAGTACAGGTTGATAACTTTGCATTGCTGGAACCGCGTCGCAATGGCGGTCAGCCATACAGTGGCGGTCGTTCTCAGTCAAACTTTGGCAATGGTCAAGGCAACTGGAACAACAATCAGTCACAGTATAATGGCGGTGGCTATCAGCAAGGCTTTGACAACGGTCGTGCTTCTCAACCAATGGGAAATTCATCATTTGGCAATCAAGGCGGATTCAACAATCCCTTTGAAAATGCACCAATGCCTGGTCAAGAAACACCAGTCCACAATGATTTCCCATTCGGCAATGAAGATTCTCAGCCAGCTGCGCCATCAAACAATGATGCCGCTACGTTTGATCTAAACGACAGCGTTCTGCCAACCAATGGCCAGCCTGCCGCTGATTCAACGAATGCCAGTGCAGCACCAAAGTCAAATGACACTAAGTCTGCTGACAGCACGGCTGAAGATGATTTGCCATTTTAATTTAAAACCAAATACATGATTTAAGGAGGGTAATTTCATGGCTCAACAACGTCGTGGCGGTCGTCGTCGTCGCAAGGTCGACTTTATCGCCGCTAACCACATTGAATACATTGACTACAAAGACACTGATTTGCTGAAGCGTTTCATCTCTGAACGGGGCAAGATTTTGCCACGTCGAGTAACGGGTACCAGCGCCAAGAACCAACGTCGTCTGACGGTCGCTATCAAGCGTGCACGGATCATGGGTTTGCTGCCATTCGTTGCTGAAGACTAATTCAGCTGATAATTTAAAACATGATGGCCAGTGTCATCATGTTTTTTTTTGCCTTTATTCAAACAATGGTGAAAAACGTGAACGGTGAGTTGCCGAACCGATTGTGATAAGATAGGAATATCTAGATTGTCGTTATAGGAGAAAAATATGGGTAATTTCTTTCGACATAACAATTGGAATTTTTTAATTAAGAATCACGCAGTTCGCTGGAATTTCTGCTATCTGGCTTTGATGACGATTGTCTGTCTGATGCTGGCTTTTAAAACCAGCTGGATTCTAGGAACGGTATTATTGGCAATTGCCTTTGTGGGGATCTGGATCAGTGCTCATCAGCTGCGTCGTCTGGTAGTTGACACTGAAGAATATATCAATAATCTGACATATCAGGTTCAACGAGGCCAGCAAGAGGCGCTTTTAGAGATGCCAATTGGAATGGTGATGCTGAACCATCGTGGCATCGTCAGCTGGATCAATCCATATATGGCGCGTTATTTTCAGTTTGAGCACGTTGTCGGCAAGCCATTGACGCAGACTGATGATGAATTGGCTAAATTGATTGATGAGCATCGTCATGATAAAGGACCAGCAGTCGTTTCGTGGCGCGATCATCGATTTGAGTTTTTAGTGCAAGACCGTTATCATGTCTGTTACCTGCTGGATGTTACCAAATATGAGCAGATCAGCGAGCGTTATCAGCATGAGCAGATTTTCCTGGGAAATATCTATTTGGACAACTACATTGAACTGACTCAAGGAATGAACGATTCGGCCGTCTCCAACCTGCATAATTACGTTACTTCGGAATTGAGTCACTGGGCAAAGGATAATCATCTGCTGCTGCGCGTGATCAATGAAGACAACTATTTTGTAATCGGTCATTATCAATCGCTGGTTGAACTGGAAAAGCAGAAGTTTAAGATTTTAGACGTTATTCGCGAAAACACCTCCAAGCAGAATTCGCCAGTAACGCTCAGTGTAGGGATCGCGTATGGCCAAAGTGATTTGATCAAACTGGCCGACATGGCGCAGCGCAACCTTGACCTGGCACTGGGTCGTGGTGGCGATCAGGTCGTGGTCAGAGAAGAAGATCACCGGGCCCGTTTCTATGGTGGCCGTACCAATCCAATGGAAAAGCGTACTCGCGTCAGAGCTCGGATGATCAGTCAGGCACTGCAGGAATTGATGACCCAGGCCGATCAAGTCTTTGTAATGGGGCATTCCAACCCAGATATGGATTCTTTGGGGGCCTGTCTGGGGATCAGAAGAATTGCTGAAATGAATGGTCACGAGTGCTGGATCGTTTTGGACAAAGAGAAGGTTCATAGCGATATTGCTCGTTTGATGATGGAGATCAATGACTATCAAAGCATTCGCGATCGGATCATTACTCCAGATGAAGCAATCAATAAGGCAACCGACAGCAGTCTTTTGGTAATGGTCGATCATTCCAAGCCAAGCATGTCGATTTCGCCACAGCTTTATGAGCGCTTGGCGGACCGCACGATCATTATCGATCACCACCGCCGCGGCGAGGAATTCCCTGAAAATCCGCTTTTAGTCTACATTGAACCTTATGCCAGCTCGACTTGTGAACTGATTACGGAAATGTTTGAGTATCAGCCGCGGGAAAGCGAGTCGCTAAATAAGCTGGAAGCCACTGCCATGCTGACGGGGATTCAAATTGATACCAAATCGTTTACGCAGCAGGCTGGGACCAGGACGTTCGAGGCTGCCAGCTATCTGCGCTCAGCGGGGGCAGATGGGCTGATGATTCAATATTTCATGAAAGAAAACGTCCATAGCTTTATGGAAAGAAATCACTTGATTGCTACCGTTGAGTTTTTGAATAATGATAAAATGGCGTTATGTGCCGGTGAGGATGATCGTACCTATGATCCAGTCATTGTTGCGCAGGCAGCCGACACCTTATTGCAGATGGATGGGGTCGATGCCTCATTCGTTGTTGCCAAGCGTGCTAACGATAAGGTCGGGATCTCGGCTCGATCGATGGGCAACATCAACGTTCAGATCATTATGGAGAAGATGGGCGGCGGCGGTCATCTGGCTAATGCTGCAACTCAGATTGCCGGTAAAACCGTCAGTGAGGTAAAAGCTGAGCTGATCAGGCTGCTGACGACTGGTGATCAGTCAGAAGATGAAACAGAAAAGGAGTACTAAACTATGAAGGTTATCTTTATTAAAGACGTACGTGGCCGTGGCAAGCGCGGTGAGTTAAAAGAAGTCCCAGATGGCTACGCTCAAAACTACCTGATCAAGCGCGGCCTGGCCAAGGAAGCTACCAAAGCTGCCATGAGCGAATTAAAGGGGCAGCAGCGGGCCGCTCAAAAGCATGAGGCTGAAGAACTCGCTGAAGCCAAGCGGTTAAAGGAAGTACTGGAAAGCGAAGACACGGTAGTTGAGCTGAGTGCCAAAGCCGGTACTGATGGCCGCATCTTTGGCTCCGTTTCTTCTAAGCAGATTGCCAAGGCTTTAGAGGATCAATTCAACCTAAAGATCGACAAGCGCAAGATCGAATTGCCGGCACCAATCAAGGCAACTGGCTTTGTCCACGTGCCGATCAAACTGCATCATGACGTTGAAGCAACCATTGACGTGCATGTGGCTGCTAAATAAATGAAAGGCCGTCAATAAATGGACAATGCCAGTTTAAGTTCAACGCGTACCGCACCGCGCGATCTGGCCGCGGAAAAAGCCGTTTTGGGTGCGGCCTTTTTGTCAAAGGGCGCGATTGAAGAGGCAATGGAGTTTGTTTCCTCCAATGACTTTTATCAGCGCGCGCATCAGATCGTTTTTGCGGCGATGGTTAAGCTTAACGATCAGGAAAAGCCGATCGATGTCTTGACGATGCAGTCTGAGCTGCAAAGCGAGCATCAATTAGATAACATTGGCGGCACTGAGTATTTGGCGGAGCTGGCTGGCTCGGTGCCAACCGCGGCTAATGTCGGCTACTATGCCAAAATCGTTCACGATAAGGCAACGGCCAGACGTCTGATTGATGTGGCAACGGAAATCGTTCAAAAAAGCTATGACGGTCAAGAAAACGTCAATGAACTGTTGGATGAAGCCGAAACCTCGATTCTGCGCGTTTCTGAATCAAGCAATCGGGCCGGCTTTCAGCGCATTGATACTGTTTTAAACGATTCGATCAATCATGTCTATGAGCTTTCCAAAAACGAAAGCGATGTGACGGGCTTGCCGACTGGTTATCCGCAATTGGATGAAATGACAACGGGGCTGCATGATGATGAGCTGGTAATTATTGCTGCTCGTCCAGCCATGGGTAAGACTGCTTTTGCGCTTAACATCGCACAAAACGTAGCAACCAGCTCCGATGCAACGGTAGCGATCTTCAGTCTGGAAATGGGTGCTGAATCGCTGGTCAACCGGATGCTTTGTGCACAGGGAAACATCAATGCCAATCATTTAAGAACCGGTCAGCTGAATCAGGATGAATGGAACAACTTTATGGTTGCCTCAAGTGTCTTGGCGCAGGCCAACATCTACATTGACGATACGCCGGGCATCAAGGTTCCGGAAATTCGCGCCAAGTGTCGGCGGCTGGCTAAGGAAAACGGCAATCTGGGTCTGATTGTGATCGACTATCTGCAACTGATTGAAGGAAGCAACCCGGAAAATCGGCAGCAGGAAGTCTCTGAGATCTCGCGGCAGCTAAAGAAGCTTGCCAAGGAGCTCAGCGTGCCGGTAATTGCTCTTTCGCAGCTCTCGCGTGGCGTTGAGCAGCGTCAGGACAAGCGGCCGGTGCTTTCTGATATTCGTGAGTCAGGATCGATCGAACAGGATGCCGATATCGTCAGCTTTTTGTATCGAGCCGACTACTATGAACGAGAAGGCGCCGATGATGATGACGAAAAAGAAGAGAAAACCTTTAATGATCCCGATCAAAGCCTTAGCGAAGTCGAGATCATTATTGAAAAAAACCGGAGCGGCCCGCGGGGAACCGTCAAGCTGCTCTTTAACAAAGCCTATAACAAGTTCGCGGCGGTTGACTATCAACACACCGAACCGGCTTAAATGACAAGCAGCAGTTGAGTGATCAGCAGCTGCTTGTTTGTTGTCTTGCAGCAAATTCGCACTAAAATTAAGAGAGGATTATTGAGAAGGAAAGGAGCAGATAAATGAAAAAAACCGGCTTTAAACTGCAGTGGCTGCTTTTGGGATCTTTTTTGGGGAGTATCGGCAACAGTTTTGTCTGGCCGTTGACAACGATCTATATTCACGATCAGCTGCATCAATCGCTGACCGTTTCAGGGGTCGTATTGCTTTTTTATTCTGGCGCCAATGTTGTGGGCAGCTATATCGCAGGATTGCTGTTTGACCAAAAGAATCCGCGTCATTTAATGATTGGCGGCCTGATTTTGGCGATGATTTCGATGGCGGTCTTGATCTTTAGCAATGGCTGGCCGATCTATCCGGTAATGCTGACGATTATCGGCTTTTTTAATGGCTGGATCATTACGATGGTCAACTCATTTGGTACCCGTGTCCGCAGTCATGATGGCCGCTTCGTCTTTAACATGCTGTATTTTGCCAACAACTTGGGCATGGTTTTAGGAACTACGATTGTCGGACCGCTTTATCAATTGGCACATAACAGCGTGTCGCCTTTATTTGCCATTACGGTGGTCATGTATGCCTTTTTCCTGCTGGTCGTAGTTATGTTTTTCCAGATCACGCCGATCAAGCCGCGGCAGCATCATACGGTCGATGTCGATTTCGGCCCGCACCAAGGCAAGCTACCAGCTGCTAACGCGCAGATCATCTGGACGCTTTTTATCTCATTTGCCATCATCTGGATCATGTATGGACAATGGTCAAGCAACATGTCGGTTTACATGACGGATATGGGGATTTCAATGACGCTGTACAGTATGCTGTGGACGATCAATGGAATTTTGATCGTTTTGTTCCAGGCCGTGATCAGCTGGCTGACCAAAAAAATTACCAACGACTATTATTTTGTCTATTTTGGTATTCTGACGTGCGGTCTGTCGTTTGTTCTGCTCCTGTTTGCCAAAAGCTATGGGATGTTTGTTTTGGCAATGGTTGTTCTGACTTTGGGCGAGGCAACCGCCTTTCCGACGATTCCCGCAATCATCAACCTTTTGTCGCCGGTTGACGATAAGGGAAAGTATCAAGGAATGCTGAACGCCTTTGCTTCGACTGGCAAGGCAATTGGACCGTTGTTTGGCGGTTTGATCATTGAAAGATTTTCATATCGGCCATTATTTGTTATTTGTGCGGTTTCGATTTTGGTAGTTGAGGCCGTAGTCATTGCAGTGGTAATGGCTCGCCAGCATGCTACCGAACAGTTCTGATAATTCAAGGTGAGATTATGTTTTACAATAACTTTGATCAGGTTTATGGTGAGGATCGTGGGGGAATGGTTGGCAAGGTTGGTGATCCCTTTCGCGAAGATTGTAGTTTAAAGATCGCCTGCAGCAAGTGTCATCAAAAGCCGCTGGTAATTGCCGAGCGCAACTGGGAAGCAACCAATCCGGATCATTCACAGCGCTATCAGATCATAGTGGCCTGCGCCAACTGCGGCTTTGTGGATGAGTTTGAGGTCAACGCCGGCCAGGAAAATAAAATCAGTCGGCTTAAACATGCCAAGGTTGTTCCGACCACAGCAGATTTAGCAGATTAAACAAAAAAGATCGCGTCACCTAAAACGCGATCTTTTTTTGATGGGTGGATTTGGGTAACAAAAAAGCCACCGACTAACAGCCGATGGCGACATGATGGGCAGTCAGGGGATCGAA
>NZ_AZEQ01000011.1 GCF_001436025.1 Limosilactobacillus mucosae DSM 13345 | reverse complement strand
GTTCGAGTCTCGTACGGACCGTATGATTGAACATGTTGCTGTTTCGGCAACATGTTTTTTTGTTGGCAAAGCTCGTGAGAAAACTTGGTACTTTAAGTCTTTGTCAAATCGTATTGGTGAAGATCAATTCCCTGCTTCAAAAATGAAGTGGAGAATTTTTTAGGAACGGATACAGTCAATGCGCCGCAATAGATTTTCAAAATTGCGGAAGCCACAACAGCTGTGTTTTAAGTTTTTGATTTTTCGATTGATGCCTTTCAGTAGCCCGTTGGAATAGTCGTATTTGGCATTGTTGGCGATATAATGGGCGGAGTGAAGGTTTGATCCATCGCGGTTTTGGTGTTCTCATAGGCAAAAATGGCACTGTTAAACTTGTCAACATTGCGCCGACTGAAGCCCCTGATAGGTTTCGTAAACCCACGTAAAGTCAGGATATTTGGGTGATTGCAATTATTGCAAATTCAGATTTCTAGGTAAAACAAAAGTGCAATGCATTGAACTGCATTGCACTTTTTCTATTCAGCTGGACGATAATCCTCATAGTAGTAAACGCTGCGCGGACTGTGATCCATGTATCCGGCGAGCGGTGCAAAGTCGGTACTGCTGGTCCAGTCATCAATGGCAACTGCATTTGTCCAAGTCGTTATCAAAATAGTTGCATTGGTTTGATCAGGACGTGAGAACATATAGCCAGTCGTCATTTTAGAATGGTCAGCACTATCAAGAGCAATTTTTGCCTGTTTGCGCAGCAGGTTCTTATCTTCAGTGCCGAGCTCAAATGATTCAAAATGAAGAATTCCTTTGAACTTGTCATTACCAACACTGTATAAAGTCTCTAAGGTAATTGGACTGTTAAAGATGGTTGGTTTACCTGATAGGTCAAATAGAGCCAGCTTGCTGTTGTCACCAGTTGCCTGCAGCAGCCGGAAGTCACGATCTGGGTGCTTTTTAATGATTTCAAGCAGAACTGGCATTGAGCCAAAAGTAAAACTAATTTGTGATAGCATGATTGTCTCCTCCTTATCTTAATTGTCTCAATTATACCGCTCATTAACATTAATTGGGAATAACGAGTTGGAAAGCGCAACTAATTAATCAATGATGCCCATTATATCAATAAATGTATCGTTCGCGATGGTAGTTTAATAATTGTTGATGAGCAAACCAGACGTCATTTTCAATTCCACTTACAAAAAGTCAAGAAAATTACTGACAGTGGTTCAAAATCATTCTAAAATAAGTTATAATTATTTATGGAGTGATCAAGGTTAAACATGTTTTTGATTTAAAGGAGGCCCAACAAATGGTTACACTATATACGTCTCCAAGTTGCACATCTTGCCGTAAGGCGCGGGCCTGGTTGAAGGAGCATGGCATTCCTTTCACCGAGCGCAACATTTTTTCTGAACCTCTGAGTATGGACGAGGTAAAAAACATTTTACGAATGACTGAAAACGGTACTGAAGACATCATTTCAAAACGTTCGAAAGCTTATCAAAGTTTAAACATTAATCTAGATGAGATGTCAATGACCGAGCTTTATGATTTGATTCGTAAAAATCCAGGCCTGTTAAGACGACCAATCATTATGGATGATAAAAGATTGCAGATTGGATATAACGAAGATGAGATTCGTCGGTTCCTGCCACGTGAAGTCCGAGCATTGGAGCTGGCTGAAGCACGTCGAAAAGCAAACTTGAACTAAAGGGGTGGCGATTTTTCGTCGCCTTTATTTTTTTATCGAACTGTTATCGGAAAAAGAATGCTATAATGAAAACTAGACGTTTAATATCGTTCGGCTTTTTAAGCTTGAATCAAAGCCGGAGCGACCGTATGAAAAATTAGCGAATCAAAGGGGGCGCGATGCATATGGAAATGAAACGCATTAACGAAAATACGATTCGCGTGCTGCTCAATAATGAAGATCTAAATGAGCGCGGTATTACCGTACTTGATTTGCTGAATCATAATCAACAGATTGAAGACTTTTTTTACAGTATTTTAGAAGAAGTCGATGCTGATCATCAATTTCAGGATAATGATCTGGTTACGTTCCAAGTTCGTCCCCAACAAGATGGTTTAGAGCTTTATATTACCAAAACGGATCCTGCCAGCCTAAAAAAAGGTACGCCCGCTGGTCAGCCGCCATTGGATCAAGACCAGATTACCAACTTGATAAAAAAAGAGCTGGTTGGCAGAGATCGTCAGGAATCGCATCCAGATCATAATCAAGAAAATAATGTGTCCGCAGGTGATGAGCCAGAAGCTGCCATTGATAATCCAGACATTGAAAAAAACGTTTGTGTCTTAAGGATTGATGATTTTGAGGATCTGGTAGCCCTGGCTAAATCAGCACGTGACAACATCAATGCGGTATCCGATCTTTATCGTTATCGGAACAATGACTACCTGCTCTTGACGTTTATTGATGATGGCTCACTGTCAGCGAGTCAGTTGAAGGATCAGCTGGCTTTGGCATATGAGTATGGTCAAAAAACCAATCTGATGCCCGACGTCATTTTAGAACACGGTAAGCCATTAATGAAACAGGCTGCCCTAGAACTGGTGCGAACGTATTTTGAATAGTTAAATTGAAAAGCTGAGTCATTGGACATTTCAATGACTCAGCTTTTTTAATAACAATTACAGTTTTTTGGCATATAGCAAAGTGGAGGTGTAATTATGCAGACCGCTTTGTGGAATGGTCAACCGGTTTGGGCCCAAACTGAAGCTAAAAAAGCGCAGCGAACGTATCGGTGTCCGGACTGTGGTCAAAAAGTTCATTTATGTCAGGGAACCGATCATCGTCCCTATTTTGCGCATTATGCCCAAAGCAGATGTGATGCCAATGAAACCGCTATTCATCAGTTGGGTAAGCAGCAGATTGGCAGGTGGCTGAATCAGCAAGGCTGGCCGAGCTATTCTGAGGTTTATTTACCGACAATCAAGCAGCGCCCAGACATATTGACCAAGATTAATGATCAGTGGGCAGCCATTGAGTTTCAGTGCAGTCCGCTTGGCTTGACGCGGCTGATTGAACGCAATCAAGGATACGAGCGGCTGGGAATTGCCTATCGCTGGTTTTTGGGTCCAACCTATGCGCATCGGCTGCAGCCGGGAAAAGCAGCTCAGTTTTTACAATGGCATCATCAGCAGCTGATCTTACCATTTTGGAATTTAAAACGACAGCAGCCTGACTATCAAAAAAGACGGCTTTTTGGCCCCAAATCGGGAAAAAGTCGTCAAGATGTCTGGCAGATTTTAATTTGGCAGACTCAGCAGCTGCAGCGACAGATTCGCTTGGCAACGCCGCGGCTTTGTGAATTAGCCAATCAGACCTATCTAATGGGTCACGGAGCAATCAGCACCTGTCCCTTGGTTGCTCATGATACGCATTTTCAATGGAGCTTGATGAATGAGACCCCATTAGAATGGCGCATATCGGTTATTTTAAGGCTTGAGCAGTGTGCCGCGCATCAATGTTGGAATTGGCCAGCCTGGTATGACTTTTTAAATCAAAGTGCCAATTGGCTTCCTTTGCCATGTCTGAGTGATCTTCAAGTCGAGCAGGTTCGTCATCGAAGCCTGGCCTGCTATACCCAAGAGCTGAATCTGGCTGGCGTGATCCGCTACCAGCAGCAGGTCGTTGAATTGATTCAGCCGCCGCGATGGTTCAGCAGCTATGAACGCAAGCTGGCCTACTTGGAAAAATTGGCAGCCAGCTAAAGAATCCGCAGCGTTGATTGATGATGCTTATCATTAAAGCTTTGCGCAAATTCTTCGGGAGTCTGCTGCAGGCAAAACTGATGATTACGGTATGATTCGATCAGCGATTCATAGTCAAAGTTGTTGATCATATATCCATAGACAGGCTGTTCGGAATCAAAAACGACTGCAGTGGCAGTTTGGGTAACGCCCATTTCATCAGCCATGTATTGATCCTTTTTGAATGCTTTGATTGCCAGTTCTGATTTACGATCTTCCCAAAACATGTCCAAATCAAGCTGCGCCTGTTGAGCAATCTTTTGGGCAAGGGCTTCTGAATAATCAGCTCCTTCATTGATCAGCGCAGATTGCAGCCGCAACAGATAATGTCGGCCACGCTTGCGTCCTTGAAACAGTGCTGCTTTATAATCCAAGATAATCTGGTAAAGCGTAGCCGAAGTCTGCTGCCGAACATTGAGATCATGATCGTTGAGATGATAAAGCTTCATAGTCTGCTGAATCGTGTCCATATTAAACAGCGGAATAAATTGATAGTTGACTTTAGTGCGCAATTGCTGGTCAATGCGCAAAACATCCTGTTCGCAGCGAAAACAGCGCATGCCTAATGGATTAACAAAAAGATGAATTTCGAGCACAGCCGCTCCTCCTGTTCGTTGCAGAATTATCGGTTATTGAACAATGCTATTTTTACAAAGAATGAGCACGATGTAAAGCGATCTGTTTTGGATGAATTTACATAAAATAATTTGAAGCAATCATTTAGCTAATCAGTTACGATATCTGTGAAAATACTACACTTGTTTTTCAGTTGAACCAGGCAGTCTTTAGTTAAGTCATTACGAAACTATGATAAAATAAACAGAGATTGTCAAGGAAGTGGGATTGCAATGATTGAAGATTGGCAGCATTTTTTATTACCTTATCAACAAGCAGTCAATGAATTAAAAGTCAAGCTGCGGGGGATGCGTAAACAATTCCAAGATCAAGATCAGCATTCACCGATTGAATTCGTTACTGGCCGTGTTAAGCCGGTTGACAGTATTAAAGAAAAAATGGTGCGGCGGCATGTCCTGGAAGAACGCCTGGAGCAAGACATGCAAGATATTGCTGGCTTGCGAATCATGTGTCAGTTTGTCGAAGATATCTATCAAGTCGTTGACCTGCTGCGTCAGCGCAATGACATGACGATTCTAGAAGAGCGTGATTACGTAACCAACGTTAAGCCAAGCGGTTATCGATCTTATCATATCGTGATCGAGTATCCCGTTCAGCTGGTTACCGGTGAAAAAAAGGTTTTGGCTGAGATCCAGGTACGAACGCTGGCGATGAATTTCTGGGCGACGATTGAGCATTCATTAAACTACAAATATCAAGGTGCGTTTCCTAAAGAACTTTCTGATCGTCTGCAGCGGGCGGCAGAGGCTGCTTTTAAGCTGGATGAGGAGATGTCTGAGATCAGAGAAGAAATTCAAGAGGCACAGACGCTGTTTGGCCGCAAGCAAGCACCTGATGAACTGCTGAACTCATCGCTGGAAGATAAAAAAGGAGCGGATTAACCAATGCGGGTAGCCATTTTTAACTATGAATCGCCGGAGTCATTGCGCGTACGCAAACTGTTGCTGAATCGTCTGGAAGAGGAAACGGCAATTACCTATGATGATCAGCAGCCAGATGTCGTTATCACGATTGGCGGCGATGGCACGCTGATTTCGGCATTTCATCACTATGAGGATCGCTTGTCGACGATTCGTTTTGTTGGTATTCATACTGGACACCTGGGTTTTTATACCGATTGGCGTAATTTTGAGGTCGAGGATCTGGTCGAAAGTCTGCAAAACGACAGTGGTCAATCCGTCAGCTATCCATTGCTGGAAATGAGTGCTACTTATGATGATGGTGAGATTGAACGACGCGTGGCGCTGAATGAATCAACGCTGCGCAATATCGTCAAGACCATGGTTTGCGACGTATACATCAATAATCAGCTGTTTGAGCGTTTTCGCGGTGATGGACTGGTCATTTCAACACCGACTGGATCAACGGCCTATAATAAATCAGTTGGCGGCGCAATTTTGGATTCGCGCATTATCGGTTTCCAGCTGGGTGAGATGGCCTCGTTAAACAACCGGGTTTTTCGAACGCTGGGCTCGCCGGTCGTTTTTGGCTCAGATACCAAACTGACGCTGCGGCTGCCTGATGATTCCGGGACGGTGCTCAGCTGCGATCGCGATCAGATAATGATGGATTCGCAGTCGCATCGGTTGGTCGATGTGTCCTATCGCGTATCCGACAAAGTGATTCGTTTTGCCAAGTACCGGCATACCAACTTCTGGGACCGCGTTAAGGATTCGTTTATTGGAGGCATCCAATAATGGAGTTTTCCTGGGTCTATACCGGAGAAAAGCCGATCAAGCTGCGTTCGGCACTCAAACAGCAGGGCGTTACCAGTTCATTGATCAAAGCAGCCATCTTTCATGGTGGTCAGATGACGATCAATCATGAGGTGAAATGGGCCGTCGATCTGGTTGAGCCGGGTGACCGTTTTGCTATTGATCTGCCGCCAGAAGTACCTAATGATCATGTTCCGATCTGTTCCAAACCATTTGATATCGTTTATGAAGATCGGGATTTTTTGGTGATCAACAAAGCTGCCGGCGTGGCAACAGTACCGGCTCATAACGTTGCCGAACAAGACAGCTTGGTCAATCGCGTTAAATACTATTATCAAAAACAAGGCTATGAAAATCAGGTAACTCATGTCGCCACGCGTCTGGATAAAGACACCAGCGGCCTGGTGATCTTTCCTAAGCATCGTTTTGCTCATGCCGTCTTGGATAATCAGCTCAAGCGGCATTTAGTAAAAAAGGAATACGTTGCTTTAGTCAGTGGGCAGGTGGCAACCAGGCATGGCTATATCGATGCACCGATCCAGCGTGATCCAGAATCGTTTGTTCAGCGTCAAGTCGGTTCGGATGGTAAAGCGGCCGTTACCGAGTATTGGCTGAAATATCCGGGCTTGAATGCCTCGATCGTCAAGATTCGGTTGCATACCGGGCGTACTCACCAGATTCGCGTTCACTTCAGCTATCTTGGTCATCCGCTGTTGGGCGATGCCATGTATGGCGGACCAGACGTAATGGCTCGGCAGGCACTGCACTGTCAGTGGCTGAGCTTCTATAGCCCATTTTTAAACCGGCAGATTGAGCTAAAAGCACCAATTCCAAGCGACATGACTGCCGTAATTGAAAAAATGACGCAATAAAAAACGGGACGCTGATTAAGCACCCCGTTTATTTATTGAATTGTCAGCAGTTATTTAGGCCAGCGCTTGACACAGACTGGTTCTGGACAAGCCACGTCTTTTTGCAGCAGCGTCAGCAGGCCAGATTGAGCATCGCGTTTGTAAAGCGTCAGGTTATCGCTATTTTGATTTGAACCTACCAGGTAGGCGTCGTCATGGCTCAATTCAAAGTCGCGTGGAAAATCGCCTTCTGTATTGATGGATTGAACGTGGGCAACCGTAAAGTCTGGCTGGACGGCAAAAACTGCAATGGTATTTTCACCACGGTTGGAAGTGTAGACAAATCGACCATCAGCAGAAATGTGAATGGCTGCGGCTCCGTTATGAGCGGTCCAGTCAGCCGGAATGGTCTTGATGGTCTGCAGGTGAGTCAAGGAAGCGTCAGCAGCGTTGTAGCGCATTACGGCCAGCTTGCTGCTTAATTCACCCAGCACATAGACGATCTTGCCATTTGGATGGAAGACCAGGTGACGCGTACCAAAGCCGGGTTCGAACTGGTAGCGGGATGCAGCCGTGAGCTTGCCTTCATCGGATACGTCATAGACAACGACCAGATCCATTCCCAGGTCGCAGACGATAAGACGATTGTCCGGTGTTAAATCGATATAGTGAACGTGTGGCGCATCCTGTTCTGGTTGGGGGCCGGTTGCTCCTTGATGAACGACGGAATCAGTTTGGGTCAGCTTGCCATCAGCGGCAATCTTAAAGACCTTGAGTTCGCCGGTATGGTAATTGGCGGAGAACAACAAGTGACGCTGGTCATCAACGCCAATATAGGCAGGGGTAGGTCCCTTTTCCAATTTGGCATCGATCAGTTCAGCCTTGTCGCCGGACAGATCGTATGAAGCTACGCCGCCACGCTCACCATCCTGCTTTAAGGCGTACAGCCGCTTTTGTTCACCGTACTGCAGGTAGGCTGGCTTGCCGGAAGCAGCCACCAGGCGAACGTTGGTCAATTCTTCTTTTTCCGTGTCTAAGGTTACGCCGTAAATGCCACGGCTGGATTTACTGGTGTAGGTTCCAATTAAAAAGTCTTCAGTCAAAACGAAGCCCTCCTTTAAAAATGTACACCTATATAATAGCAGAAACTGTTCGCTTAGAATTGAGAAATTATGAGCAAATTGAAAGGATCATCAATGAAAAAAATCGTAATTAAGAAACAATGGGTCAATGAGCATCGACGGCTTTTTCGCTGCTCAGTCTGTCAGGCACCAATCAAGGGCGTTTTTGAAAACAGTCTGGTCTGCAAGCAGGGGCATGCCATTGATTTTAACAAGCATGGCTATCTTTATTTTTTGAATAATGGCAATGGTACCGACTATGATCGGGCGATGTTTGAAGCCAGACGCCGCATGCTGAGCGCAGGACTTTTCCTGCCAATGCTTAAACAGATCAATGCCGTGATGCCAGACCAGCCGCAGACGATTTTAGACGTTGGCACGGGTGAAGGAACGCCGCTTTTTCAATTAGAGACTTTGCGGAATCAAAATGATGCTGCCATTGGTTTTGACATTTCAAAGGCCGGCGTGCAATTAGCCACTCAGCTGCCAGGCAAGCTGTTCTTTTGCGTAGCGGATCTGCGCCGGCTGCCGTTTGCGGACGAGTCGTTTGATCAGGTGATGGAGCTTTTTTCACCATCTGATTATCAAGAATTCGATCGGATCCTCAAGCCAGGGGGGCAGCTTTTAAAAATCATTCCCAACGCCAACTACCTGATCGAGCTGCGTCACCTTTTATACGATCAAAACGATCAGCATGCTGCCTACGACAATACACCAGTAGTCGAGCGTTTTATGCAGCATTACCAGCAGGCCAGGATCGTACCGCTTCAATATCAGTTTGAGATTCCGCTGGGGCTGGCTGAGGATTTGGTAGAGATGTCGCCGCTGCATTGGGGCCGGAATGCGAAACAGCTTGATGAAAGCGATTTATCATCATTAAAACAAGTTACCGTTGACGTCAGCTTGTTAATCGGTAAAAAAATTTGATTAATTAATTGTTTTTTTTAAGTGATGGTAGTATATTATCTTATAGAAATCGTTTGACTGAGGACATCGATTTAATCGTTGGCATTGGTCAAAGAGTACTTCATTAAAGCAGCGTTTCGCCGTGCCCACACCGAGACCCTGCTTTTTTTATTGCCTTTTTTAGGAGAGAGAAGACTGACTATGACTAATCATATTGTGCTGTTTGAACCCTTGTTTCCAGCTAATACCGGCAATATTGCCAGAACCTGCGCCGGAACCGACACTGTTTTGCATTTGATCAAGCCCCTTGGTTTTTCAACGGATGACAAGCATATGAAGCGTGCCGGTCTGGATTACTGGGACAAGGTTAAGGTTGTCTATCATGAGGATCTGCTTGATTTTATGGCAACGGTGCCTAACCTTGACCAGCTGTATCTGGTTTCGAAGTTTGCCGAACGCGACTATACTGAAGTTGACTACCGTTTGCCTGGCGACCACTATTTTTTGTTTGGCAAGGAAACGACCGGCTTGCCGGAACCGTTTATGCGACGCTATCCGCAAAACTGTATTCGGATTCCGCAAGACGACAACAACATTCGTGCGCTTAACCTTTCCAACAGCGCGGCGATTGTTATTTATGAAGCGCTTCGTCAACAAGGATTTCCTAAATTAGCCCGTGTGCATCGCTATTCGGACGATAAGCTGAAATAATCGGTAAGGTAAAAGGAGGAATTGCATGGCCCGCAAAAACAATACGACCCGTCGCCGTTCTAATAAAACGGCTGCCAAGCGGCGATCAAGAAAACCAGCGCGTGACGAGCGAGCTATTCGCAGCTTAAGCGGCCTGGCCATCATTCTTTTAACGCTGACCGGTCTGTTTAAACTGGGAATTTTAGGTGCTGGCGTGCAGGATATTTTTAAGGTTTTGGTTGGTCAAAGCTATCCATTGTTAATGGCAATCGTAATCCTGTACAGTCTGGGACTGACGATCTATGCTCAATGGCCGCGCTTTAGAAAACGCTGGGTCTGGGGAATGCTGATTTTTTATCTGGGACTCTTATTGATGCTGCATGCGCGGATGTTTGATCAATTAGGCCGCCACAGCGATTTTTGGAATCAGACCTGGAGCAGCGTAACTGCGGCAGTCTTAAATGATGATTCCAGTATGCCGATTGGCGGCGGTATGTTGGGGGCAGCGTTATATTCTGGCAGCGGGTATCTGCTTGGCAGTACTGGAACCAAGGCAGCGGCTGTTTTGCTGATGATTATCGGCGTTGTGGTCTTTTTTGATCTGCCGGTGCAAAAGCTGCGTTTGGCGATTGCCCAAATGCTAAAGCAGCTTAAAGAACGCTTCCATCAATTAAATGCTGATCGGCAGGCTCGGCAAGCAGAGCGTCGGCAACGTCAGCCAAAAGAGCCAATGGCAGTGCCGAGCGATGAAAATGATCTGCCAACGCCGCATGCTGAACGGAAGCGTGAGCAGCAATCACGAGAACTGCCAGAATTTGAAATTGGTCAATCAGCGGCTGATAAAACCGCTGCACCTGATCAGCAAAGCCGCGCGCCCCGCATTACCGTAGCCAGCGAAAATGAGCGGCCAGCATCATTGAATGCCAAGGATCAGACCGATGTTGAACTGTCCTTGAATCGGGTTGAAGCCAAAGAGGATCAGGACTATCAATTCCCGCCGCTGGATCTTTTAACCAAAGTGAAGCCAACGGATCAAAGCGCTGATCTTGATTCGATTAAGTCCAATACGCAAAAACTGCAGGATACGTTAAAATCGTTTGGTGTCGATGCCACGGTTGAAAACGTGAACCTGGGACCTTCCGTAACTAAATATGAGCTGCGTCCAGCCGTAGGAGTTAAGGTCAGTCGGATTACGAATCTGGCTGATGACCTGGCCTTGGCGCTGGCTGCCAAGGATATTCGAATTGAAGCACCGATTCCTGGCAAGTCATTGATCGGGATTGAGGTGCCTAATCAGCAGATTGCCACGGTAGGCTTTCGTGATATGATCGAAGCTGCTCCCCATGATGATCGACCGCTTGACGTGCCGCTTGGTCGCACGGTTACTGGTCAGGTAATGACGGCTGATCTGACTAAGATGCCGCACTTGCTGATTGCCGGAGCAACCGGGAGCGGCAAGTCGGTTGCCATTAACGTGATCATCACCAGCATCCTGTTAAAGGCTAAGCCCAGTCAGGTCAAGATGCTGATGATTGATCCTAAGAAAGTAGAGCTAAGCGTGTATAACGGGATTCCGCATCTGCTCAGTCCAGTGGTTTCCGAACCGAAAAAAGCGGCTCGGGCATTAGGCAAGGTAGTTGGTGAAATGGAACGGCGCTATGAGCTGTTTGCTGCTTTAGGCGTCCGCAATCTGGATGGCTATAATCGAATGGTTGAAAAAGAAAATCAAAATCATACCGATCCGAATGAACAGCAGCCGACAATGCCATTGATTCTGGTAATCGTTGATGAATTGGCTGATTTGATGATGACTGTTTCTAAAGACGTTGAGGATGCCATCGTGCGAATTGCGCAAATGGGGCGGGCCGCCGGCATTCACATGATTTTGGCAACCCAGCGGCCCAGCGTTGATGTCATTACCGGCTTGATCAAGGCCAACGTTCCCTCGCGAATTGCATTTGCGGTCTCCAGTGGGGTCGATTCGCGAACGATTATTGACACCAATGGAGCTGAAAAGCTGCTTGGCCGGGGCGACATGCTGTTTGAGCCAATCGATCAAAACAAGCCGATTCGAATTCAAGGCGCCTTTATTTCTGATCATGACGTTGAGGCAGTCGTTGATTTCATCAAAAATGAGCGGCCAGCAGAGTATGATGATCAGATGATGGTTAGCGATGCTGAGATGCAGCAAGAAGAACAAAAAGAAGATGAAGATGAGCTGTTTGGCGAAGCGCTGCAGTTTGTTGCCCAAGAGCAAAAAGCTTCAACCTCGCTGATTCAGCGTCGTTTCCGCATTGGCTATAATCGAGCGGCGCGAATTATTGATGACATGGAGCAGCGTGGCTATATCGGTCCAGCTAATGGCTCTAAACCGCGTGAAGTCTATAAGAAACCAGACTTGCCGGCGCAATAGGGCTAAGCTGCTTAAAATTTAATCTAGCAAAAAAGAGGTTTTAGCTGTTTGGCCAAAACCTCTTTATATTTATACCGATCAGCTAGAAGCCGAGTGAAGCAACGGCCCCTAAAATCAAGGAGCCCAGCATTGCGATCAGCATCAGCCAAACGGCCACCATAGTAATTTTTTGGAATCGGGTCTTTTTCTTGCGTTGCATCGGTAACTAATCCCGCCTTTCAATTTATCCTTATCAGTTTACACATCTTAGCACTCAAATTCAAATCTGTTGTTGATCTGTGATAGAATGAGACTTGACTAAATTTTGCGGAGGCAGTTTGAATGATAAGACAACTGATCATGGAATTCATTATCTTGATTGGCTATGGTATGCTGGAACGGTTAACTATTAAGCTGTTTAAACTGCCCAAGCAGCGTAGTACCTGGCTTTGGGCCATGCTGCTGATGGTCTTGAGCTTTTGGAATCTGGGGTTTTATTGGTACTGCTACGTGTTGATTGTTTGGATGCTGCTGAGTATCGGCCTGATCTTTTTACAGCTGGCGGCCGCGCATCAGTTCATCTATCGACAGTATTGGCCGGCTTTTTGGCGCGTAACGCTGGTCGTATCAGTTGCAGCTTTCTTGGTTTCTTTAGCCGGATCATATCTGCCGGTCGTTTAGCAAAGAAGATATGTTTAGGGTTTCAAAGCCGTTGTCTCGCTTCATGGGACAGCGGCTTTTTTAGGCTGTACAAAATTATTAAAATCCATGGTGAGAAGTGGGGGATTGTGGTAGACTGTATCTGTAACATTGGTCCAAAAGGGGGGATTAGTATGTTCATGGGTGAATATGAACATACGATTGACGATAAGGGTCGTCTGATCATCCCCGCCAAATTTCGTTCGCAACTGGGAGACGGATTCGTCGTTACTCGTGGCTTGGATGGCTGTTTGACTGGTTATCCGCTGAGTGTCTGGCATGAATTGGAAACAAAATTAAAGTCGTTATCAATGACAAAACGCAATGCACGAGCTTTCGTGCGTTTTTTGTATGCTGCCGCGACCGAATGCCAGTTCGATAAGCAAGGACGGATCAATTTGCCAATAGCACTGCGACAGCATGCTGCTTTAAATAAACAGTGCACGATCGTTGGAGTATCAGAACATTTGGAAATCTGGGATACAGAACGCTGGCAGCGGTATATGGATGATACGGCTGCAGATTTTGATCAGATTGCCGAGGATCTTGACTTCGATCTGTAGCTTGTCAGAAAGGAGGTATATTAATGACTGAATTCAACCACGTTACGGTGCTGCTTAACGAAGCAGTGGCTGGTTTAAACATTAAGCCAACTGGCATTTACGTTGATGCAACGCTTGGTGGTGGCGGTCACAGTGAGGCAATCTTAAAACAGCTTACGACAGGACATCTGTACTCGTTTGATCAAGATCAGACTGCAATTGACTATAATCAGGAGCATCTTAAGCCGTACTTAAAGGCTGGCCAAGAAACCTTTATTAAGAACAATTTCCGCCATTTAAAATCGGCTTTGAATGCGCAGGGCGTAACGAAGATTGATGGCATCGTCTATGATCTTGGCGTTTCTTCGCCACAGTTTGACGATGCCAAGCGTGGTTTTAGCTATCAGCACGATGCATTGCTGGATATGCGCATGGATCAGAGCCAGTCGCTTTCAGCTATGGAAATCGTTAATGAATGGCCATATGAACGTCTGGTCAAGATTCTGCACCGCTATGGCGAAGAAAAGTTTGCCAAGCAGATCGCGCGGGCAATCGAACGACAGCGCAAACAGGCTCCGATTAAGACCACGCTTGAACTGGCTGAAGTCGTTAAAAATGCAATCCCAGCGGCAGCTCGGCGGCACGGCGGACATCCGGCCAAAAAGAGCTTTCAAGCGATTCGCATTGCGGTCAATGATGAGCTGGGCGCCTTGGAGGACTCATTGGAGCAGGCGTTTGAGATGCTTAACGTTGGTGGCCGCATCAGTGTGATTACCTTTCAGTCACTGGAAGATCGATTGGTCAAGACAATGTTTAAAGAACAGGCATCACTGCCAGAATTACCGCCAGGATTGCCAGTAGTTCCACCGGACATGGAACCCAGCTTTAAATTGGTAAATAAAAAGCCAATCCTGCCAAGCGATATGGAACTGCGCGACAACCATCGTTCACACAGTGCCAAACTGCGGATTATTGAAAAAACTAAGTAGAAATCAGTAAGGAACGTGTTTTATATGGCCTCAAATGCGGCAAGAAAATTAAATCAACCAACGCCTCAATTGACGCCGCGCCCTAATCAGCCGACGCCACAAGTAAAGTCTCATCAGCATCGCTTGCCGTTTTCGCCGTTTGAAAAGATTTTGATGATCTTTGGCGCTCTCATTGCATTTTCGATGATGATCATGGTCGTAACTACCCAGCTGTCAGTCGTTAAGCAGCAGCACCGTCTGCAGAATCTGCAAATGCAGGTAGCCAATGTTAAACAGCAAAATGTCAGCGATCAGCAGGAAGTTACTACGCTGACCAGTCAAGCGCGATTGGAGCAGATTGCGCAGAAATATGGCCTCACGGATGCGAATTCAAGCGTAAGGAACGTTAATAAGTAATGAAAAACCAACAACAACGAACGATTGGAAAGAATCAAAAAAATCGCAAAATGTTCGGTATCGCATTATTCCTAACATTTTTCTGTATTTTTGTTCTGTTTGTCGTTCGTTTTTTTGTCATTGCAACGACCAAGGATGTCCAAAATCGAAATTTACAGACGATGGCCAGTCGAATGTACACCTCGAAACGAATTATTGAGGCCAAAAGAGGTACGATCTATGACGCGCAGGGCAATGCACTGGCTCAGGATACCAAAACCTATACCGTAACAGCGGTCTTGAGTCATCAAAGTTTGACTGCCAAGGGAAAGCCTAATTACGTAACCAATAAGAAAAAAGCAGCTAAGGTCTTGGCTAAGTATCTGGATATCACGGAAAAAAAGGCCTTGTCGATCATGTCGCCAAAGCGCAAGAACGTTTACCAGGTTGAGTTCGGTCCGGCTGGCAGCGGTATTTCAGTCAGCACGATGAAAAAAATCAAGGCTCAGCACGTTACGGGACTGCAGTTTACGTCAACGCCTGCTCGTCAATATCCGGCCGGTGAATTTGCCAGTCAATTGATTGGTCTGGCTACTGCCAAGACCAATGACAAGACGGGTCAGACCAAGCTGGTTGGGCGACTGGGATTGGAAAGCTATTTCAATAAGAACCTGACCGGTATCAACGGCCTAAAGGAAATCAAGCAGGACGTCTATGGCTATCAGCTGGCTGACAGTCAGGTAAAGGGCCGCCCCGCCAAAGATGGTGCCGACGTCTATACGACTTTGGACAATCGAACGCAGCAGCAGCTTGAGACTTTAATTACCAAAGCTGAAAAAGAAACACAGGCCAGTTCGATGACTGCCGTGGTTATGGAGGCCAAGACCGGCAAGATCCTGGCAGCAACGCAGCGGCCTAATGTCAATTCATCAACCCCGGTCTGGCGCAATGCCTTGGTACAAGATACCTATGAGCCGGGATCAACGATGAAGGTTTTAGCACTGGCGGCGGCGATTGATTCTGGCAACTTTAACCCCGAGGCCGTGTACAAGTCGGGGACCTGGGAGCTTGGCGGCGGTAAGATCACTGACTGGAATACGGCTGGCTGGGGCAATATTACATATAAGGAAGGATTTTATCGTTCCAGTAACGTTGCCTTTGCCCACATTGAACAGGACATGGGATCAGCTACCTGGAAAAAGTACATCCAAAAGTTCGGTCTGCTGAAAAATGTTGGCGTCTACGGCATGAGCGGTGAGTCCAAAGGCTATACCAGCTATAAGGGGACGCTGGAACAGGCCAACACGGCATTTGGTCAGGGGATTACCGTCAACGTAATGCAGATGATGCAGGCTTTTTCAGCTATTGCCAATAATGGCACAATGGTCAAGCCCTACTTCATAAAAAAAATCGTAGCCAGTGATGGAAAGACGCTTGAAAAAACCAAACCGCAAACGATTGGTCATCCAGTCAGCCAGGCAACGGCAAAAAAGGTGCTCCATTATATGCAGGGCGTCATCTATAACAAGAATGGGACTGGTCAAGTATATAAGATCAGCGGCTATCGGATTGCTGGGAAGACTGGGACGGCCCAGATCGGCAGCTCGCATGGTTATGAAACCGGGAGCACCAACTATCTGTACTCTTTTGTCGGGATGGCACCAGCTAAAAATCCAAAATACGTCGTCTATATTACGATGAAACAGCCGCAGCACATTACCAAAGCCGCCGAGCAGTACATGGCCGAGGTAGTCAATCCAGTCACCAAGCAGCTTTTGGACCGGGCAGCGGCTAAGGATTCTAAGCACCAGGGCGTCGTCAAGCTGCCAAATGTTGTTGGATTGAGTGCGGCTGATGCGCAAAAAAAGCTGCAGAACAAGAAACTGAACGTGGTTGTTTTAGGAAATGGCAAAAAAGTCAAAAAGCAGTCGGCCACTAAAGGCAGCAGCGTGATTATCAATGAGCGCGTCTTTCTGCTGACGGGCGGGCAGGTTACGATGCCGGATATCTCTGGCTGGTCACAGGCCGATGTCAGCCGTTTTGCTCAGTTGCTAGGGCTTAAATTAAAATCGACTGGTGGTGGCTATGCCGTTTCACAAAGCATCAAGGCCAACACGGTCCTTAAAGAGGGAGATGCCTTGCAGGTCCGCTACAAGGCAAAATAAAATCATATGAGAATTGATTCTAGGAGGATATTATGAGTATATTAGTTGTCATTTTGACGCTGCTCAGCTCGTTTTTAATTACGTTCTTGCTGATGCCGTCTTTGATTCGCTATTTTCGGGCCAAAAAAGAAGGACAGCAGATTCGGGAAGAAGGTCCGACCTGGCATGCTAAAAAAGCCGGGACGCCGACAATGGGCGGGCTTTTGTTTATCATTGCCGCTTTGGTAACCTGCTTGTGGGTTGCAGTCTGGCAAGGAGTCTTAACCAATACGATGTGGGCTTTGCTGTTTGTTTTGGTGGTTTATGGATTGATTGGCATGTGGGATGACTCGATCAAAATCTTTAATCATCAAAATGAGGGCTTTAAGCCATGGCAAAAAGCACTTTGCCAAATTGTTGCTGCCATGATCTTTACGGTAATCTATCAGCATGAAGGCTTTCAAATGGGTTTTGGCAGCTCACAGATCGGTTGGTTTTATGGCTTGTTTATTATTTTCTGGATGGTTGGCTTCTCCAATGCCGTAAACCTGACTGATGGCTTGGATGGCTTGGTAACTGGCTGCGGTATCGTATCCTTTTTAGCTTACCTGTTCTTGGCAGTTATGCAGCGTCAATATGAGGTTGCTTTGTTCTGTCTGGCAATGGTGGGGGCTTTGGCCGGCTTTTTCCCTTATAATCACAAACCGGCTAAAATCTTCATGGGTGACATGGGTTCTTTGGCAATTGGGGGATCGTTGGCTGCCGTTGCGCTGCTTCTTCATCATGAATGGTCGCTTTTGTTTATTGGGATCATCTATGTTGCCGAGACCTTGAGCGTGATTCTGCAGGTAGCAGCCTTTAAGACAACCGGTCATCGAATCTTTCCGATGACGCCGATTCACCACAGTTTTGAAATGAAGGGCTGGAGTGAATGGAAGATTGATATCGTCTTTTGGAGCGTTACGCTGCTGTTTTCGATCCTGACGATTGGTACGATCATGCTGTTTGAATAGTCAGCTGGTTTTTAACGATAACTTTAAATATAAATCAGTATAAGTGGTCTATGATTATTTTTATGATTAAAGACTAGGTAAAATAATTTTTGCTTTTATAATTGATGAAAATACGAGGTGAATTTTCGTGCGACAAGTAACGAAGTATCAAGGCAAAAAGGCATTAGTATTGGGGTTTGGCATTAGTGGCATTAACGCTGCGCATCTGCTGGTCAAGCTGGGAGCCCAGGTGGTAGCCAATGATCAAAAGACGCCTGAGGATCCGGCGGTCGTAGCTGATCTTAAAGCAGACGGCATTGAGGTAATTACGGGTGAGAATCCTTTATGGCTGGCTGATGAGGACTTTGATGTCGTCATTAAAAATCCTGGAATCCCTTATGATGTGCCGCTGGTTCAAAAATTCATGGCCCAAAAAACGCCAATCATTACTGAAGCTGAACTGGCCAGCGAGATTTTTGCGGGTCATCTGATTGCAGTTACGGGCAGCAATGGAAAGACCACGACCACGACTTTGATTGAAAAAATGGTTGCCAAGAGCAATCTGCACCAGACCGCCTATGCAGGCAATATCGGCGTGTCATTCAGCAAGACTGCTGAAAAGATGGGAGCCGATGATACGATCGTCGCGGAGCTGTCCAGTTTTCAGCTGCTGGGCGCGCCAACGATTCATCCCCATATTGCCGTTATTACCAATATTTTTGCCAATCACCTCGACTATCACAAAAATCGGGAAAACTATATCAATGCCAAGCTCAACATTACGCGCAACCAAACCAAGGATGACTACCTGATCATCAACTGGGATCGTGATGAATGGCAGGCAGTTGCGCGACGCTCCAATGCAACGATTATTCCGTTCTCCCGGCTTAACAAGAGCCATGAGGGAGCCTATGAGCAAGATGGCATGATTTATTGGCGGGATGAAGCAATCATGGCAGCCAAGGATATTCGACTGATTGGACCGCAAAACGTTGAAAATGCACTGGCAGCAATTGCCGCGGCTAAGCTGAGCGGCGTTTCCAATGAGGATATCGTTGCCGTGTTGACGACTTTTTCTGGAGTGCGTCATCGCCTGCAGTACGTAATGGACTATCAAGGGCGGCGTTTTTACAATGATTCCAAGTCGACTGATATCGAAGCCACTGAAGTTGCACTGCAGGGCTTTGAGCAGCCGGTAATTCTGCTTGCAGGTGGCTTGGATCGTGGCTATACGTTTGAGCGTCTGGTACCATATTTCAAGAAACACGTTAAGGCAATTATTGTCTTTGGTGAATGCAAGCAGCAGATGAAGGATGCTGCTGAGCAGGCTGGCATTGCCAAAATCGTTGAAACCGAAAATGCCATTACGGCGGTTCCAGAAGCTTGGAAACTTAGCGAGCCTGGTGACGTCATCTTGCTTTCGCCAGCCAATGCCAGCTGGGATCAGTTCCCCAGCTTTGAAGTACGCGGCGACAAATTTATCAAGGCGGTTGAAGAATTGACTGGACAAAAGGAGCAGAACTAATGAGAATCATCGTATCCGGTGGCGGTACCGGTGGCCATATCTATCCAGCATTAGCGTTGATTGAGCGCTTAAAGCAAGTGGAGCCAGATACCCAGGTCCTTTATGTCGGGACTGATCGCGGTCTGGAAAACAAAATCGTTCCAGCAGCAGGACTTGAACTAAAGGTTTTGCATACGCAGGGCTTTAAGCGTTCATTGTCGCTAGAAAACTTTAAGACGGCTTATCTGTTTTTAAAAGCCGTTCATGATGCCAAAAAAATTATTAGGGAATTTAAGCCGGACGTGGTTTTAGGAACGGGTGGCTATGTCAGCGGCGCCGTTTTGTATGCGGCAGCCAAACTGCACGTACCAACGGTTATCCATGAACAAAACAGCGTTGTCGGTATTACCAATAAATTTTTGAGTCGTTACGTTGATGAGATTGCCATTGCCTTTGATGCTGCCAGAGATCAGTTCCCAGCAGCCAGGGTTACGATGTGCGGCAATCCACGTGCGCAGCAGGCAGCCGCTAATGCGAATTCCGATTTTTCTTGGACCAGCTACGGCTTAAGTGATGCCAAGCCGGTTCTGATGATCTTTGGGGGCAGCCAAGGAGCACCTAAGATCAATGCCAGTGTGGTCCAGGCCATTCCTGAATTCAGCAAGCGCGATTATCAGGTTGTTTTTGCCACGGGTCAAAAGCGCTATGATCAGGTTAAAGAGGCACTTAAAGACGTTAAGGTTGGATCAAACGTCAAGGTCGTTCCTTATATTGAGGATATGCCGGCTAAAATGCCTAAGGTTGCCTGCCTGGTCTCAAGAGCCGGTGCAACCACGATTGCTGAGATTACGGCACTGGGCATTCCAACGATTTTGATTCCAAGTCCTTACGTAACGGCCAACCACCAAGTCAAAAATGCCATGGCGCTGGTTAAAAACGGTGCCGCGGCCATGATTACCGAAGATCAGCTTGATGGCCGCTCACTGCTGGTTCAAGCTGATCGTCTAATGGAAGATCAGGCTGCCCGTGATCAGATGGCACAGGCCTCAAAAAAGATGGGCCGTCCAGATGCAGCTGATCGCTTGATTAAGATTCTGTACAAAGCGATTGCCGATCACCAAAAATAAAGGGGGAACAACATGAAAAGCGACGAAGAACGAAATCAAGAGCATCAGCGATATGCACGACGTTTGGCCAAATTAGAAGCGCAGAGTGCCGCGGCTTTTGATCGTCGTCGTCGCTATCAAGAACAGGGCATTGGCAGTCGTGTCGTGGGTATCAAGCGTGCACAGCGCGTTGACAACTCACGGCGCGTACTCAGCATCTTGGTTCCTTTTTTGATCATTATGCTGCTGGCCCTGTATATCGTTTCTCCTTTAAGCAAGATTAAAAAAATCCAGGTAACTGGCAATCAAGATCTGTCGGCTGCTAAAGTTGAATCGGCAGCCCAGATCAAAAAGGGAGCCCTGATCTGGCGAGTCTTGTTTCAGCAAAAAAAACTTGAACAGACGGCCCAAAAAGCCAATCCGCAGGTTAAAACGCTCAAGGTTAGTCTAACTGGACCGCAGTCGATCAAAATCAAGGTCACTGAATATCCGATTATTGGCGTAATTGAGCATAATGGGGTCAATCAGCTGCTGATTGGCAATGGTCGGCTGACTCCAGTCAAGAATCGCTCAATCTCTAATTTTGTCCGCTATGCCGGTTTTGAGCATCATGAAAAGATCATGCAGCAGACAGCCCGTCAGATTGGCAGGCTTCCCGCCGCGATCCGGGGTGGCATCTCAGAAGTAACCTTTGCCCCAACGACATCAGATACTAAGCGTCTGCGCATTTATATGAATGATGGCAACGAGATTTTGGTTCGTTCTGACAATCTGAATCAAAAAATGCGCTATTATCCTTCAATTGCCTCCAAAATGAAGGCAAACGGCGTAGTTGATCTGCAATATGGGGCTTTCTCGTACTCATATGGCACCAAAGACGAGTAGGTTCGTTGATCAAGCGCCAAATAAACATGGTTTGGACCTTTTTTGTATCGTGTTAAGTGTGGTAAAATTTAGTACAGTTTATGGCTACAATCTGAATCCGGGTTGAATTTTAGAAAACAGGAGGGTTCCAGGCAGATGGAAAATTCACAAGTCTACGTAGGCTTAGATATCGGAACCACTTTAATTAAAGTATTGGTATGCGAAAACGTAAAAGGACAATTAAAAGTCGTAGGCACTGGCGTTCAACCATCTGCTGGGCTGAATCGTGGCGTGATCGTTGATATTGACAAAACGGCGCAGGCAATTTCAAGAGCGGTTGCTGAGGCCGCGGCCAAGTCGGGCATTGACATCAAAAAGGTCGTCGTTGCTCTGCCAGCCAACTATCTGCAAATGGGTCACGTTCATGGCATGATTACGATCGCCAGTCAAGGCCAGTCGCGTGAGATCGTCAATCAAGACGTAATCGACGTTGCTCAGTCAACGCTGACGCAGAATCTGCCGCCTGAACGCGAAATCATTGACCTGGTTCCACAAGAATTCACGGTCGATGGCTTTAAGGGAATTAAGGATCCACGGGGAATGGTTGGCGTTCGCTTGGAATTGGCAGCTACTCTTTATACTGGCCCCAAGACGATCGTTCACAACACTAAGAAGGCAGTTGAACAAGCGGGGCTGCAGATTCAAGATCTGGTCGTCTCACCGATTGCCACTGGCTTTAACCTTCTCAACGATGGCGAGCAGGACTTTGGTACGCTGGTCGTCGACATGGGTGGCGGTCAGACTACGGCCAGCATCATTCACGACCATCAGCTGAAGTTTGTCTATGTTGATCCTGAAGGCGGTCAATTAGTAACGCGCGACATCTCGACGGTGTTAAATACCTCAATGCGCAATGCTGAGCGCCTCAAACGAGATCATGGCTATGCCGACAGTCGCATGGCTGATGAAAACGTGCAGCTGGCAGTTGATGTCGTTGGTCAAAATCAGCCGGTCGAATATTCTGAAAAGTATCTGGCAGAAATCATCGAGGCTCGGATTCGGCAGATTTTCCAACGTATCAGCAATCGTTTAAAAGAGGTGCATGCGCCTAATCTGCCTGGTGGCGTCATTTTGCTTGGCGGCGTGACGGCCTTGCCTGGTGTGGTTGAGTTGGCCAAAGAATATTTTACGACCAATGTAAAGACTTTTGTTCCTGAACAGATGGGAGTCCGTCATCCTGGCTTTGCACTGGCAATTGCTCTGGGAATGTATGAGGATCACCTAAACGATATTGATCGTCTGCTGAAGCAAACCGTTCAGCAAGGTGCCTTGATTATGAGCCCTCATCAAGCCGAGCAGCCGCGCAAGCTGGAAACGACTCGTAGCTACTATCAAGAGTCATATCAAAAACCAATGCCTGATGCCTCGTCAGAACCTCAGCAAGCAAAAGAAGAGCCAATGACGCCGGAAAAGCCCGTCAAAAAGCCTAAGAGCAAGGGTGGCATTAAGCGCTTCTTAGAGAACTTCTTTGACTAATTAGACTAACTTTTAAAGTGACGGAGGAACCAACGAATGGACAATTTAACTAATGAAACTGACCAAATGCAATTAGAGGGTGCGAAGATCAAGGTTATCGGTGTCGGCGGCGGTGGCGGCAACGCAGTTAATCAAATGATCAATGATAAAGTGTCCGGCGTTGATTTTATCGTTGCCAACACTGACCTGCAGGCATTGGATGCCTCACACGCCCAAACCAAGATTCAATTAGGCCCCAAGCTGACCAAAGGATTGGGTGCCGGCTCTAATCCGGAAGTCGGCTCCAAGGCTGCTCAAGAAAGCGAGTCTGAAATTTCAAAAGCCCTTGAAGGTGCTGACATGGTATTCGTAACTGCCGGCATGGGTGGTGGTACCGGGACTGGTGCTGCTCCAGTCGTTGCTAAGATTGCCAAGGACTCTGGTGCGCTGACGGTTGGTGTCGTTACGCGTCCATTTACCTTTGAAGGTCAGCGCCGTGCCAAATTGGCCAGCGAAGGACTTGAAAAATTAAAGCAAAACGTTGATACGCTGATCGTCGTTGCCAATAATCGACTGTTAGAAATGATTGACAAGAAGACGCCAATGATGGAAGCCTTTAAAGAGGCTGATAACGTTCTGCGTCAAGGTGTAGAAGGGATTTCCGATCTGATTACCAATCCTGGCTACATCAACCTGGACTTTGCCGACATTCGTCATACGATGGAAAACCAGGGCTCTGCTTTGATGGGAATTGGTTCTTCGACAGGCGAAAACCGGGCTGCCGAAGCCACGAAGAAGGCCATTTCCTCACCACTGCTTGAAGTATCGATTGACGGGGCTGAACATGTCCTGATGAACATTACTGGTGGTAAGAATCTGTCGATGTTTGAAGCCCAGGAAGCTTCCAACGTCATCAGTCAGGCTGCTAATACCAATGTTGATATTGCCTTTGGGATGGCCATGGATGACACGCTTGGCGATGAGGTTCGCGTAACGGTTATCGCTACTGGTATCGATAAGGCCAAACAGCAGCGCCAACAGGCAGCCGCTGCTCGGCCAGTAAGCACGCCAGCTGCCAGTGAAACGCACGCTGCCCGTGTTGAACCAGAGGCCAAGCCAGTTTCTGAAAGCAAGCCTGCTGAACAGCCTGTAGAAGAACGTCCAGTCGAAAATCAACGGAGTGAACGAGCAGCTTCTCAGGATCCATTTGCTGGCTGGGATGATCCAACCGCTGGCACTCATTTAACCGATACGCGTGAACAAAACGATGAGTTCAATCACGTTAAAAAGCCAGAATTCAATGTCTTTCATGGGGATGTAGCTGCATCCGACGAACAAGACGATGATAATCTGACGATGCCACCATTCTTCAAGAACCGTCGTCATGATTAATTAGTGATTTGGGGGAGCTGAATAAAGGCGCTCCCTTTTGCTGTATCTTCAGCTCAGAATTAAAGGAGGAGCAAAAATGGCTAATTTTTTAAATAACTTTTTTGGAATCGGCTCTGAATCAGAAACTGAAGATTACGAGCCGCAGCCGGTCGCACCAGCAGCTCCCGTAACGCCAGCCATCAGCAAAAAGGTGGTCCCGATTGATCGAGCACAGCATGCTGCGGCTAAGCCAGCACCGGTTGAAAATGGCAAGATCATGCTGTTTGAGCCGCGGTTGTATGGCGAGGCCAAGGAAATCGTTGATGAGCTGCTGAGTCATCATGCCGTTATCGTTAATTTCACTCAGATGGACAACAAAGCTGCCAACAAGGTCGTGGACTTTTTAAATGGGGCCGTCTATGCAATTGATGGTGAAATTAAGCGGATTGGCGAGCAGATCTTTCTATGCGTGCCACGTGACGTTGATGTTGCCGGTAAGCTGGCCGGTGATCTTAATTCCAATAACAGTGAACGACTTTAAGGAGAAATATGGTTGCTTATCTTGCATGGCTGATCAATAAAATTATTGATGCTTACATTTTACTGATTGTTGTCTGGTGTCTTTTAACCTGGTTTCCGGGTGCAATGCAGAGCCGTTTAGGTGAATTGCTCACTAAGCTGGTTCAGCCGTATCTGCGTTTTTTTGACGAACACATTCCGCCACTGGGAGGGATCAGTTTTGCGCCGGTGGTGGCCGTATTCGTGCTTTATCTGGTACAGTATGGCATTATTATGCTGACCAGAATAATAGGCTATTAGGAGCAGAAAAATGACGGATGAAGAAAACATTAAGCAGCATTTTCGTCCTGATGAAGCGCCCTTGATTGCTCAGGTTGAGGATTGGCTGAATATGGCCGCTGATCAATACCGGCCGATTTTGACTGATTTTTTGAATCCGCGCCAGGTCTATATCGCTCAAACGCTGACCAATCGACGTGATGATGTTAAAATGCGGGCCAATGGCGGCTGGGAGCATGCTGAGATGCAGCGGGTCTTGTTTTATCCCAGCTATTATGAGCCGCAGCAGACTGACTTTGAGCTGCAGCTGATTGAAATCGACTACCCAACCAAATTCACCGAGCTGCATCATCGGCAGATCTTGGGAACACTGATTGGCACTGGCTTGGTGCGTTCATCATTTGGTGACGTGCTCAACGAGGGAATGCGCTGGCAAGTAGTAGTCAGCCGCAGTCTAACCGACTATCTGCGGCAGCAGGTTGGTCAGATTGGCAAGATCCACGTTAAAATGAAGCCGGTTGAACCAGAAATGATCGTGACGCCCCAAGAAGATTGGGAAACCATGACTGATACGGTTTCATCAATGCGCTTGGATGCTGTGATTGCAGCCGGCTTTAACTATTCACGCAACCGTGCCAAGCAGCTGATTGAACATGGCGATGCGCGGGTAAACTGGGAGACTGAGATGCGTCCCGATTATCCGCTGGTTGCTCATGATCTGCTTTCAGTACGGCATGCAGGTCGAATTCGGATTGATGAGATCCAAGGAACTACAAGAAAAAATAAGATTCGCGTCGCCATGTCAGTGGTGCATGCTTAGTTTGGAGGAAAAGCAAATGACGTTAACCGTTGAAGAAATCAGCAAAAAGCAGTTTGACAACAAAATGCGGGGCTATAATCCCAGCGAGGTCAATGAATTTCTGCGTCAAGTGGCCAGTGAGTTTCAGGCACTGCAGGCTAAGAATCATGAATTAACGGAAACTATCAAGGCCAATGAAGAAAAACTAAAATACTTCACGGACTTGAAGGATTCTTTGAACAAGTCGATTCTGGTCGCGCAAGAAGCAGCCGACAAGGTTAAGAACAATGCCAAACGCGAAGCCGAAATCATGATTCGCGAGGCGCAAAAACAGGCAACCGATATTGTTTCAGAAGCCAATGCCAAGGCAAATCAAGTTGTTGAAAACAGTGCCGATGAAACGCGGAAACTGACTACGGAAACCAATGATCTTAAAAAACAAACACGGATTTTCAGGCAGCGACTGCAGGTAATGCTGGAATCACAGCTGGAAGTCGTTAAGAGCAAGGATTGGGATGAGCTGTTGGCGAATGACGATCTGAGCAAATATGACGAAATTCAAAAGATTTTGGGAAGCAGTCTTGACAATCATTCGACAAACAGTGTAGAATCACAAGCAATCGATCAACCAGCTGCTGAAAAGTCGCAGGAAAGTCAGGCACCAAAGCAGGATCAAAAAGCTGCGGCCAAGCCTGCTGCTAAAAATGATGGCGAGACGGTTGTTGTCTTTCCTGACAGTTCGGCACACTAGTTGATAATTAATCGCGAACAAACTGTTGAGGAGAATCACGCCCCCAGCGTCGTATTTCAGCGAGCCAACGAATGGTGAGAGGTTGGCAATTAAGGCCTGGGCAGCTATCATCTCTGAACGTCAATGCGAACTCAGTAGCATTGGCCGGCTCATTGCCGTTACCAAATGACTTAAGGAATCAGACAACTGATTTGAACTTGGGTGGTACCACGAAAACGCTTCGTCCCATTGCGGGCGGAGCGTTTTGTCGTTTGGACGCGATTTTTAAGTTTAGAGAATTGACAAGGAGGAATTCGCAGATGCGGGTCAAAGACACTTTGAACATCGGCAAGACTAAGTTCCCTATGCGTGGACGCTTGCCGGAAACCGAAGTACAACGCGAAAAGCTGTGGGAAGACAACAAAGTCTACGAACAGCGGCAAAAATTGAATCAGGGCAAGCCAACTTTTATTCTTCACGATGGCCCTCCATATGCTAACGGGAACATCCACATTGGCCATGCCATGAACAAGATCTCCAAAGACTTTATCGTTCGCTACAAGTCGATGGCTGGTTTTCGGGCACCATACGTACCAGGCTGGGATACGCACGGTCTGCCGATTGAGCATCAACTGACCAAGATGGGCTATGACCGCAAGAAGATGAGCACGACTGAATTTCGGGATCTGTGCCGCAAGTTTGCCTTGGAACAGGTCGACAAGCAGCGGACTGACTTTAAGCGGCTGGGAGTTTCTGGCGAATGGGACAACCCATACCTGACGCTGGCTAAGGAGTTTGAAGCACAACAGATCAAAGTCTTTGGTGCTTTTGCCAAGAAAGGTCTGCTATACCAAGCTAAAAAGCCAGTCTACTGGTCATGGTCATCTGAATCTGCATTGGCAGAAGCCGAAGTTGAATATCATGACGTTGTAGCCAAGACGGCCTACTTCTGTGAACAGGTTATTGATGGCAAGGGACGTTTGGACAATGATACGTACCTGGTTGGCTGGACGACTACTCCTTGGACGATTCCAGCTTCTGAAGCCGTTGCCGTGAACCCCAAGATTATCTATGCCGTAGTTAAGCCGGCTAATGATGATCGGAAGTTTGTAATTGCCGATGAGCTGGTTGCCAAATGTGCTGAAAAGTTCGGTTGGGATGAATATGAAGTCGTTGATCGGCTGTCTGGTCAAGACATGGATCGCATGACCAGCAAGCACCCATACAACGACAAGGAAATGCTGGTTGTTAATGGTGATCACGTCACGCTTGAAGCAGGGACAGGGCTGGTTCATACCGCGCCTGGCTATGGTGATGATGACTACCAAGTCGGCAAGAAGTATGGCCTGCCGATCTTTGCACCAATGAACGATCAAGGTGTCTTGACTGCTGAAAACGGTCCTGAGTTTGATGGCGTCTTCTATCAGGATGCTGACGACATTTCGTTGGATCTTTTGAAAAAGCATCATGCACTCTTAAAGCAGGAACCGCTGGAACACAGCTATCCATTTGACTGGCGGACCAAAAAGCCAATCGTCTTTCGGGCTACTGATCAATGGTTCGTCTCAATTGACAAGATGCGTGATGAAATCTTAAATGCCGTTGATGAAGTTAAATACTATCCAGGCTGGGGCAAGGTTCGGCTGCACAACATGCTCAAGGATCGCGGCGACTGGGTCATCTCGCGTCAACGGGTCTGGGGCGTGCCATTGCCAATCTTCTACGCTGAAGACGGCACGCCAATCATGACTGAAGAAACGATCAACCATGTTTCCGACCTGTTCCGTGAGTATGGCTCCAACGTTTGGTTTGAACGCGATGCCAAGGACCTGCTGCCAGAAGGATTTACCAGTGAACATTCGCCACATGGTCAGTTTAAGAAAGAAACCGACATCATGGACGTTTGGTTCGATTCTGGCTCCAGTCACCAAGGCGTATTGGCAGAGCGTGACTACCTGACCTACCCATGCGACATGTACCTGGAAGGTTCTGACCAATACCGTGGCTGGTTCAACTCCAGCCTGATCTGCAGCGTCGTACTTTCTGGTCATGCTCCATACAAGTCCATCGTTTCGCAAGGCTTTACGCTGGACAAGGACGGCAAGAAGATGTCCAAGTCGATCGGTAACGTTATTGATCCAAACAAGGTCGTTAAGCAGATGGGGGCCGAAATTATCCGTCTTTGGGTAATGAGTGCCGATACTTCAGCTGATGTGCGGGTTTCGATGGATACGTTCAAGCAGATCTCGGATGCCTACCGGAAGCTGCGCAATACCTTCCGCTTCCTTTTGGCCAACACGGCTGACTTTGATGCCAATGATGACACGGTTTCCTATGAAAAGCTGGAAAGCGTTGACCAATACATGGTCGTTAAGCTGAACCGCTTCTTAAAGGAAATGCGCGATCTGTTTGATGAGTATGACTTCATGACGGCTTACAAGAAGCTGATCAACTTTGTGAACAATGATCTGTCGGCATTCTACATGAACGTAGCCAAGGACGTCTTGTACGTCGAAGCCAAGGATTCTCATGCGCGTCGTTCAATGCAGACGGTCTTTTACGACATCTTGGTAACGCTGGTTAAGCTGCTGACGCCAATTCTGCCGCACACGACCGAAGAAGTCTGGGAATACATGGATGAGCCAGAACAGTTCGTCCAGCTGACTGAAATTCCAGAGCCACGGACCTACGCCAATGAAGAAGAACTGCTGAACAAGTGGGACGACTTTATGGAGATTCGCTCTCATGTTCTGAAGGCCTTGGAAGAAGCGCGTGATGCCAAGCTGATTGGTAAGTCGCTGGAAGCACAGGCTGATCTGTACTTAACCGACAGTCAAAAGACGCTTTTGGACAGCATGAACGCTGATGCCGGTCTGCTCTTTGGCGTATCGGCATTGCACGTTCATGATGCTGACCAAGCACCAGCTGATGCCGAGAAGTTCAACGACAACGTTGCCGTAAAGGTTTCCGTCGCTGCTGGCGAAACCTGCCAACGCTGCCGGATGGTAAAAGAAGACGTTGGCGAGGATGCCGTTTATCCAATGCTTTGTGCGCGCTGTGCAAAGCTGGTGCGGGAAAACTTCCCTGAAACGGTTGCTACTGGCCTAGAAAAGTAATCTTAAACGAACCTTTATTGACCGGTTAAAGACAAGGTTTAATAAACGGTGTAAAATGTATCAAGCAGCATTTAACTGTTTGATGCATTTTTATTTTGCAGTGAAATGGCAGGTGAAAAAATTGCTAAAAGGACGCGTAAAAAATTTTGATGCCCAAAAAGGCTGGGGCTTTATTGAAATTGAAAACGAGCCAGATGTCTTTGTTCACTTTAATGGCATTGAAGGCAGCGGCCATCGTGAGCTAAAGCCCGGACAGCTGGTTTCCTTAGTCGTCGTACAGGGAAGAAAAGGGCCGCAAGCTGCTCATGTTCGACCATTGGATAATTTTTAGAAATGAGGGACGACAATGGATCTAGAAGAAAAAACGATTGATCGACAGACGGTCTTCAAAGGCCATGTAGTCGACGTTGAGCTTCAGCACGTCAAAACACCGCAGGGAAATACTGCTGTGCGTGAGATCGTGCGTCATGCCCCGGCAATTGCTTTGTTGGTAATTGATGATGATCAGAAGATGATTTTAGAAAAACAGTGGCGAGCCCCAGTGCAGAATATTACATGGGAAATTCCGGCCGGCAAGCTGGATGAACGCGATCACGGCGATGCAAGACACGCGGCCGTTCGTGAGCTGAACGAAGAAACGCGCCTTAAAGCTGATAAATTGACCAAGATTACGTCTTTTTACAGTTCCGTAGGCTTTTGCGATGAATTCTTGACGCTTTATCTGGCTAAGGGCCTCAAACCGGTTGAACGTGCCCTGCCGCAAGACCAAGATGAAGACATCAAGCTCTACCGCTTCAGTCTTGAGGAGGCTCTGCAGATGATTGCCAATGGTGAGATTCAAGACTCCAAGACGATCGTAGCGGTTTATTATTGGCAGGCGCAGACATTGGCCCAGAAATTAAAGGAAAATAATGAAAAATCAGCAGATTGATCCAGAAAAAATGACGCGCCAGCAGTATCGTGAATGGCAAAAACAGCAGCAGCAAATTCAGGAAAATCCTGAACCACCGCTTGATGATGTCAGTGAGCCAACGCCGCTGCAACCGCGCCAAACGGTAAAAAAGGCTCAAGCACAGCAGCTGGCTGAAGAAAAGACTGCTCGTTTAAAGCGCCGGCTGAATTGGGCAATTCTAGGGCTTAGTCTGGCGATTATCGTCGTCTATCTAATTTTGTTTTTTGTAGGTTGATGGAAGGAAGATCTTAATGAAGTTTGGAATTATTTGTGCGATGCAAGAGGAGATTAAGGAACTAAAGGCAGCTCTAAAAAATAATCGGACCAAGACGCTGGGCGATAAAGAGTACTTTGCCGGTCAAATTGATGGTCAAGACGTCGTACTGGTTGAATCTGGGATCGGCAAGGTTGAGGCTGCGATTACTGCTGAGCATTTGGCAGTGGACTTTGCCGTTGACGTCATTATCAATTCTGGTTCAGCTGGCGGGATTGGCGAAGGCCTGCATGTTGGCGATGTGGTGGTTTCTTCAGAGACGGCCTATCATGATGTTGACGCGACTGCTTTTGGCTATGAATACGGCCAGCTGCCGCAAAAAACGCCTCGTTTCAAAGCCTCACAGCAATGGGGCAGTGCCTTGATGACGGCGGGTGAAAAGACTGGCTTGAACGTCAAGCGCGGCCTGATCGTTTCGGGTGATCAATTTGTTGCCAGTCAGGCTGCGATTGCCAAGATCAAGCAGCACTTCCCAGATGCTCTGTCCGCTGAAATGGAGGGCGCTGCTGTGGGACAGGTAGCCTGTGATCACAAGCTTCCTTACGTTGTTGTGCGGGCAATGTCTGATACTGGTGATGAAAAGGCCAATGTCTCATTTGATGAGTTTATCATCGAAGCCGGTAAGCGCTCAGCTAAGATGCTTTTGCAGCTGTTTAGCGATCTAAACGCTCAGGAGGGATAAGATGGCTGAATTCGTTTCTAAGCTAAAGCTTCCCGGCGATACTGACACATATTCAATCAGCCCGGAGATAAAAAAATACACGCTGCTTGATCTAGGATTTGAACAGTCAGCGCGGGGCGTCTATACCTACTTAGGCAGCCTGGATCGGCAAAATCCATTCAAACCAGTTGCTCGTTTGAAGATTCGCATCAATCCAGAAATGACTGGTTTTAAAATGGAAACCGTCAATACCAACGGCTTTCGTGAAGTCAACATTTTTAGGCATCCGCGTGCTGATGAATTGACGACTCAGTATCACTTCATCTTGAATGAAATGGTCGAGCGGCATATCTTTGATCGTCAATAATGTTTTTTACTGGTCAAACCGGGCGTGTCTTTGTTACAATGAAAAACACTGTGAACACGCGACCTTCACTCGTAGATTGTTCCAGAATCTATTGAAAATGATGGTGATAAAATGACAGACAACTCTAAGACTCGCGTTGTCGTTGGCATGAGCGGCGGCGTTGACTCCTCAGTTACGGCGCTTTTGCTGAAACGGCAGGGCTATGATGTCGTGGGCGTCTTTATGAAGAATTGGGATGACACTGATGAAAATGGCGTCTGCACTGCAACTGAGGACTATAAGGACGTCGCTAAGGTTGCCACGCAGATTGGTATTCCATATTATTCAGTAAACTTTGAAAAGGAATACTGGGACCGAGTCTTTAAGTACTTCATTGCAGAATACAAGAAGGGCCGCACGCCTAATCCTGACGTTATCTGCAACAAAGAGATCAAATTCAAGGCTTTTATTGAATATGCTCATCAGCTGGGTGCCGAGTACGTTGCAACCGGTCATTATGCTGATTTGAAAGCAGATGCTGATGGCAATATGCACTTGATGCGGGCGGCTGATCCGCATAAAGATCAGACCTATTTCTTGAGTCAGCTGGATCATGCTCAGCTGGATCATGTTTTGTTCCCACTGGCTGGCTACACCAAAAAGCAGGTGCGCGAGATTGCCAAGGAAGCAGGACTAGCGGTTGCTGATAAGAAAGACTCGGTAGGAATCTGCTTTATCGGAGAAGATGGTCATTTCCGTGAATTCTTGAGCCAGTATCTGCCAGCACAGCCCGGCAACATGGAAACCGTTGATGGCAAGGTAGTTGGTCAGCATGCCGGTCTGATGTACTACACGATTGGTCAGCGACGTGGTTTGGGCCTTGGCGGCAATAAGGAAAGCAATGAGCCTTGGTTTGTAATCGGCAAGGATATTACCAAAAACGTGCTTTATGTTGGTCAAGGCTATGAAAATGAGCATCTGTATGCTACTCATCTGGAAGCCAGCGACATTCACTGGGTTGATGACGTGGTCAGTCGCTATGGCCGCCATTTCCACTGTACGGCCAAGTTCCGCTATCGTCAGATCGATGAAGGCGTTACGGTAACAATCAGTGATGACGATCAGATGGTAACGGTCGAGTTTGATGAACCGGCACGGGCAATTACGCCAGGCCAGGCCGTAGTTTTCTATGACGGTCAGGAATGCTTGGGCAGTGCAATTATCGATCGTGCCTACAATCATGATCATCAACTTCAATACGTATAATCAAGACTGTCTTTGACAGAGCCGCTTGCAGTTACCCGCGAGCGGTTTTTTGCTATCATTGAGTACTTTAATGATATCTTTATTTATATTTATAATGATAAATATTGGTTATCTCCCAGTTATTTTTGGTATCATATAAGCAGACACATCAAAAAAGGCAGACATTTGGAAGAGAAAAATGACAAGGATCTATTTTATCAGACATGGTAAGACTCAGTGGAACCTCCAATCGCGCTATCAAGGTGCCCATGGCGATTCACCGCTCTTGAAAAGCAGTTATCAAGAAATTGAGTTGTTAGCGAAATCATTAAATAACACCGCTTTTGCTCATGTTTATGCTAGTCCGCTTAAACGAGCCCGCGTTACGGCAATGACGCTGCTTGACAATCTGGAGCAGACGGTGCCGTTTACGATTGACAGTCGGCTGCGTGAATTTGATCTGGGACTGATGGAAGGAATGCATTTCAGCGCCGTTGCTGAAAAGTGGCCCGCGGTTTTGGACAGTTTTCGACATCATCCTGATCGCTATGATGCCTCGATCGTGCAAAGCGAGAGTTTTCCTGAGGTGATTGCTCGGGTTGGTCAGGCCGTTAAAGAGTACGCACGCTGCTATTCCGGCAATCAAAATCTATTGATCGTTTCCCATGGGGCCGCTTTAAATGCCGCCATTAATGGCCTGCTTGCAGTTCCAATGGCCCATCTAAAGGATCGTGGCGGACTTAGCAATACATCGACTACGATTTTGAGAACCGATGATGCTGAGCATTTTGAATTGGAAAAATGGAACGATACCACTTATCTGCATAAAGAACATCTAGATCCGACTGATACGATTTAATGGGGTGAATAATATGAGCAACCAAGAAATCAATCGCGAAGAACAGAAAAAACAGACTCAAAAGCTGGTTCACCGCTTGGTAATGGCAATCGATGAAGAACCAGACAAATTCAACAATTACTATGACCTGGGTGCACTCTTGACGCGTCTTAACGACTTTGAGCAGGCAGAAGAGCTGTTTATGAAGGCTTTGGGCATCTTTGAAAAGAAAAATGATGCCAAAGCCGTCAACCTGTTAAACTATGGCTTGGGCAACGTCTATTACTCAGTCGGCAAGACCAATGAAGCAATCAAGCAGTACAATAAAATCGATGATGCCAAACTGAAGGCCGATTCTTATTTGATGCTTGCGCAAAGCTACATGAAGCAGAAAAACTATCAGCAGGCGGTGGCATATGGTTTGACGGCTCATGATCTGCGTCCGCAAGATCCTGAAATCAATCAGGCAATTGGGGATTCGTTATTGGCACTGGGCGAGTTTAAACAGGCTAAAAACTACTATGACCTGATCTTAAAGCGTCACCCAGGCCGTGCTGATACGCAGTTCAACCGAGGACTGGTGGCAATGGTCTTAGGCGAGCCTTACCAGGATTACCTGAATCAGTCACAGCAGCTTGATCCAGACTATTATGCACAAAGCGAAAAACGTATTTCAGATATTGAGCACTTTTTGCAAAAGCAATCTGGTCAAGATAAATGATTGCTGCTCAAAAAAATAGCCGTCCGGCAGCAACGTCATTTATCGGCGTTCTGCGTCGGGCGGCTTTTGTTGCGCCGAACAGTTTTTATCAAGTCTTATACGTGCAGGTTTTAGAAGCGCCGTTTGTCAAGAAGCAGGCTGAGATTACCGTGGTTGGACGCTTTGGTCAGCTTAAAGTCGGTCAGGCCTATCGCTTCATTGGCTACTGGCAGACGCGCGCCCGTTTTGGCAATCAGTTTCGTGCCGTCGACTACCAGGAAGTAAGGGAGGATTTGCATGGCCAAGAGTAAAAGCGCATCAGCTAAAGAGAGTCTGCGGGGGACGGTTAATTTTATCAAGTTTGCTAAAGAAGAAGGACCCAGAGCTTTTCGTATCTGCGTAGTTGATGTGGAAGAGGCCAGTTTTCCCTGGTCAGAAATGGAGATTACGGTCAAGGGACCACTGGGAGACATTAAAAAACACCAAATGTACGAATTTACCGGTCGGCTGGTCGACAATGCCAATTATGGCCGGCAATTCGAGGCTGCGAGATGTCAGATTGCCCTACCGCAGTCAGAAGATGAGCTGACTGGGACCTTAAACCAGGCTGGGATTGCGGTTACGGATGCGGCCGAGATCAGCCACCGCTTGTTTAAGAAGTTTGGCAAAAAAGCGGTCGCCAAAACCGTTGATGATCCTAAGCGACTGGAGAAGATCAAGATTTCTAATGAGGCTGATCGCAAGCTGGCTGCTGATTATTTCAATGCCCGCCATGATGAGCACCAAATGAATGATGAACTTGTAGAATGGCTGGCCAAACTCGGTTTTAAGGATCGTCTCAGTGAGCGGATCATTAATAAATACGGTGCGGATACGATGAAGGTCATCAAAGAGAATCCCTATCAACTGGTTTTGGATATTGATCGCATCGGTTTTGGTCGGGCGGACTTTGCTGCCGGGGTCTTGGGAATTGCACCAGATGATCCGCGGCGAATTGCGGCAGCCTTATTGGAAGTCTTAAATCAAGAAACTATGAATCAAGGTGCTACCTATGTCAGTCAAAAGACACTGATCGCACGTGCAATGGGTCAGCTGGGCAACGTATCCGATGCAGCGCTGTTTGAAAACGAGCTGGCTGAGCTGATTAAAACCCATCAACTGCAGGCTGAGGATGCCGAACATATCTATCCACGCTTCTTGTATAATTCCGAATGGCTGATTGCTGAGCATCTGCATCGAATTTTGTTTACTGAAGCCAAAGTTGACGAAAAACGGGTTGATGAGGCCGTCCAGACTGCAGAAAAGGCAGCCCGGATCGATTATGACCAGCAGCAGAAAAAAGCAATCAAAATGGCGCTTGAATCCAAGGTGCTTTTACTTACTGGAGGACCAGGGACAGGGAAGACGACCATTATTCGGGGGATCGTTAACAGCTTTGCTCAGCTGCATGGTGTTGATGATGAAGAAATCATTTTAGCGGCGCCAACCGGTCGAGCTGCCCAGCAAATGGCGGCTGCAACCAAGATGCCAGCCAGCACGATTCACCATCTATTGGGACTGACTGGCCAAGAAACGCCATCTAAAATGACAGCTAGCCGTTTGAAAGGCAGTCTGCTGATCGTTGATGAGATGTCGATGGTTGACACATTGCTGTTTAAGACTTTAGTCGCCGCGATTCCTCAAACGATGCATGTGGTTTTGGTTGGTGATCAGGATCAATTGCCGTCAGTTGGTCCAGGACAGGTTTTTCGGGATCTTTTAAGCTTTGCCCAACTGCCGCAGGTTCGCTTGACGCAGATTCATCGTCAGTCAGCTAAATCAACGATCATTCCGCTGTCAAAAAGCATCAATGAAGGCCAGGTACCAGCTGATTTGTTTAAGCAGGCCTTGCCGGATCGCTCGTTTATTCCAACTGATGCTCAAAATGCTGGCCGGTTTATCAATCAGCTGATGGATTGGGGACTAAGCCAGCCGGGATGTGATCTAATGAACGTGCAGGTCTTGATCCCAATGCATAAGGGAATTGCCGGCATTGACCAGCAAAACCGCAATCTACAGGATCATTTGAATCCCGCCAGTCCAAATCGGCAGGAGGTTAAATTTGGTGAGACGGTTTTTCGTAAAGGCGATAAGGTAATTCAAACAGTCAACGACCCAAGCAACAACGTCTATAATGGCGACATGGGAATCATTGCCGCGATTGAAGGAGGCGACAATGCTCCACAGACTAAATCAGCCAAAAAGCCGCTCAAGGTAACCGTCCGTTTTAACAATGACAACGAGGTTAGCTATAATCGCAAAGAATTGGCCAATCTACAGCTGGCGTACTGTGTAACGATTCATAAATCACAGGGGAGTCAGTTTAAAATGGTGATCCTATTGATGCTGGCCAACTACCGCTTGATGTACCAGCGTAATCTGCTGTATACGGGAGTCACACGGGCGACTGATTTCCTGCTGCTGCTTGGTCAGCCAGAAGCTTTTCAGGATTGTATCCAGCAGCCGCCCCTGGCTCGACACACGATGCTGCCTGATCGCCTGCTCAAGGTTTGGCAGCAGCCAGATTTTTATCGGGCACCCGAGCCGGTCAGTGATGATGAGGGAATCAATCTGTTTGCCAACGTTCCTAAAGCAGAAGCAATTGATTTTTTAAAGCATCATCACCAAAATAGCGATCCTCAGGCCCAGCCGCAGCCAGCCGCACAGTTGCCAGATCGTTTGACTGCACGGCTGATTGAACAAGAGGCGATTGACCCGATGATTGGAATGCAAAACGTTACGCCTAATGACGATTAAATCAGATACGGCTTGCACAACAAGGGATTTGTTGCGATAATATTCTTAATGTTTAACATAATTGCGTGGAGGATTTAAATGAGCAAGATTGAAAATGCAGAAAACGTTCGTCTGTTTGCGCTGAACTCCAATCAGCCACTGGCACGGCGATTGTCTGAAAAATTAGGATTGCCGCTGTCGGATGCTACGATTACGCACTTTGCGGATGGCGAAATCTCGATTACCATCAACGAAAGCGTTCGTGGTCGCGAAGTATATGTTTTGCAATCCGTTTCTCAGCCGGTTAACACCAATCTGATGGAGCTTTTGATCATGGTCGATGCCTTGCGGCGGGCTAGTGCGGCAAAAATCAACGTGATCATGCCTTACTATGGCTATGCTCGTCAAGATCGAAAAGCCCGCAGTCGGGAACCGATCACGGCCAAGCTGATTGCCAACCTGTTGGAGATGGATCAAATTGACCGCTTGATTGCGATTGACTTCCATGCACCACAGCTGCAAGGCTTCTTTGATATTCCGGTTGATCACCTGCAGGCTGCACCAATTTTGGCTTCCTACTTTGCGCAAAGTGATCTTGACTTGGAAAATACGGTCATTGTAGCACCAGATCATGCTGGGGTTACGCTGGCACGGCGCTTTGCTGAATTTTTGGGGACGCCGATTGCCATTATTGATAATCGTAATCTTGAACAGCAGCGCGGCACCAAAACTACGGAAACGCCAACCTCAATCATTGGGGACGTTGCCAATAAGACGGCCCTGGTAGTTGACGACATCGTTGATACCGGCGTCCGAGTTGCCAACTCAGCAGAACTGCTCAAGAGCTGTGGTGCCAAAGAGGTCTATGGCGTTGCCACGCATGCAGTCTTATCAAAAGGCGCTGTTGAACGGATTCAAAACTCAGCCGTTAAAAACATGGTGGTTACCGATACGATCGATCTGCCGGCAGAAAAACGGATCGATAAGCTGGTGCGGCTGTCGATTGCTGATCTGTTGGCCGGCGCCGTTGCAAGCATTCATAATCACGAATCGATTCACTATCTCTACAACATGCCGGAAGTTAAACCGGTTGAAGACTAAACTAAAAGGATTCAGCGCTTCAATGCTGAATCCTTTTTAGTTATATTAAGTATTGGGCAGCCTAAGCCGGTTTAGCCTGCGGACTTGGCGTGGCGAAACTTTGTAGAAGTCGTTTTAACTCGATGCGCCGCTGCTGTTTGGAGATAAAGAGTCCCATTTTTTCTTTGTCGAAGCCCGTAATCAACTTATTCTCACTAAAAATAATCGGGTTTTTTAAGATATGCGGACTTTTTTGAATAGCTGCGGTTAATTCGTTGAGCGTCATTTGATCGGGATCAATCTTTAAGGCCTTGGTTTCACGAGAGCGCTGAGATACCAAGTCGTCAGTGCCGTTTAAAGAAATCGTCAGCAGCTGCTGAATCTCGGCTGCGCTCAATGGTTCTTTCTCAATGTTGCGCTGCGTCAACGCGATATCATGCTTGGCAAACCATTGAACGGCTTTGCGCTTGGAAGGATCATTAGTATGAAAATACAGATTAACCATTTGAACGAACCACCTTTTATGTGCTTTAAAAGACATTTTAGCAAGTTTGACAATAATATAAAGACTAATTGACCAATTGTTAAATAAAATTTATCAAATATGACTTTTTTTAGAAAGTCTTAATCTTTTTGAAAAGGCTTAACACGGCATTTAGCAAGCGATTGACTGGTTATCACCAATAAAGCGAACATGGTGACGCCTTCAAATATGCGGTAAAAAATGTTAAATTAAAAGAGTATAAATTTTTTCCGTGGCGTCTTGACGTCAATCGAGTAAAGCTCAAAGAGGTGTTAAATTCATGGTTAAACGGATCAAAGCTCAGCATCAGCGGCATGGCCGGCAATGGCTGTTGGGAACGGTCAGTGCATTGAGCCTGCTGGCAACGGCTCATGCCAAAGCTGATCAGGTTACCGTTAAAGATGGTGATACTGTTTGGGATCTGGCGAATCAATACCAAACCAGCGTTAACGCAATTGAAGATGCCAATCCTCATGTTAAAAAAATCAACAGCAGCGTTGATCTGATCTATGCCGGCCAACAGCTGGAACTGTCAAAAAACAGTACTGTCAGTCAAACTTCAGCTGTTGATAGTGACTCTTACACGGTCAAAAGTGGCGACACGCTGAGTCAGATCAGTGAACGGCTGCATGTATCGCTTGCTGACCTGGTAAGCTGGAATCATCTGAGCAATCCTGATCAGCTGGTGATTGGTCAGCAACTGATTGTCAAAGGAACGGCGGCTGCCAGTCAAACGCCAGCTTCAACCTCAGCAGCTGAAGCATCAAATACTGCTGTCAGCGTACCAGCAACGGCTAATGCCGGTTCCGTCAGTCAAACAGTCGTTCAGACAGCACCGGTTGTCTCAGCTGAATCGACCGCCTCAGATGGTACGGATTCAAACAGTAATGCGGCATCACAGGCAAGTCAAGCCGATGAACCTGCAGCTGCTTTAAGTCAAGCGGCCACTCCTGCAGTAACTTCAGCGCAGGATTTGACCAGCGGCACTGAACAATCATCTACAGCAGCATCATCAGAGATGGTATCTGCGGAATCGTCAGCTGCTAATATGGCTTCGGCAGATACAGTTTCCAGTTTTGATGATCAATCCGCTGCAACGACGGCTGCAAGCTCAACCAGTGAAACGGTACCCGTTGAGCAGACTGCTGCATCCAGCACAACAACGACCGCGGCGGCAATCAGTTCGGCAGATGCAATCAACGAAAGCGCATCGGCTGAACAACCAACACAGTCTACAGTGGCTTCATCAGTTGCAGAATCAACCAATCAGCAAGCAGCTTCTTCGACCAGTCTGGCAGCCGCCGATTCGTCAGCGGCAAGTACTCAGACTGCGACTACTGACTATTCCACTGCGGCTGCTTCAACTAGTTCATCCAGTACGTCAGAACAGGCAGGTGCCAATAGTACGACTGTTGCTGCGGACACTGCTGCTTCAACCAACAGCAGTTCGGATCTGACGACTGGTTCGGTAGTGAGTCTGGCGGTTAAGCTGGCCAACGCCAACATTCCATACGTATGGGGCGGGGCTTCGCTTTCCGGAATGGACTGTTCTGGTTTGGTCGACTATGTTTTCCAAAATGCGGAAGGAATCTCGCTGCCACACTATACGGTATCTTTGGAAAGCTGCGTCAGTCAGCATTCAGTTGCTGAAGCTCAGCCAGGTGATGTCTTATTCTGGGGCAATCATGGGAGTACCTATCATTGTGCCATCTACATCGGCAACAATCAGTACGTAGCTGCACCACAGCCTGGGCAAAACGTTGAGATTGAGACGATCAGTCCTTACTTTATGCCAAGCTTTGCGGGGACGGTAATCCGCTGATCCATAAAATAAAAGAGCAGCCGGCTTGATCTGCGGGCTGCTTTTCTAATTGCATCGATTAAGCAATTGTTTTGAAAGTACAAAATACTAAAAGATTTCTTATTGAAACGTAACAAACTTGTAAAACGAAAAAGGTTAACATTTTTTAAAGAGAGTGTTAAATTATGTTTATCCAATCCGGATCAGCTTTAAATATTTTCATTATTGGAGGTTGTTTAAAGTGAGCAACAAGTTTGAAATTCAACATGATTTAGTTGAAGCCCAAAACAAGCTTAACCGGTTATGTCAGGCAGAATCTAAGGCTAATGCCGCTCAATCCGGTACGCAAACGATAACGATCGAACCTCAATTTGGGGATGAAATGCAGCGTCTGCGCGAGGAATGCAGTCAGCTAAGCATTATTCTTGAGGCGATGGAAGCTTCTGAGGATTAATCGGCTTAAAATAAATATAAAAACAAACGATTATTTCAAATCCGCTTGAGTAATCGTTTTTCGTTTCCAACTATAGAAGCGAGGATGTTAAAAACGTGCGAGCTGCGGCGATAACGCCTGCTGTTCGCACGTTTTTAATTAAACTTTTTTTCTTTTAGTGAAGTGCCCCAAAACGGATATTGACAAGTATCCAGCGTCAGATCCATAAAACGACTGCCCATCTCCTCGCCATCAGTTTGCGCAAATTCTAGTGAGGTCGTAACGTAATGCAGTCTGGATGCACGGAAGCATTTGGCAAAACGAGAATGATTCAGCCTGCCGCGTGCAAACTGCCGCAGACACCAAAACGTAATCAGCCAGTTGCGTCTTTCAACTACTAAAAGCTCTAGAGTTGATGAATGCAAGGATTCGTCAGGAGCAATCTTAAACCCGCCGCCGATGTAGGGGTGGTTGCTGGCAATCAGAATAAAAGTTTTGGGGAAAAGGTGATGATGACCATTTTTTTCTTGCACCATCGTCTCAAAGGGCTCTTGATTGTATAAAACGCCTAAAGCCTGCGACAAATACGATAAGTTGCCCAGATGCCAGCGATTCAGCCGCTTTTTGGCGCTTGATGCGTTAGCCTGACTGACAATGGCGGCATCAAAGCCAACTCCAAGGTTATTTAAAAAGTAGCCTTCTTCCTGCTTGATCGCATCATAATAATGACCAACGTTGATCAGTGTCGGGTGCTGGGCGTCCAATGCCTGTTGCAAGGCGGTCATTGGATCTTGCGACAGACCATAGCCGCGAGCAAAGTCATTGCCGCTGCCAGCTGGAATATAGGCCAGCGGTAATGACGAGTTCGCCTTAATCAGCCCATTGAGTGTTTCGTGCAAGGTTCCATCGCCGCCAACCACCATTACGACATGCGTAGCCGCAGCAGAAGCAAAACGATGAGCAATTCGCTCGGCCAAATCGACGGCATGTCCATGATAGCGGGTTTCAACGACTTGATACACGATATTCAGCTCGTTTAGACGGCTCTGCAGCTGCTGCCAGATTTTTTTAGCACGGCCGCTGCCTGCTAATGGATTAACAATGATTGAATACTCCATGCAACGCTCCTTAAAAATAATAAAAAAGCCGAGACAGACTTGCCGTCCCAGCCATTAAAGACCATTCAGCCTAAAATTCGGTAATCTTGAAGTCTGGATTCTGCTTTTCGTATGCCAAAGACTTTTCATCCAGCAATTCAATGAATTCAATTTGATATTCGGTCTTAGTTTCCACGAGCTGACGTGCCGCTGCTTCAGAGTCAGCTTCCAAGTAAAGCGACTTGGTGTTTTCACGTCGAGGAGTCATGGTTTTATCTGGTTGATAGTAAACTTTAAAAGTCATTTTTTCTCTCCTTAGATATTGGATCTCGATAAATCACCAATTTATTTTATCACAACTAACGAGCAGTGTCGCCATTCTTAATGAACCATGTGGTATTCTTAAGATAAGAATAATAAAACGGAGGAATTTAAAATGCGACTGTTTATCATGATTCTAGTCTCGGCAATTATTGTCATTGCAATCTATCTGCTGATTCACCGGACGATGATCAACCGAGCAACGCTCATGCTGCGCAAACAGGCTCAAGCGGCAACCGATGCGGCGATGGCTTATGCATTGAAGCAAAATCTGCTGCAGCTGCCATCAATGCCGGAATCACAGCTGGTAGCCGATGTTTGGGGGAAAGGCGTGCTGGCATTTGAATATACGCTCAAAGCTAAAAAAGTTACGGAACTAAAAGAAAAAGACGTTGAAATGGCGCTGAATGCCTATGCGAAAGAAAAGCATCTGGATCATCTGCCAACAGCAGCCAAAACATTTGTCGTGACTGATTGGTGGACCTACGAACAAATGCTGCATATTGACGTAGCCTATATCTATAATGAAGCCACGCGCGAATACGTAATGGATCTGCGCAAATTGAATCAGAACAATTGATATCGCTTGTCAGACGTAACTTGGGCAACATAAAAAGCCCAAGCGCACGAAAAGCGGTGTGCTCAGACTTCTTGAATCGGCTAAGCCTAGTCGAATAGAATCGTATCTTTAGGTGCCTCAAAAGGATGTTCCTTATTGATGTGATCATAGAACAAGACCCCATGCAGATGATCGATTTCATGTTGGCAGACGATGGCTGGATAATGCTTGAGCCGGATCTTGTGCGTTTCACCAGTCGTGTCTTGGTATTTCAAGGTAATCCGATCATGACGCGGTACATAGCCGGGAACGTCACGATCAACGGACAGACAGCCTTCGCCTTCAGTTAAAGCGCCATATTGAACCGATTCGCTGATGATTACTGGATTGATAATAACGTCTTTAAAAACCGGCTTGTCATCTGGCTCTTCACCAGGAACCAGGACAGCGGCCATCTGTTTGGATTCGCCGACTTGCGGAGCCGCCAGCCCGACGCCGGCCCGCAGCTTATATTTTTCACACAGTTCAGGATCTTGACTGACCACCAGGTATTCCATCAAGTCCTTGGCCAATTTCTGGTCATCTTCAGAAAGAGGGAACTCGACTTTGGCCGCCCGCTTGCGCAGAACGGGGTCGGGATCACGAACAATGTCTTTCATTAAAAACATACTTGGTTTCGCCTCCATATTAAACATTCAAAGAATAGTCTATCATAAAAACTCGAAAAAAAGCGGACAGAAGCCTGTCAATTTGATAATGAAGGCATATACTAGATGAGATAAGCAGAATACCGTAAAAAGGAAGTGAAGACAGTGCACGATAAAAATTATTCCTATCCACTGGATCCAGGCTGGAGTACAGCTGAGATTGAAACCGTGATTGCAATGTTTCGAGTTGTGGAGGATGCTTACGAAACAGGCATCAATCGTCAGCAGATCATGGACTGTTATCGAGATTTTAAGAACGTGGTACCAGCTAAAAGCGAGGAAAAAAGGCTGGGTAAAGAATTTGCCAAGGTGACGGGTGGCTATCAGCTCTATGATGTCATCAAAGCCGCTCGTGAGCAAAAAGCAGGACAAATCAAGCTAAGCGTAAAATAACATTAGAGGTGTAGGAATGCTCGAACAAATTGATCAGCAGGCGCAGCGGCTGATGTGGGAAGTCCGTCAGCAAACGCTGCAGCTGATGACCAAAAAATTTAACGTTGCTGAAAAAACCAGTGCCAGGGATCTGGTGACGACTGTTGATAAGCAGAATGAAAAAATGATTGATGAACGGCTCAAAACAATTGATCCTGCCTGTCGAATCGTCAGTGAGGAAGGCTTTGGCGATCAGGTTGATGATTTAAAGGGGCATGTTTGGATTGTCGATCCGATTGATGGCACGATGAATTTTGTTATGCAAAAGCGTAATTTTGCGATTATGATGGGACTATACGTTGATGGTCAGCCAACCTTGGGCTATATCATGGATGTTGTCGAGGGAACGCTCTATCATGGCGGCAAAGGCATGGGAGTATTTGCCAACCAGCAGCGGCTGCATACACCCGAAAACAAATCACTGGCTGATAGTCTGATGGTAATGAATGGGTATTTGACCATGAATAACGTTCATGGACTGCAAAAAGCCGCTCGCAAAGCGCGTGGTCTAAGAATGTATGGCAGTGCCGGCATTGAAATGATCTATGTGCTGACCGGATGCTTGGGTGCATACGTTTCGCACCTGCATCCATGGGATTTGGCGGCTGGCCGCGTCTTGGCCGAAGAACTGGGATTAGTTGTGAAACCAATTGACGATGATCATCTCAATGTGTTATCATCTAACCTTGTATTAGTAGCGACAAAGCAAGCCGGTCAAGATCTTTTGACCATCGCTGAATAGCCCAAGACTGTGACAGCGGTCACAGTTTTTTTATGACAAGGCCGCTGCCCCACAAAATTTAGAGTATTGATTAGACGAAAGGAAGATAACTTTTGAAAACACGTGATGATATTCGCAACATTGCGATCATTGCCCACGTCGACCATGGTAAGACTACTCTGGTCAATGAAATGTTGAAGCAGTCTGACACTTTGCCAGAACACTTCGAAATTCAGGATCGGGCCATGGATACCAACGCCATTGAACGTGAACGTGGTATCACCATCCTCTCCAAGAACACGGCCGTTAAGTACGGTAAGTACCAGATCAACATTTTGGATACCCCAGGCCACGCCGACTTCGGTGGTGAAGTTGAACGGGTTATGAAAATGGTTGATGGCGTGCTGCTGGTTGTCGATGCCTTTGAAGGTACGATGCCACAGACGCGGTTCGTGCTGCAAAAAGCTCTGGAACAACACCTGACGCCAATCGTGGTTATCAACAAGGTTGACCGTAAAGGCGCACGTCCAGAAGAAGTCGTTGATGAAGTATTGGATCTGTTCATTGAATTGGGTGCCGATGAAGATCAGCTGGACTTCCCAGTTATCTACACTTCAGCTATGAACGGTACTTCCAGCTACGACTCTGATGTCTCAACGCAGGAACACACGATGAAGCCATTGTTTGACACGATCGTCAAGACGATTCCAGCGCCAATCGACAACTCCGATGAACCACTGCAATTCCAAGTTGCCATTTTGGACTACAACGACTTTGTTGGCCGAATTGGGATTGGTCGGATTTTCCGTGGCAAGATCAAGGTCGGCGACAATGTTTCTGTTATGAAGCTGGATGGCTCCAAGAAGAACTTCCGGGTTACCAAGCTGTTTGGTTTCTTTGGTCTGAAGCGTGAAGAAATTCAAGAAGCCAAGGCGGGTGACTTGATTGCCATTTCTGGGATGGAAGACATCAACGTTGGTGAAACGATTACGGATTCTGAACATCCTGAAGCCTTGAAGCCATTGCGGATCGATCCGCCTACGCTGCAAATGACTTTCCGGACCAATGACTCACCATTTGCTGGTCGGGAAGGTAAGTTCGTTACGTCTCGTCAACTGGAAAACCGTCTGAACGCTGAACTGCACACGGATGTTTCACTGCGGGTTGATCCAACTGACGAACCAGGTGCCTGGACGGTTTCTGGCCGTGGTGAGCTACACCTGTCAATCCTGATTGAAACGATGCGTCGGGAAGGCTACGAGCTGCAGGTTTCTCGTCCACAGGTTATCTACCGTGAAATCGATGGTACGACCTGCGAGCCATTTGAAGAAGTCCAAGTAGACGTTCCTGATGAATACACTGGTGGTATCATTGACTCCCTCGCAAAGCGTAAGGGTGAAATGAAGAACATGGAACCTTCCAAGAACGGTCAAACGCGGATGATCTTTGAAGTTCCTTCCCGTGGTCTGATTGGCTACTCGACTGAATTCATGTCACAGACTCGTGGTTATGGGATCATGAGCCACTCCTTCAAGGAATACCGCCCAGTTATCAAGAACTGGAACCCAGGCCGGACTAAGGGAACGCTGGTATCAATGAATGCTGGCAAGGCTACGACTTACGCAATGATGGGGATCGAATCGCGTGGTACGCTTTTGATCGACCCAGGTACGGAAGTCTACGAAGGTATGATCGTTGGTGAAAACAATCGTGAAAACGACATTACCGTTAACATCACCAAGGGTAAGAACCTGACCAACGTGCGGGCAGCTGGTTCTGATGAAATGGCGCGGATCAAGACGCCAACGCACCTTTCACTGGAAGAATCACTGGAATTCTTGAACGATGATGAATACTGTGAAATCACTCCTGAAAACGTGCGCCTGCGTAAGCAGATTCTGAACACGAATGCTCGTGAAAAGGAAGCCAAGCGTCGTCGGGCAGCTTCACGCAAGTAGTCAGTGCTTGATGCATGTATTAAGATTTGATAAAGACTCATCATTCGGCCTAGTAACCGGATGATGAGTCTTTTTTAAATGTCATCCAGTTTTCAGACGGCTTGTGATTTGCCGCATGTTTACATGAATACTGGTGTATAATGTTACTTGATTTTATCAAAAAGCGAGGAATGGCTAGTTGAAGACGACGTTAAAAAAAATCTATCGAAAATTGCGCAACATTGACTATTGGATTTTAATTCCGTATTTGGTGCTGTGTCTAATCGGCGTAGTCATGGTTTATTCGGCCAGTGCCGCAATCAGAATGCAGACAGGCGGCTCACCAGTCAACTATCTGATCAAGCAGATCGTATTTGTATTGATGGGCTGGGGAGTATTTGGTTTTTTTGCTTCGCTCAATCTAGACAAGCTAAGAACTAAAGGTATTTTAGGATTGTCTTTTGGGATTTTGCTTTTGGCGCTGCTTTTTGTTAAGGTTGCCGGTCGTGCCGTTAATGGTGCCAATGGCTGGATCAATCTGGGGCCGATCAGCATTCAGCCGGCCGAGTTCACCAAGCTTTTTATGATTGTCTATTGGGCCGATCGCTGTACCAAGGTCAATGACGAGCTGCATCGTCCCAGTATGCAGGATTATGTTTCAGGATTGATTTTGACTGCAATTTTGCTGATTTTAATCATTATTCAGCCTGACGTCGGTGGTTTTTCGATCAACTTTGCCATTGCTGCTTTGATAATCATGGCATCGGGCTATAATTCACGTTGGACGATTCTGATTTTTGACGGTCTGCTTTTGATTGGAATGGTTGCCTTACCCAGCTTGGCTAAGGTTGTGGCAACTGGTCATATCAAAAACTATCAGGTCGCGCGCTTCGTGGCATTTGTCAATCCGTTTGGGACTCAGAGTGGTGCCGGCAGTCAGCTGGTTAATTCATACTATGCAATCAGCAATGGTGGGCTAAAAGGCGTTGGTCTGGGCAATGGTATTCAAAAAATGGGCTATCTGCCAGAGCCAAATACCGATTTTATCCTATCAGTTGTCAGCGAGGAGCTTGGCTTTATTGGTGTATTTTTGATCCTGGCACTTTTAGCGGTCATCATCTGCCAGATTATTCGGGTTGGGGTCCGCTCTGACAATATGTATGAGGGACTGCTTTGCTATGGAGTGGGTACTTTTATTGCCGTTGAAGCTGCAATCAACGTCGGTGGGGTTACCGGTCTGCTGCCGATTACGGGGGTAACGTTCCCATTTATCAGTTATGGGGGATCCAGTATGATTGCATTAAGCATTGCGCTTGGTTTGGCGATGAATGTCAGCATTCGGCAAAAGCTGCGGCGTAAAAATCAACGGCGCCTACAGGCAATCAGACAAAGGAGGATCGGGTAATGAGCTTTAAGATTCGTCCCCGGCGCGGCTTGATCGTCTACTTAAACAGCATGAAGACGGTCAAGTCGCTGCGGCGGTATGGTCATGTTCAATATTCATCGCGCCGGATGCATTACGTGGTTTTGTACGTTGATGAAGAAAATATTGCCAATACAATTGAAAAACTGCGGCAGCTGCGTAATGTCAGAAAAGTAATGCAGTCGCACTGGCCGGAAATCGATCCTGAATTGACCGATCTGGAAGTGACGGGACTGTACAAAAAACATGATGAGGATGAAAAAGAATGAGAATTATTTCAGGCGAGTTTCGTGGACGGCGCTTGAATGCCGTACCTGGAATGGCAACGCGACCAACGACTGATAAGGTCAAAGAGTCGCTGTTTAATATTATCGGCCCTTATTTTGAAGGCGGGACCAGTCTAGATCTATATGGCGGCAGCGGTGGGCTGAGTATTGAAGCCGTTTCGCGGGGAATCGATCATGCGACCTTGATTGATCGGCAGTATGCAGCCATCAAAACCATCAAAAAAAATATTGAGGTTACCAAGCACCCTGAGCGTTTCAGTGTTTATAAACAGGATGCCGAAAAAGCCCTGCATTTTTTGAGTCGGCAAACACAGCATTTTGATTTGGTCTTTTTGGATCCGCCATATGCCAAGCAGCATATTATTGATGATCTGGAAAAAATGGTTGACTTGAATCTATTGAACGATCAAGCTTTAATCGTAGCTGAGACCAATCAAGAAGCTCAGCTGCCGACTGAGAATTGGGGCAGCTTTGAGTTTTTGCGACAGCAGACTTATGGTATTACGGTATTGACGATTTATCGTTTTAGAAAGGATGAAGCCTAATGAAGATTGCACTTTTTCCCGGGTCATTTGATCCACTGACTCTGGGCCACTTAGATCTTATTCGTCGCGGCAGCGCGCTGTTTGATCAGCTGGCGGTTGCAGTAATGAGCAATGATTCCAAAAAGCCGCTGTTTACGGTTGAGGAACGCGTTGCCCAGGTTAAAGAAGCAGTAGCCGGACTTTCCAATGTTTCGGTAATCACGGCTGAGGGCTTGACCGTTGATCTGATGAACAAGATTGGCGCCGACTATTTGATGCGTGGACTGCGTAACGTTACTGATTTTCAATACGAACGCGATATTGCAGCGATGAATCAGTTTTTAGACGATCAGGCAGAAACGATTTTCTTTTTAGCTGATCCTAAATATCAGCATCTCTCCAGCAGCCTTTTAAAGGAGACCGCCGCAGCTGGTGGCGATATTTCTGCTTATTTGCCAGGCAATATCAATAAGGCTTTGGAGAAACGGCTGCGGGAACAAAAACTGGAGCAGGTAAAAGAACAAAATGAGCAGACAAGATAAGCAGATTCTCAAGCGGATTGCGGGGGTTCTGGCCGCGGTTTTGTTTGTTGGCTGGTTTTTATTCTGGCCACTGAACTATTATATTGAGACGCCGGGGACCGCCGATAATCTAAAATCATATGTAACGGTTAAGGGGCATCCAGATAAGCACAAGGGAAGCTATATGATTACCTCCGTCTACTTGCAGCAGGCCCGTCCCGCAACCTATATCTGGGCCCATTTTGATCCGCAGGCAACGATTGAGAAGGCTTCTGATGTTACGGGCGGTCAAAGCGGTGCCACTTATAACAAAGTACAAAATTTTTATATGAAGAGTGCCATCAATGAGGCGATTGCCGTTGCCTACAAGGCTGCTCATCAGGAATACACCAAGCAGTATCTAGGGATTTACGTTCTCGAGGTTGAAAAGCAATCCAAATTCAAAAATGATCTAAAGGTTGGCGACACGATCACCGAGGTTGACGGCAGGCATTTTGATACTGCTCAAGGCTATCAAAAATACATTGCCAATCAGAAAGTAGGTCAAGACCTTACGATTACCTACCTGCACAACGGCAAAAAGCATCAGACAACGCACAAGCTGATCAAGATAATGGGCGATCGTGCCGGCATTGGAATTTTACTGACTGACAACGTCAAGATTCATACCAAGATTCCCGTGAAGGTTGATCCAGGACAATTGGGCGGACCATCCGGCGGCTTGATGTTCAGTCTGCAGATCTATCAGCAGGTATCTGGCGAGAATCTACGGCATGGCCGCAAAATCGCTGGGACGGGAACGATTGCCCCAGATGGATCGGTTGGTGAGATTGGCGGCATCGATAAGAAGGTCATTGCCGCTCATAAAGCCGGCGCGACGATTTTCTTCGCTCCTTACGTCAAGCCAACCAAAACAATTCTCAAATATGAAGAAGGCCATCAGACCAACTACCAATTGGCTAAAAAGACGGCCAAAAAGTATGCGCCGGGGATGAAGGTCGTACCGGTCAAGAGCTTCAATAACGCTGTTGAGTATCTGAGAACTCACCAATAAAGAAATAATGTGAAAGTCGGAAATTTTAAGAATTTTCGGCTTTTTTTAATGCAAATAAGTCTTTTTGGCATAAAGCATATTGAGGGGGTGAAAAAATGCAGTGGCAAGAATTTTGGGAGCTGCACCGCAAGACGATTTTGATCGTTTTAGGCGGGGTGGTACTGCTGATCGGTGGCTGGCTGTATTCCAGACCGGCGCCAGCCAATCCAACTTTTGCCACGGCTGTCAGCACCAAGCCGGCAGCCGTTGATAAAAGCAAGGCAGCGACATCGCCTGCCAAAGTTTGTGTTGATGTAAAAGGAGCGGTCAATCGGCCGGGAGTATACACGCTGGGAAAAAATGCCCGCGTTCAAGAAGCGATTGCAGCAGCAGGAGGCGTCCATACCGATGCAGACATGCGCCAGGTCAACTTGGCCAAGCAGCTGCAGGATCAGCAGGTCGTCTATGTTCCAGCTCAAGGCGAACAGCTGCCAGGCGGTTTGACGACAGGGATGGCAGCTGATCAAACTGGGCCGAGTACTTCGACTGGGGGACAGGATACGCCCAAGATCAATCTTAATCAGGCCAGCAAGGAAGAATTATGTCAGATTAACGGAATTGGCGATAAAAAAGCTGATATGATCATCCAGTATCGGCAGCAGCATGGACCATTTAAAAGCATCGATGAGCTGAAAAACGTCGATGGCTTTGGTGATAAGACGGTTGCCAAGCTAAAAGACCAAGTGGCGGTTTAAAATTGACGTTGGTGTTGAGATTGAATCTGGTATACTGGTTAGCAGAACAAAAAAGAGGATGATAAAAGTGGAACATAGAATTGATTGGGATCAGTATTTTATGATGCAGGCGGCCTTACTGGCTTCCCGCAGTACTTGCCAGCGACTGTCGGTTGGCGCCGTCTTGGTTCGTGACAAGCGGATTATCGCTGGCGGATACAATGGCTCGGTTTCAGGCGATGATCATTGTCTGGACGCGGGCTGCTATTTACGTGACGGTCATTGCGTGCGGACGATTCATGCTGAAATGAATGCAATTCTGCAATGTGCCAAGTTTGGTGCCTCAACGGATGGCGCGAGCCTTTATGTCACCGATTTTCCTTGCCTGCAGTGCACTAAGAGTCTTTTACAGGCTGGAATCAAAGAGATCAATTATATCCGCAATTATCATAACGACGACTATGCAATGAAGCTGATTCGCTTGAAACATGTCGCTTTACACCAGATCAAGCTTGATACCAACATTTTGGAAGAAGCCCATTTGGACCAGTACATCAATCCGCAAAAGCCATTTAAGGATTGATTGATTCACGGTGGCTTTTTCCTGCCCTAACCGCTGCTTTGGTTACCGGGATTATCCTGGGCAGTCAGCTGTGGCTGTGTCTGCTGCTGCTCTATTTGCTGTTTCGCGTTTGGACGCTGCATGATTTTACAACGATCAAGCTGGTGCTTTTAGCTGGTTTGACGACGATCCTGATTTGCGGCTATGCGCTTTATAATGCTCGGACTAAGCCGCTGACAACGCCGCAGCCGATTGAATGCAATTTTAAGGTACTGCCTGATCAGATCGTAGTTAATGGCAATTTAGTTCAGATGCAGGGAACCAATCTGAATTCAGGCGAGCGTGAATCAGTGGTCCTAAGACTGCGTTCTTCACAAGAAAAGGCGGCGCTGGTTCACAACCAAGCCGTGCTTTTTTGGCAGATCAAAGGCCAAGAGCAGCCAATCATCGGTCCTACCAATTTTGGCCAGTTTGACTACCAAAAGTACCAGTGGCGACATCATATCTATAATGAGATTCGGGCACAAAAATGGCATTGGCAGCCGCAAAAACCACATACGCTGATTGAACGCTGTCATTGTCTAAGAATTGGTCTGCATCAGTATTTTCAGACGCTGCCCTCGCCGCTGAGCGAGTATTGCGATAGTCTGATCATTGGCCTTAATACCTTTAAGACCACGCAGCTGTTGAGTTCAGTCAAAAAACTGGGTGTGATTCATCTATTTTGCATCTCAGGCATGCACGTGGTTTTATTGATTGCAATTTTAAGAGGACTTTTGATCCGGTTGCGGTTTAATATTGAAACGATCGACTGGCTTTTAATTGCTCTGCTGCCGTTTTATCTGATTATTGGCGGTGGTGCGGCTAGTCTGATTCGAGCATCGATTATGGCTGAAGTGCGCCTTTTGAGTCATCGGCTGCGTTTTTCAAGAGTTGATGCCTGGTCGATCAGCCTAGTGATCGGCATTCTGCTTGATCCATACGTTTTGTTGACGCTTGGCGGACAGCTGAGCTATTTGATGTCTTTGCTGATGCCGTTGTCGCTAAGAAACGTTTCGGATCTAAAAAGAGCATTTTGGCTGAATCTGGTCAGTCTGCCCAGCCTGTTTCATTATATTTATGAGGTACACTTATTAAGCACGCTGGTCAGCTGGCTTCTGATACCATTATTCGGCACGGTACTGTTTCCGCTTACGCTGCTGGCGGCTCTGACTGCCAGCTGGCTGCCGCTTTTGGCATACAGCTTTAATCAAATGCTGAAGCTGCTGCATCGGATTTTGGACCAATTGGCTGCTGGGCCAGGCATGCTGGTGTTTGGTCAACTATCTTCACCTGGGGCTATTATAATTCTGCTTTTGACTTTGTGGCTGTTGGCAGAGCCTGCTAAAAAAAGCAGCTGGTATATTTTGGCTGCTGCTTATTGTGTGGCTTTTTTGTCGATTCATCTAGCGCCAGCTGGTGAGGTGACGTTTGTAGATATTGGTCAGGGCGACTGTGCGATTGTGCGAACGCCGTTTAACCGCCAAGTAGTGATGATTGATACGGGTGGCCGACTGCAGTATCGTCTGCCGCAATGGGCCAAGAGTCAGACGACCAGCGATATGGCAGCCAGAACTTCGATCAGCTATTTAAAGAGTCGTGGCATCACGCGACTTGATGCTGTTTGTCTAAGCCACAGCGATGCTGATCATATCGGCTATCTGCCAACCGTACTCAAATCAATGCACGTAAAAAAGGTGCTGGTCCCCAGTGGAATGGAGCGTAATCCGAAATTTAAGCGCCTGGTCAGTCAGCCGCTTAAAGTCATACCGGTGCGAGCCGATCACCAGCCCAATGATCTGCCCTTAAAGGTGCTGCATCCCTTTAAATCTGGGACGGGCAAAAATGAAGACTCAATGGTGCTGGCAGGACGCTTTGGATCACTTGACTTTGTTTTTACCGGTGATCTGGATCGCAAAGGAGAACGGGCCGTTATTGATCGCTATTCACAGCTGAGAGCCGACGTTCTGAAATTAAGCCACCATGGCAGCCGAACTGGCAGCGATCCTAAATTTCTAAGCCGTCTGCAGCCGCGTTACGGTATCATCTCAGCCGGTCGCTTTAATCGCTATGGTCATCCTAATTCCGTGACGATAAAAAATCTGCGGCGTTTGGGGATTACACCGGTTTCTACTCAGCAGTATGGGATGATCAGCTATTGTTATTATCAAAATCAAGGATATTGGAAAACAAGACTAAAAGGGGATGAATTAAAATGGATGTTGCCACCTTACGCCAACAGCTAAGCAGCCAGACGCCGGCAATGATCTATGTAATATTGGGAACACAAGGAATTTTGCAGCAACAGGCGCGTGATGCTTTTATGAATCTGATTCCTGAAGCAGAGCGGGTGATGAACGTTGGCAGCTACGATATGGAGACGACGCCGCTTTCGGTTGCGCTTGATGATGCAATGTCGGCACCTTTTTTTGGCGAACGGCGCTTGGTTTTGATCAACAAGCCATATTTTTTAACGGGTAATCCTGCCAAGGTCAAGGTCAATCATGACTTAGACGCATTTAAAAACTATCTGGAACATCCTGAGCCGTCAACGGTACTGGTATTAATGGCACCTTATGAAAAACTTGACAATCGCAAGGGACTGGTCAAAGAACTGAAAAAAGTCGCAGTTGAGGTCAGTGCGGCGCCTTTAAGCGAACAGGATGCCCGCCATCAGGTTGAACAAAAGCTCTTAGGTGACGGTTACCGCTTGGAAAACGGTGCGATGGATGAACTAATCAGACGTACCAATGCCGATTATGGCTTGATGATGGGGAACGTTGAGAAACTAGAGCTTTTGGCATACCAAAGCAAACGCATCAAACGCGATGACGTGATGGGGCTGGTACCACAGTCATTGGATGAGAACGTCTTTGATCTGATTACGGCAGTCTTAAAAAGAGACCAGGCCAAGGCGTTGGATATCTACCAGCAGCTTTTGGAAACCAATCACGAGCCGCTGCAGCTGAATGCACTGTTGGTCAGTCAGTTTCGACTGCTGATTCAGATTAAGGTATTGAGCAAGCGGGGGCTGAGCCAGGGAACGCTGGCCAGTCGGCTTAAAGTGCATCCATACCGGGTTAAGCTTGGTATGCAGACGGCGCGTCGCTTCCAAATGAATGATTTGGTAAGAGCCTATTTAGGTCTTATTCGCTGTGAAAAAGCCTTAAAAACGACTTCGCGCGAGCCAGAACTGCTGTTTCAGCTGTTTATGCTGCAGTTTGCTAAAAAAGCTGGGTAAAACAAAAAACCGATGCCGCTGAGACATCGGTTTTTTGTTTTATTTAAGCACTACTTGTTGTAACGAGCCGTCAGACGGGACTTGTCACGAGCAGCCTTGTTTGCCTTGATCAGGCCCTTGGAGTGGGCACGGTCAATAGCGGAAATAGCTGCCTTGTACAGGTCGTCAAGGTTTTCGGCGCCGGCTACCTTAGCCTTGTCGAACTTCTTAACAGCCGTGCGCATTTCGCTCATTTGGGAAGCGTTGCGTGCTTGGGCCTTTTCGCTGGTCCGTACACGTTCGATTGCTGATTTGATGATTGGCATGAATTTCACCTCCGTTAACCCGGTTTAATTAGTTGACCAGAATTTTTCAACATTTGTCATTATACAAAAGTCAGTTGGCGATTGCAATAGTCTTAGTCCTATCGTTTGAAAAAAGGCTTTGTTGGTTGCAATTTTGCTCAGAATCCGTTATATTATCAAAGGCTGCTAAAAACGGCCCATGCCTCTTCTCGGTTCAGCGATCCTCACCGACGCTCTACCTAGAACTCGGCGCATTAAAATTTGAAAGGTGGGAATAGCAACATGGCTATCTCTAAAGAACGCAAAAACGAAATCATCAAGGAATACGCTACGCACGAAGGCGACACGGGTTCAACTCAAGTTCAAGTTGCCGTATTGACTGCTGACATCAACGAACTGAACAACCACCTGCGTACGCACAAGCATGACTACCATTCACAACGTGGTCTGATGAAGAAGATCGGTCACCGTCGTAACCTGCTGGCTTACCTGCGTCGTACTGACCTGCAAGCTTACCGTGAACTGATCAAGCGTCTGGGCCTGCGTCGTTAATCCTAACGTCTGCTCAGATCTTAAGTCTCGACAAATGTCGGGGCTTTTTTTGTTGCTCTTTTTAATTAAAATTTTTCATGGATAGAATGGTTAATTATCAATCTGTGTTGATTCTGTGGTAAGATGAATAACAGCAATTATGAACGAATAAATTGCCATGAGCCGTCCAGGACCGTGGCGCGTTTAAATACAATCATAAAGGAGCAAACATGAGCAAGATTAAGATTACGCCTTTTGGGGGCGTGCACGAAAACGGCAAAAACATGTATGCCGTCGAGGTTGACGAACAGATTTTTATTTTGGACTGCGGTTTAAAATATCCGGAAAACGAACTGATGGGAATTGACGTGGTCGTACCGGACTGGTCATTTTTAAAGGACAGTGCCGATCGCATCGTCGGGGTCTTTTTAACCCAGGGCCATGCCGATGCAATTGGTGGGTTGCCGTATTTCCTGGCTGATTTTAACGTACCGGTATTTGGGAGCGAATTGACGATTGCCCTGGCTAAGCTGGCCGTTAAAGACAGTGCCGACAAGAAAGTCAAAAAATTCAATGACTTCCATGTTGTTGATGCTGCTACTGAAATCGACTTCAACGACGTTACGGTTTCATTCTTTAAGACCACGCACTCGATTCCTGATACCATGGGGATTGTTTTGCAGACGCCAGAAGGCAACATTGTCTATACCGGTGACTTTAAGTTTGATCAAACGGCTGCTGAAGGCTATCGGACCGACTTGGCTCGGCTTGCTCAGATTGGCCAGCAGGGAGTCTTGCTTTTGCTGTCTGATTCGGCCGGTTCTGGGATTACCGGCATGAATACCAAGGAAAAAGATATTGCAGCCTACATTCAAGACACTTTTGAAGCTGCTCCAGGACGCGTGGTGGTTGCCAGCGTAGCCTCAAATATTATGCGCGTTCAGCAGATTTTAAACGCGGCAGCGGCAACGGGACGCAAGGTGATTCTTTCCGGCCATGACCTGGAACAGATCATTGACACGGCTATGTCTCTTAATAAGCTGAAGATGCCAGAAGACGACCTGCTGATTACGCTGGAAGAAGCCAAGAAACTGCCGCCAGAGGAACTGGTTGTCTTAGAAACGGGCAAGATGGGTGAGCCAATCAAGGCGCTGCAGCAGATTGCCAATGGCGACAATAAAAACATCACGCTCAACGAGAACGACCTGGTTTTTGTTACGACGACGCCATCGTACGCGATGGAAACAACGGTGCAAAAGACTGAGGACATGCTTTACCGGACTGGTGCCAGCGTCAAGTTTATTGCGGCTGATCTGAATCCATCCGGTCATGCCAACCAAAATGATGAGCAGCTGATGCTTAACTTTATGCGGCCACAATGGTTTATGCCGATTCAAGGGGAATATCGCCTGCTTGATCAGCATGCCATTTTAGCTGAAGAAGTTGGCATTCCGGCTGACCACATCTTTTTGACTAATAAGGGCGATGTCTTGACCTATGAAGACGGGGCATTCCATTTAGGGGCCCACGTTGAGGTTGGCAATACCATGATTGATGGTACCGGGGTTGGTGATATCGGCAATATCGTGCTGCGTGATCGCCGCGTATTGTCCGAGGACGGCATCTTTGTAGTCGTGGCAACGATTGACCGTAAAAAGAAGAAGATCGTGGCGCGGCCGCAGATTACCTCGCGCGGTTTTGTTTTCGTTAAGACCAACCGGCAGCTGATGAAGCAAAGTGCCGATCTGGTTGAAAAAGTCGTGCAGGAAAACCTTGATCAAAAAGAGTTTGACTGGACGCATCTTAAATCTGACGTGCGCGAAAAGCTGAATCGTTTCCTTTTCAATCAAACTAAGCGTCATCCGGTAATTTTGCCGGTGATCATGGAAATCAATCAGCATCCAAAGCGCAAAAATCACTCTAAAAAGACTAATGATAAGGCCAATGAAGAATCAACGGCCAAAAAGACTGTCGCTAAGCGTCGCGGACGAGGCCGCGGAGCCAAGCGTCAGCGTAAAACCGAAGCCAAGGCAGGCAAATAATCAGCAGCGTGAGCATCAGCCAATGCTCGCGCTGTTTGACTTTTAGAAAGGAATTTTAAGACTATGACGCCTTTACAACAAGAGCAGTTTCATCAAGCAGATCAGTTGCTTGACCAGCAGCACTATCATGAGGCCGCCCAACGGTTTGCCGCTTTGTATGAAGAGGTTGACGAGTTTGCTATTAATCGCCAGCTGGTAAGAGCATTATATGAAGATCAGCAGTATGCTGAGGCCGCTTTTTATGCAATTGAGCATCTCAATGACTATGTGACTTCTAAAGAGCTGATGCAGCTATTGATCAACGTTGAGCTGCATGCCCAAGCGTTTATTGACGTGCGCGTGCAGCTGAATGCTCTGCCAAAATGGTATGATGAGTTTATTGGTCAGGTCGAGCAGGCCGAAAATGAGTTTGCCGCTCACTATCAGACGACGCTGAACAGTCAGCTAAAACAGTTCTACCACTTGGGCGATGGCAGTTTTAGCGAACAGCAGCGTCGTTTTAGAGCTGCCAGTCACCTGCCGCTTAAGCAGTATCTGATTGGGGCCAAGTTCTTGGTGCGTGATCCGTTTGTCAATCCGTTGATCAGATCAAGTCTGATGCAAATATTGCAGCGATTGCATCTTACGGGAAAGATTGCCATTTATTGGCTGGATGAACGAGAGCATTTGATTGATCTGGCAAAACTGTCGGATGTTGAAGCGATACCGGTTGTTTCACAGGTTGAAGAAATGATCAAACGAGATTTCAGCCAGCAGGATCCATTGTCATATCAGATGTTTGACCAAGAGTTTCGCCTGCAGCTGGCCTTTTTATATCCCCTGGTTGAATTGGCGATTCCTGATGCAGGCGCTTGGTATCAGGCTTTGACGGCTTATTCTAAAAGTACTGATCAGGATCAGGACGTTATTTTGGCTAAGCAGTGGCAGAATCAGATTGCACGTCTGGCTCAGTAACTAGGCATGCATTAAAAAGTTTCGGTTAAATTCATTTACAAATCAGGGGAGAGCTGATATTATAATTAAGAATTCTTTCGGAAAACCGGTTTTTAAACTTTTAATTGGCTCCCGGAAGTAGTACAATTTTCATTAAGGGTGTGTCAGACAATGTTTTGGTTGTCTGGCATTATACTTGTAATTTATCAGGAGGATTTCATTAATGGCTGAAAAAGAACATTATGAACGTACTAAACCCCATGTAAACATTGGTACTATTGGCCACGTTGACCATGGTAAGACTACTCTGACTGCTGCTATCACGAAGGTTCTGGCAGAAAAGGGTCTGGCAAAGGCTGAAGACTACGCTGATATCGACAACGCTCCAGAAGAAAAGGAACGTGGTATCACTATCAACACGGCCCACGTTGAATACGAAACGGAAACGCGTCACTACGCACACATCGATGCCCCTGGCCACGCCGACTACGTTAAGAACATGATCACTGGTGCCGCACAAATGGATGGTGCTATCCTGGTTGTTGCTGCTACTGACGGTCCTATGCCACAAACTCGTGAACACATTCTGTTGGCTCGTCAAGTTGGTGTTCAATACATCGTTGTATTCCTGAACAAGACTGACTTGGTTGACGACGACGAACTGGTTGACTTGGTTGAAATGGAAGTTCGCGACCTGCTGAGCGAATACGATTTCCCTGGCGATGACATTCCAGTTGTTCGTGGTTCTGCTTTGAAGGCTCTGGAAGGTGACCCTGAACAAGAAAAGGTTATCCTGCACCTGATGGATGTTATCGACGAATACATCCCAACTCCAAAGCGTCCTACTGACAAGCCATTCATGCTGCCAATCGAAGACGTCTTCACTATCACTGGTCGTGGTACTGTTGTTTCCGGTCGTATCGACCGTGGTACCGTTAAGGTCGGCGACGAAGTTGAAATCGTTGGTCTGAAGGACGAAATCCTGAAGTCTACTGTTACGGGTGTTGAAATGTTCCACAAGACGCTGGACCTTGGTGAAGCCGGGGACAACGTTGGTGTTCTGCTGCGTGGTATCGGCCACGACCAAGTAGAACGTGGTCAAGTTCTGGCACAACCAGGCTCCATCCAAACGCACAAGAACTTCAAGGGTGAAGTCTACGTTATGACGAAGGAAGAAGGGGGCCGTCACACGCCATTCTTCTCCAACTACCGTCCACAATTCTACTTCCACACTACTGACGTTACGGGTACGATCGAACTGCCAGATGGCGTAGAAATGGTTATGCCTGGGGACAACGTTACGTTCACTGTTTCCCTGCAAAAGCCAGTTGCCATTGAAAAGGGTCTGAAGTTCACGATTCGTGAAGGTGGCCACACTGTTGGTGCCGGTGTCGTTTCTGACATCCTGGACTAATTTCAAATTAGTGCAATTAATCAAAGAGCAAGCAGATTTCTGCTTGCTCTTTTTTTGTTCTTTGTCAAATCGGATTGGCGAAGATCAATTCCCTGCTTCAAAAATGAAGTGGGGAATTTTTTAGGCGCGGATACTGTCAATGCATCGTAACAGACTGAAATTACTGATATAACCTGTGTAGCTGCTAAAAATCAAGGCAATGACATTCAGTCAGAGATGGATTGATTAGCCGCAGCTAGGAAAACAATTGAAAATTATTTTTGATTTATTCTTACCAGGCTTGCACATTGATGGCCTGGTTTTTGATTTCCGAACAATCGCATTTAAAACCTTTTACAAAAGCTAATTTAAAAATCAAATGCGAACATTCGCAATTTTATCGTTTTAGTATATTGCAAAAATCCGAAAATTGTTGCATAATCAAATCTTGTTTGTTGGATTAAATGCATAGGAGATGAATTTTAATGGGTCAAAGCACGAATAACTCGCCTGCTTCTACCAATATTTTAGAGAAATGGTTTCATTTAAGCGAGCAGGGCACGACGATCAAGCGTGAGCTGCTCGCGGGTCTGACGACTTTTGTTTCAATGGCTTACATTCTGTTTGTCAATCCCAGCGTCTTGGGAATGGCCGGCATGAATAAGGGTGCGGTTTTTACGGCAACGGCATTATCTGCAATTATCGGCTGTTTATTGATGGCATTTTTAGCCAATTATCCGATTGCCATTGCACCTGGTCTTGGTGATAACGCGTTCTTTACATACTCGGTGGTTCTGGCAATGGGGATCTCATGGCAGACTGCGATGGCTGGTGTTTTTGTAGCATCGGTAATCTTTACGATTCTTTCTTTGATGAAGGTGCGTGAAGCCGTGATCAACGCGATTCCGCATGATTTGAAACTGGCCATTGCGGCTGGGATTGGTCTGTTCATTGCTTTTGTTGGACTGCAGGGCGGTGGCCTGGTCGTTGCCAGCAAGAGCTCATTGGTTCAATTAGGTTCACTGACGGTACCAACGACCTGGCTGACGATCTTTGGGGTCTTAGCGATTGCACTGTTGATGGCTAAACGAGTTCCTGGATCAATCTTTATCGGGATGATTCTGACGACGCTATTGGGCTTGTTTACGGGCCTGATTAAGATGCCTGCTCATATTATTTCGTTAGCTCCTTCCATGAAGCCAACTTTTGGCGTGGCGCTGACCAACCTGGGTAAGGTTAATACGCCGCAGATGTGGGCCGTGGTGCTGATCTTCCTTTTGGTGGCATTCTTTGACACGGCCGGAACACTGGTGGGTTTGGCACAACAGGCTGGTTTAATGAAAAACGACCGGATGCCGCGGATTGGCCAGGCTTTGATGGCAGATTCAATTTCCATGCTGAGTGGTTCGGTAATGGGGACTACGCCAACGGCTGCCTACGTTGAATCATCGGCTGGGATTGCAGTTGGTGGTCGAACGGGATTGACTGCGTTGACGGTCGGCGTTTTGTTTGCTTTCAGTCTGCTGTTCAGTCCGCTGCTGACGGTGGTTACGACCCAGGTTACGGCACCTGCACTGATTATTGTTGGTTCGCTGATGGCCAGTTCATTGGCGGGTATCGATTGGCTTCATTTTGAAATTGCCTTTCCAGCATTCATGGTGGTTGCCGGTATGCCTTTGACATACAATATTTCTTACGGGATTGCGTTTGGCTTTATTCTCTACCCGCTGACGATGACGGTTGCAGGACGGCGTAAAGAAATCAATTGGATCATGTGGACATTGCTCTTTGTCTTCATCTTGATGCTGTATGTCTTAAACGTATTACCATAACGACTATTAAAATGGCTCGATCGAAAGCGGTCGTGCCTTTTTTATAATATTTTGACAGAAATGAAAGAGGCTTCAGTCATGATAAAAAAAACAGAACTAAAACACTTGATTGATGTGGCAGCTGGTCGCGTGCCAGCTGACGTAGTGATTAGAAACGCGCAGATCGTGGATGTCTTTTTAGGAACCATTCGGCGAGGCGACGTGGCCTTGGCAGCTGGTTATATTGCTGGAATCGGTGAGCGTTATGAAGGACAGCAGGTGGTTGATCTGGCCGGGCGCTTCTTGCTGCCAGGGTTGATTGATGCTCACATTCATGTGGAATCTTCCTATGTTTCGCCTGAGGAATTCAGCCGGATTTTTGTCCCATGCGGAACGACAACTGCTTTATGCGATCCGCATGAAATTGTCAATGTTGCCGGTTTAAAAGGCTTGGAATACATGGAGCAGGCTGCCAAACTGGCAAAAATGGATATTCGTTACCTGATGCCTTCTTGCGTGCCTTCGACTCCTTTTGAGCATGCCGGCGCCAACCTTAGTGCTTTAGATATGGAACCGGCCTTAAAAAATGGTACCGTGGATGGCTTGGCTGAATTAATGAATTATGTCGGCGTCGTCAATAATGATGATAAGATGATTGACGAGGTTATGCTGGCCAAAAAGTATCATCGGCGGATCGATGGTCATGCGCCGCAAGTCTTTGGCAAACTGCTGAATGCCTATGCGGCTGCGGGCGTAGCTAATGATCATGAATGCTCAACGGTTCAAGAAGCCAAAGATCGTCTGGCTTGCGGGATATATGTTCTGCTTCGGCAGGGAACGACTGAGCATGACTTGAAAAATCTCTTGCCAGTCGTAAACCCGCAAACTGCTCGCCATTGTCTTTTGGCTGGCGATGACGTCCAGGCAGTCACGGCAATGAAGCTGGGCCATCTGAACAACAGCATTCGGATCTGTATCGAGCAGGGCCTTTCTCCGATTACGGCTATTCAAATGGCCACCTTAAACGCAGCTGAATACTGCGGGTTAAATGATCGTGGTGCCATTGCTCCCGGCAGACGGGCTGATTTGGTAGTCGTAGATGATTTAAGAAGTTTTCATGTGGAACAGACCTGGATCCTGGGTGAGAAAGTGGCTCAAGATGGCCAGTATCTGCCAAAGGTTCAGCGCTATCCAATCGATGCGGTGGCAACCTCCATGCACGTTAAGCCGTTAGCCAGCGATTGTTTTAAGCTGCATCTGACTGGTAAGCCGGTGCGGACGATTAAGGTGATTCCGGGGGAGGTCTTGACTGATGAAGCAATCCGTCAAGTCAGTCATGATGAAACCGGTGATTTTGTCTACGATCAAAGTCAAGATGTGGTTAAATTAGCAGTTATTGAGCGTCATCACGCCACCGGCAAAATGTGTACGGCACTGGTCAGCGGATATGGCATCAAGCATGGCGCGATTGCCATCTCAATCGGTCATGACTCCCACAATATCATGACAGCCGGGGTCAGTGATTCTGAGATGCTGGCAGCTGTTGCTGAACTGATCAAACAGGGCGGCGGCGTTGTCATGGTAAAAGATCAAAAGCCAATTGCCCGCATGGCGCTGCCGATTGCTGGTTTGATGAGTGATCAGCCGGCTGAACAGGTCGTGGCGGCCCAAAATCAGATCAATCAGACTGCTTACCAAGAGCTGGGAATTCCAGAAAATATTGATCCAGTCATGTCACTGAGCTTTTTGCCATTGGCAGTAATTCCAAAATTGAAATTGACGGATGAGGGGCTCTTTGACGTTGCCAATGGTCGGTTTGTAACGCTCGAAGTCGATGATCAGGCTTAAATTGGCGATAATTAATGCGAATAGTTGAAATCCAGGGCACTGTACGGTAAACTATTAAAGTATGTACGGGTCGCTGTCATTTGTGATATGAGCAGCGACCAGTTGAAAACTGCAAGTTATTGGAGGAAATGAAATGTCAGCAAAATGGGAACGCGACAGCGAAGCCAGCAAAGGGACATTAACTTTTGAAATCGACGTTGAAACGGCTAAGAAGGGTATTGACCAAGCCTTTAAGCGTACGCAAAAACGGATCACGGTTCCTGGTTTCCGTAAGGGCCACGTGCCACGTCAACTGTTTAACCAAATGTACGGTGAAGAAGCTCTGTACCAAGATGCTTTGAACATCGTGCTGCCAAAGGCTTACGAAGATGCTGTTAAAGAAACCGGTATCGAACCAGTTGACCAACCACAAATCGATGTTAAGAGTCTGGAAAAGGGTCAGCCATGGGTACTGACTGCCGAAGTTGCCGTTAAGCCAGAAGTTAAGCTGGGCGACTACAAGGGTATGGAAGTTCCAGCTCAAGACACGACGGTTTCCGACAAGGAAGTTGAAGACGAATTGGAATCCAAGCGTCAACAACAAGCTGAACTGGTTCTGAAGGAAGACCAACCAGCTGAAAACGGCGACACGGTCGTTATCGACTACGTAGGTTCCGTTGATGGCGAAAAGTTTGACGGCGGCTCTGCTGACAACTACTCGCTGGAACTGGGCTCAGGCGCCTTTATCCCAGGATTTGAAGACCAACTGGTTGGCCACAAGTCTGGCGAAGACGTTGAAGTTAAGGTAACCTTCCCTGAAGAATACCATGCACAAGACCTGGCCGGTAAAGAAGCCGTCTTTGAAGTCAAGCTGCACGAAGTTAAGGAAAAGCAACTGCCAGAAATGGACGACGAATTTGCCAAGGACGTTGACGAAGACGTTGACACGCTTGACGAATTGAAGGAAAAGACGAAGAAGCAGCTGCAAGAACAAAAAGAAGACGCTGCTCACGCTGCCATTGAAGATGCTGCTATTGAAGCTGCCGTTAACAACGCTGAAACGGAAGAAATTCCACAAGCAATGCTGGACGACGACACGGACCGTCAAGTACAACAATACCTGATGGGCATGCAGCAACAAGGCATCAATCCTAAGATGTACTTCCAAATCACTGGTACTACTGAAGACGACCTGCGCAAGCAATTCGCCAACGATGCTGCTAAGCGGGTTAAGACCAACCTGGTTCTGGAAGCAATCGTTAAGGATGCCAACCTGGAAGCAACCAATGAAGACATCGATGCTGAAATCAAGGACCTGGCTGCTCAATACGGTATGGAAGAAGATGCCGTTAAGAAGGCTCTGTCCAAGGATATGCTGAGTCACGACATTCAAATCAAGAAGGCCGTTGACCTGGTTACGGATTCTGCTAAGCAAGTTGAATCCAAGGACGCAGAAGAAGACAAGTAATCTTTGAAATTGCGTTAAAAACAGTTGCAATCAGCACTGTTAAAACAACATAGGGGCCCAGCGTTCGGTTATCCGGGTGCTGGGCCCTGTTGTCGTACTGAGTCGATCATTTTTTATTTAAGCCTGCCTGTCGTATCGATGATGGTTTGAATTATTCGAAATTTGGCCGACAGTTTGGTATGATAAACACAATCATTTTAAGAGGAGGACGCAAGATGTTTGAAGATACCAGTGGCATGGATGCCGTGCACTGTTCTTTTTGTGGCAAGTCGCAAGACGAAGTAAAAAAGATCGTTGCCGGTCCTGGCGTCTACATTTGCAACGAGTGTGTCGATCTTTGCCAGCAGATTATTGAACAAGAGCTGGCCGAAGATCACGCTAATGAAACTTTCCGCGTACCAACGCCGGCCGAAATCGTCAAGGAGCTTAACGACTATGTAATCGGGCAAGACGATGCTAAAAAGACGCTGGCCGTAGCGGTATATAATCACTATAAACGGGTCAACGCCATGATGACGGGCGACAACAACGAAACTGATCTGCAGAAGAGCAACATTGCCATTATTGGGCCGACTGGTTCTGGGAAGACCTATCTGGCACAATCACTGGCAAAGATTTTGAACGTGCCATTTGCGATCGCTGATGCGACTACCTTAACTGAAGCCGGCTATGTCGGTGAGGACGTTGAAAACATCATTTTGAAGCTTTTACAGGCCGCTGACTTTGATGTTGAACGAGCTGAAAAAGGTATTATCTACATTGATGAAATTGATAAGATCGCCAAAAAAGGCGAAAACGTCTCAATTACCCGTGACGTTTCTGGCGAAGGGGTTCAGCAGGCACTGCTTAAGATCCTGGAAGGCACGATTGCCAACGTTCCGCCGCAGGGTGGCCGTAAACATCCGCAACAGGAGTTTATTCAAGTTGATACCAGCAATATTTTGTTCATTGTTGGTGGGGCCTTTGATGGAATTGAAAATATTGTCAAGGAACGCCTGGGTGACAAGACGATTGGTTTTGGAACGGATACTGGCGAGCTGCAGGACGTCAACGAAAAGAACATCCTCCAACACGTCATTCCAGAAGATCTGCTTAAGTTTGGGCTGATTCCTGAGTTCATCGGCCGCTTGCCAGTTTTGACGGCGCTGCAAAAATTGGATGAAGATGATCTGGTCCGCATCTTAACGGAGCCAAAGAATGCTCTGGTCAAGCAGTATCAGGAACTGATCCGCTTGGATGGCAGTCAGCTGCAGTTTACGGATGGTGCCTTGCGGGCAATGGCTCAATTGGCAATCAAGCGAAATACTGGGGCGCGTGGACTGCGTTCGATCATTGAAGACGTAATGCGAGACGTCATGTTTGATCTGCCAAGCCGCAATGACGTTGCCAAGGTCGTAATTGACAAGCGCTGCGTGGAAAGCCATGGCGAGCCGCGTTACGTATTAAAGGACGAAAAAGCTTCATAACAGGCAGAAAGGGTCAGCAGTGACCCTTTTTTAACGGAGGAAAAACAGATTATGGAAGTTCATCACGTTGACTTAACGATCAGCGCGGTTGCTGAAGAACAGTATCCGAAGACCGACTACCCAGAGATTGCTTTGGTTGGTCGGTCGAATGTCGGCAAGTCTTCTTTGACCAATGTGTTGATCAATCGCAAAAACTTCGCTCATACCTCTAGTCAGCCCGGCAAGACACAGACGCTGAACTTTTATAACGTTGAAGATCAGCTCTTTTTTGTCGATGTCCCTGGCTATGGCTATGCCAAGGTCTCCAAAAAGCAGCGCGAAAAATTTGGCAAGATGATTGAAACTTATCTGACCACACGTCCGCAGTTAAAGGGTGTAATTGAATTGGTTGATGCCCGTCATGCACCAAGCGACGATGACGTAGCCATGTATCAGTGGTTGAAATACTACCAGGTACCGCTTTTGGTAGTCGGCACCAAGATCGATAAAGTCAAACCTAGCGCACGAACGAAATCGATCTCGCAGATTACCAAGACGCTGGGGATGACTGACACGCCACTGCAGCTTTTCTCGGCTGAGACTAAATTCGGCAAGGATGAAGTCTGGCAATGGATTGAAGCTCGCATGCACGATCAAAAATAGCAGTTTTTGATCAATCAGTCATGAATCAGCAAAAAGGGCCCCATGTCCGGAACTGACCGGATACGGGACCCTCTTGCTTTCTTATGATGCAAAACGATTATTGCTTGTTTTTGTCGCTGGCTTCTGTCTGGTCAGCCGACTTGGCCTTTTCCTTGGCTTTTTCTTTTGGATCGATTGCCAAGTCGTTGAACAGTTTTTCCAGCTTTTGATTGCGTTGTGTTACCAAACCCATGGCTGGCCCTCCTTTAATTGCTGCTTGCAAATATCCTATCACAAACTGGAAATGACGTAAATCAACTTACAGGCGATTCTTTTGCGACCAGCTGCCAGTCTGTACTAGAATTAAAGATAATTAACTAATTGGAGGCGTTCAATGACCACACAGCGAGTGGAGCATAAGCTGATGCTGCTGCCGGATAAGCCCGGATGCTATTTAATGAAAGACATCAATGGTCAGATCATCTATGTCGGCAAGGCAAAGAATCTCAAGAACCGGGTCCGCTCGTATTTTAAGAGCAGTCATACGGGGAAGGTCGCGGCAATGGTTGATCAGGTCGCGGATTTTGATATCATTACCACCGATTCTAACAAAGAGAGCTTTCTGCTTGAGATTACGCTGATTCAAAAACATCAGCCTTACTATAACATCAAGCTTAAGCGGGGAACCGGCTATCCTTACATCAAGATCACCAATGAGCGTGACCCGCGCATTGAGATTACCGGTCAGATAAAAAAAGATGGTGCCTATTATTTTGGCCCTTATCCAAACGTCTACGCAGCGGAAGAAACGCTGCACTTTATTCAAAAGGTCTATCCGCTGCGCCGTTGCCGAGGACATCAAGGACGGCCCTGCCTTTACTATCACATGGGACAGTGCCTGGGTGCCTGTTTTAAAGAAGTTCCGCGGGAAGACTATGATGCTCAGATCAAAAAAATCAAGTCGTTTCTAAATGGCAACACTGCCAGCGTCAAAAAGCAGCTGTTGGCCAAAATGAAACAGGCCAGTGCTGATCTTGAATTTGAAAGAGCGGCCGAGATTCGCGATCAATTGCACTATATCGAGGTCACGGTTGAAAAACAAAAAATCATTACCAACGATAAAACGCCGCGTGATCTGTTCAACTTTTATATGGACAAAGGCTGGCTGAGTATTCAAGTATTCTTTATTCGCCAGGCAAGGCTGATGAAACGAGAAAAGCGACTGTTTCCGGTAGTCGACACGGCAGCTGAAGAAATGACCAGCTTTATTCTGCAGTTTTATAACCGTAAAAACAATATTCTGCCTAAAGAGATTCTCTTACCAGTCGGGCTGCCCAATCATGAAATCAGTGAGATTCTGGGCGTACCGGTGCGAACGCCGCAGCGGGGAGAAAAACGTGATCTGATGCACATGGCTTATGAAAACGCCCAGTTACAGCTGAATGAGAAATTTCGGCTGCTGGAAATGGATCAGGCTAAAACCAGCGGCGCAATGAAAGAGATTACGGATGCTTTAGGTCTTTCAGAATGCCATAAAATCGAGGCTTTTGACCATTCGCATATTCAAGGTGCCGATCCGGTCAGCGCCATGGTAGTCTTTATTGATGGCGAGCCGATCAAAAAGCTGTACCGCAAGTATAAATTGAAAACGGTAATCGATCATGCGGATGAAGCGGCCAGTACGCGCGAAGTGATTCGGCGTCGCTACAGCCGGCTGCTTAAAGAGGGGCAGCCTCTGCCCGATCTGATCTTTATGGATGGGGGCGAGATTCAGATGGACGCGGCCCGCGATGTCTTGGAAAATGAGCTGAATCTGGCAATTCCAGTCGTAGGGATGGTCAAAAACGATAAGCATAAAACGGCTGATCTTTTATATGGTCAAGACGATCATCACGTTCATCTTGATCCGCGCAGTCAGGGATTTTATCTGGTACAGCGGATTCAAGACGAGGTGCATCGATTTGCAATTACCTTTCATCGCAGCGTGCATACCAAACATTCGCTGAGTTCCCGACTGGACGAGATCAAGGGCGTGGGACCAAGAACGCGCAATAAGCTGTTAAAAGCGTATGGCTCATTGGATCGAATCGCTGATGCCAAGGTTGAGGATATCCAGGCACTAGGGATCAATCAAAAGACGGCCCAACTGATCAAAATATCTTTGCAGGGCAAGGCCGATGTGGCAAAAGGCAGCAGTCATGACTGATTTTGACGCCCGCCTGATTTTTCCTTATACTAGACTTAGCAGTCACTATTTTAAGAACGGAGAATATTTTCATGGCTAACATGTTTGTGGATCAAATAAAAATTGAAGCCCATGCCGGAAAAGGCGGTAATGGGATGGTGGCTTTTCGGCGCGAAAAGTACGTTCCCAACGGTGGTCCAGCCGGTGGCGATGGTGGTCGCGGCGGCAGCATTATTTTAAAGGTCGATCCGGGCTTGCGAACCTTGATGGACTTTCGCTACCACCGGATTTTTAAGGCTAAAAATGGCCAAAACGGGATGAGCAAGCAGATGACGGGGGCAGCTGCCTCTGATCTGGTCGTGGCCGTGCCCGAGGGAACCACGGTACGCGATCTGGATACGGGTGCGATCATGGGCGATCTGACGCAGCCTGGCCAGGAATTGGTAATTGCCAAGGGCGGTCGTGGCGGTCGCGGCAACATTCACTTTGCCTCAGCCAAAAACCCAGCACCGGAAATTGCTGAAAATGGCGAGCCGGGTGAGGACCGCTACTTGGAACTAGAATTAAAGATGCTGGCCGATGTTGGGCTGATTGGTTTTCCATCCGTGGGCAAATCAACGCTGCTTTCGGTCGTTACTGGTGCTAAGCCTAAGATTGCCGCTTATGAATTTACAACGCTGGTGCCTAATCTAGGGATGGTCATGCTGCCGGACGGTCGTGATTTTGCAATGGCTGATATGCCTGGCCTGATCGAAGGCGCGTCGAAAGGGGTTGGCCTGGGCTTGACGTTCCTGCGTCATATCGAACGCACGCGGGTATTGCTGCACTTGATCGATATGGGCAGCCAGGACCCCGAACAGGCTATTGAACGCTATCATCAGATTAATCATGAGTTGGCCGCGTATGATCCTGAGCTGTTAAAACGCCCGCAGATCATTGTTGCTACCAAGATGGATCTGCCGGACGCTCAAGAAAACCTGGCGCACTTTAAGGAGATGCTTGCTCAAGACGATACGTTTGCTAAGATGCCGCCAGTCGTGCCAATCAGTGCGATTACGCATCAAGGCGTGCAGGGGCTGATGCAGATGACGGCGGATCTGCTTGATCAGACGCCAGCCTTTGACAGCGAGCACCATGACAAGCTGACAAGCGTCGAATATCGTGCTAAGGAAGCCGAACCAGACTTTACGATTACGCGTGACGATGACGGCACCTGGGTCTTAGGCGGCGAAAAACTGACGCGCCTGTTTAAGATGTCCAACCTTGATCATGAAGACGGTCAGCTGCGATTTGCTCGGCAGCTACGGCATATGGGCGTTGACGATGCATTGCGGGCTAAGGGCATCGAAAATGGGGATTTGGTACGAATTGAAAAGTTTGTTTTTGAATTTGTCCAATAATCGACGATAATAGAAGACAGAATAGGAAAATGATTTATGCAGATTGAATTCTTAGGAACCGGTGCCGGGTCGCCAAGTAAGCAGCGCAACGTTTCCAGCATTGCCTTAAAGCTGTTGGAAGAACGCAATGCAGTCTGGCTGTTTGACTGCGGTGAGGCTACTCAGCACCAGATCTTGCGGACGACGATTCGCCCCCGCAAGATTGAAAAAATTTTTATCAGCCATCTTCACGGTGACCATATTTTTGGCCTGCCGGGTCTGCTTAGTTCACGATCGTTTCAAGGCGGCAATGAGCCATTGACGATCTATGGTCCCGTTGGTATCAAGGAGTTTGTCAAGACCGCGTTAAAAGTCAGCGAATCGCGTTTGAGCTATCCCTTGAAATTTGTTGAGCTGCGTGATGATGGCGAGATTTTTAGCGACAAGACGTTTACGGTTTATACCAAAAAGCTCAATCACAAGATCGCCTGCTTTGGCTATCGGGTGGTTGAGCATGATCATCCAGGCGAATTACAGGTCGAAAAGCTGCGGGCTGCCCAAGTACCATCAGGACCAATCTATGGGCAACTTAAAGCCGGTAAGGTCGTTGAGCTTCCGGATGGACGAGTGCTGGATGGACATGACTTTATCGGCGCGCCGCAAAAAGGTCGGGTGATTACGATTATCAGTGATACGCGTCATACGCCAGCGGCCATCGAACTGGCTAAGGATGCCGACGTCTTGATTCATGAGGGCACCTTTGCCAAGGACGAGACCAAGATGGCGCGCAGCTACTACCATTCAACCAGTGGTCAGGCGGCAATGACGGCAAAAAAGGCGCATGCTAAGAAACTGCTGCTGACGCACATCTCGGCACGCTATACCGGCAAAGCGGCCTATCAGCTGGCCTACCAGGTTCGCGATATATTCCCTGACACGCGCGTCGTTAATGATTTTGATATAGTTGACGTACCATTTAAATAGAGGTGATGGCAATGATGAAGCGAATGAAGGCATTACGGATGCTGCGCAATAAGGTTGTTTTGATTACTGGCGGATCTAGCGGCATTGGCAAAGAACTGGCTTTAGAAGCAGCTCGCCGCGGGGCAATCGTTGTGGTTTGCGCGCGTGATCTGGAAAAGCTCAATCAGGTTGCCCAGCAGTGCCTGATTCTTTCTGGTCGCCCATCATTTGCCTATCAATTGGACGTCACTGATCCGGATCGCGTCGATGAGGTCTTGAATACGATTCGGCATGAGGTTGGCGAAATCGATGTTTTGGTCAATGCGGCCGGTCTGGGCGACTTTACCGCGGTTAAAAGCCAGTCGCGCACGGTCATGAAACGCATGGTTGACGTCGACTTGCTGGCATTGATGTATCTGAGCCGCTGCGTAGCTAAGCAGATGATGGATCAAGGTTTTGGCGCCATTATCAATCTAGGCTCTTTGGATGGCAAGATTCCGACCCCGAATGCGGCTGCCTATTCAGCAACCAAGGCTGGCGTGATCCAGTTCGACAATATTCTGCGCATGGAAGTAGCCGATTATGGCGTCCAGGTGTTGACGGTCAATCCAGGCCCGGTTGCCACGTCGTTTTTTGACAAGGCGGATCCTGATGGCAGCTATCTAAGCAAACTGCCGCGCTGGATGATCGTGCAGCCGGCGGAACTGGCTAAGCAGGTTTGGGCTCATGTTGGCTATGAGACCCGTGAGATCAACGTACCAGGCTGGACCTCCTGGCTTTCATGGGGCTATCAGGTGTGGCCAGGACTTGGCGATTGGGCAATCAAAAAGTTCTTTGACTATCAGCAGGACAAGCGCAGTCTATAAACAGACGACGACCGGGACTGAAACAGGTTCCGGTTGTCATGTTTTAAAGGAATGGTGAAATAATGGAAGCGCGCTATGCGTGGGAATTGTCCCAAAATAAAGACCAGCAGCTGGCAAAAGAGCTTCAAGAACAATGTCAGCTTTCACCGCTGCTGGCACAATTATTGGTCCAGCGCGGCATTGATTCGGTTGAAAAAGCCAAGCAGTACTTGGATCCACAACTGGCCGAACTGCGCGATCCCTTTGAGCTGCATGATATGCAAAAAGCAGTTGATCGAATTCAAGCCGCCGTTGCCAATGGTGAAAAGATCGTCGTCTATGGCGATTATGATGCAGATGGCATTACCAGTACGGCGGTTATGTATGAAACGCTGGATGAGGTGGGAGCTCAAGTCGAATTTTTTATTCCTAATCGGTTTACTGACGGCTATGGTCCCAATCTTGATGAATATCAGCGCTTGATTGATGGCGGTGCTCAGCTGATCGTTACGGTCGACAATGGCGTTTCCGGTGCCAAGGAAATTGAGTATGCCAATTCACGCGGCGTTGACGTTGTGATTACCGATCACCATGAATTGCCGGCCCAGCTGCCTGAAGCCGCCGCAATCGTTCATCCCAAGTTTCCTGGCAGTGAGTATCAAGGCGGTGATCTTTCGGGAGTCGGCGTTGCTTTTAAGACGGCCTGGGCACTGACGGAAGAGTTTCCCCAAGAGATGCTGGATCTGGTAGCAATTGGCGAATTGGCCGATCTGGTTGACGTTACCGGTGAAAATCGGGCATTGATTACCTGGGGCCTCAAGCAGCTGCGTCAGGGAATGCGGCCGGGACTCCATCAGCTGGTTAAACTGGCCAAGCTCAATGAGGATCGGCTGACTGATCAAGACATCGGCTTTGGCATCGCACCCCGCTTGAATGCACTGGGTAGAATTGACGATGCCAGCGAAGGCGTGCTGCTTTTAACGACCATGGATGATCGCGAAGGCAAAGAGATTGCTCAAGAAGTCGAAAATGCCAACCAAACGCGCCAACAGCTGGTAGCAAAGATTACTGATGAGGCTTTAAAACAGGCCCGTTCAGCCGAAAATGCAGATCGATCGACGCTCGTGCTGCTTGGGCATGAATGGCATCAAGGCGTTTTAGGCATCGTTGCCAGTCGCGTTGTTGAAGAAACCGGCAAGCCCACGATTGTTGCCAGCGTTAATGATGGCGATGAGATTGCCAAGGGTTCTGGACGCAGTCGCGACGGTTTTGATCTATTTATGGCACTGCAAAAGCATCGTGATTTGATGACGGCATTTGGCGGTCATGCACAGGCATGCGGGATGTCATTTACCATTGACCAGGTTGATGAACTGCGGCAGGCCTTGGAACAGGAAGCCGTTGAGCAGGGACTTTTCGAAGCAGGATCGGCTAAACTGGAGCTGGCGGCTGAACTGGGACCTGATGACATCAACGAAGATCTTTATGATCAGCTGCAGTGTCTAGCGCCGTTTGGTCCCGGCAATCCAGAACCGGTTTTTGCAATTCATGCTGATCGAATCAACAACGTCAAAACAATGGGCAAGGCTCAGGAACATCTAAAGTTTGAGCTGCGGGGACAAAAACGCAGCGCGGCCGTGGTGGCGTTTGGCAAGGCTGAGCTGGCGCCATTGCTGCTGGCTGGCGTACCGGTAACGATTGCGGCTACGGTGGGGATTAATGAATGGCGTGGCAAGCGGACCGCGCAATTGATGCTAAAGGACATCCAAACGCAGGGGACGGCAATTCTGGATCAAAGAACGCGGCAGCTTTTGCCAAGCATGTTTACAGAAACCGGCTATTATGTCGCCTTTGATCAGACGCTGCGGGAAAATATTGCCGGTCATGCACAGGGGACGGTTTTAAGTCCACAGACGGCCGTCAAAACCGACTTTAAGGATCAGCAGGTGACGATCGTGGACTGTCCGCCAAGTTTAGAGATGCTCAGTTCGCTTTGGCAAAATGGCGGGCAGCCGGCAATGATTCGGCTGCTGCTTTGGGAAAGAAATCCAGTCCGCTTTGGTCTGCCGACGCGCCAGCAGTTTGCGGTTTTGTATCGTTTCTTGCGTCAGTATCCTAAGATTGCCAACTATCGCCAACAGCAGCCGGTAATGGCGCGTTCGCTGCAGATGCCGGTTGAGCAGTTAAATTGGATGATTACGGTGTTTTATGAGGCAAAATTTGTTACAATAAATGATGGCGTTCTGAGACTGGCGGAGCATCCTGCCCATGTTGACTTGGAACAGACGAAATGCTATCAGCAGCACGCGGCTCACCTAAAAAGCGCGCAGGTACTGCTGTACAGCGATACGCACACGCTGCGCAAGCGAGTTGCGGCTTGGCTGATGGCAAACGAATAAGGAGAAATTTTAAATGGCTCTAGATCTTTATAAATACGTTGCAAGTATTCCTGACTATCCAGAAAAGGGAATCATCTTCCGTGATATTTTACCGCTGATGGCTGACGGTGAGGCCTTCAAGCAGGCAACCGATGAAATTACAGCATTTGCTCGTGAACGAGACGTTGATATGGTTGTTGGTCCTGAAGCGCGGGGCTTTATCGTTGGCTGCCCGGTTGCCTATGAATTAGGCGTTGGCTTTGCGCCAGCACGGAAGAAGGGTAAGCTGCCACGGGCAACGGTCAGTGCTTCTTACCAGTTGGAATATGGCGAGGCAACGCTGCAGATGGAAAACGACTCTGTTAAGCCTGGTCAGCGCGTTTTGGTAGTTGACGATCTGCTGGCTACTGGCGGTACGATTGGTGCTACGGTCGACATGGTTGAGCAAATGGGCGGCAAGGTCGTTGGTGCAGCTTTCCTGATTGAATTAAAAGAGCTGGAAGGCCGTAAGCATCTGCGCGGTATCGATACGAAGACGCTGATGGAATTTTAGTCGCTGATCGGTTGGTTTTTCGTACAAAAAGGGTCCAACGCTCATGGAGTGGAGGACCTTTTTATTGTCATACGGCTTTTTTATAATGATCATGCATCTGATCAGTCAAAAATCTCAAATTATGATTGAAATAAAGTACGATCCGTAAAAAATTATTGTAAAGTAGTAATGAAATAGATTTTTATTTAATGATTACAAAGGAGCTTTCCATGATTTTCTTAGTTGTATTCGGCGCACTGATGCTGATCTTGAGTGCCTTTTATCTGGTTAATTCCTGGCAGCAGTATCGCCAATGGGTAGTGCCAACGATCATGCTGGTGTTAAGTCTGGCAGCTACGGTTTATGGTACGATCAATCTGCCATATTGGCACCATAGTCAATCGGCACAGCAAACGACGAGTGCTGACAGTTCAGGATCGTCGCTTAGTTCTGCGACTGATTCGAAAGCTGATTCAAGTTCCAGTTCTAGCTTTTCAGTCAATGGCGCTACCGCGGTCTTCAACCAGCAGGACAGCGGCGCCACTCAGGAACAAAAAGAAATGTATCTGCTTCGTCAGCTGCAGAAGGCCTACAGCAAGATGGGCACCGTCAACTATGACAGCGACTCGAAAACCTATCAGATTATGCCAACCAATGAGAATACGGTTGAGGCTTTAAACTACATTGCCCAAAATCCAGCTCAGGCTCAGCAGGCAGGATGGTCAAACCTTACCAATTCGCTTAACCAGACTTCAAAACAGATTAAAAAAATCGTGGGCAGCGGCTATTCATTAAGCATGATGAAGCCCAACGACAATCAAACGGCGCTGTATACGGCTAAGGATGGCGAGCAGACCTACAGTATCGTCAATCAGTAGGGGGCGAGCGGATGAAGAATCGTGATCGGCTGGTCTTAGTGACGGTGATTGCGTTTGGCTTGGCCATGCGTGCGCCCATCGTCACCATTCCATTGATAATCGATCAGCTTGCGCGCCAGTTAAAAACCGCAGTCGGCAACCTTGGAATCTTGACAACCATTCCGCTGATAATGTTTTTGCTGTTTTCGATCGTTGTCGCTAAGGAAATGACCAGATTCGGCCTGCGTCGCGCTTTAAATTTTGGCTTGACGGCGTTGGTCTTAGGCGCCTTGTTAAGACTGGACGTTGCCTGGCCAATGCTGCTGCTTGGCACGGTGCTGGTTGGATTGGGCATTACGCATCTAAACGTTTTGACGCCTTCCGTGGTTGCCACGTATGAGCCCAATCACACTGCATTTTATACTACAGCTTATTCGCTGGCGATTATGGTTGGTTCATCAGTATTCAGCCTGCTGACGCATCCGTTATCGAGTACTTTTGGCTGGTGGTCCGTCTTGGTCGTTTTATTAATGTTGACGATGTTTCCTTGGCTGATGTGGATACTTTTCAAGTTGCCGGTACCAGTACGTTCTCAAGCAAAGCGCGCTGATAATCAGTCAGTCAAATCAATTCATGAACCAGACCTAAAAACGACTGCCGTGCCGCTTTGGCAGAATCGATATGCGTGGTGCTGCCTGTTGATGTTTGGTACACAGTCGCTTATTAACTATACTTTAGTGGCCTGGCTGCCAGAATTGATGCGTTTTAATGGTATTTCTGGCGGTCAGATCAGTATTGTCTTGGCAATGTATTCAGCAGCAGGCATGCCGGTGTCATTGCTGCTGCCCCGTTTTCTTGAAACAGCCACGCATCGAAGCCAGATCGTAATGTCGATCGTGGTTGGACTGTTGACGCTGTTGGCGGCCGTTTTGATGTTTTGGCAGTCGTCCATGCCACTTGTTTACTGGTATTATTTGTCAATCATTACTGGTGCAATGACGGCTTTTTACTTCATTATGGCGCTAACGACTTTTCCACTTAAGACGATTTCACCAACCCGAACGGCACAGCTTTCCGGTTTGACGCAAAGTGGCGGTTATCTGATAGCATCGTTTGGTCCAGCGCTTTATGGCCTGGCTTTTAAAAGCAGTCCGCTGGGAATCATGCAGATTTGGTGTTTTGCCATTGTCATCGTTTTATGTACTTTGGCTAGTTTTGTGGTTATCAAAATGCCAAAAATTTAAAAGTAAATTCAAAAAAGCAGTGGTCGTTTCGATCGCTGTTTTTTTATGCCTTGACGATTGTTAAGCCAGTCGCTAAACTGGAAAAAATTTTAAAAGGGAATGATTAGAATGCTTAAAATTGATGGCCACACCCATACTGAGCTTTGTCCCCACGGCAGTCACGAGAGCACGCGGGCGATGGTTGAACGTGCCATTGAGCTTGGCTTTGACGAATATTGGATTACTGAGCACGCGCCCATGCCAAAAGATTTTGTTCAACGGTTTGCCGGTCCAGCCGATGATTGGCAAACGGAAGGACTCAGCTGGGAGCAGGTTGACGACTATCTAAACTTAGCTGAGCAGCTGCAAAGTGAATATGCCGATCAGATCAAGATCAGCATTGGTTTTGAGATTGAGTATCTGGCAGGCTTTGAAGAAACGACGCACGCCTTTTTGGATCAGTATGGGAAAAAGACCCAGCACAATATTTTATCGGTACATTATCTTCAAGATGATCAAGGAAAATTTTGGGGAATTGACTATTCCACAGATGAGCTGCAGGCTGGGTTTGCCAATGAGCTGAAGACGCCGCAGCTGCTATATCAGCGTTATTTAAAAACGGTCTTGGCCAGTGCCCGCTGCGATTTGGGAAGTTTTAGTCCCGATAAGCTCGGCCATATCAGTCTGATCAAAAAATATCAAGATTATTTCGGCCTGCCGGAAGCCTTTGATCGATCATGTCAGCAGCTGATTGATGAGATCATGACTACCGCCAGCCAGCGGCAGCTGAGTCTGGACTTCAATTCGGCTGGCCTTTATAAAAAATACTGCAATGATTTTTACCCAGGCATTCAGATTGCATTGGCAGCATTAAATGCCGGAGTACCGCTGATTTTTGGGTCGGATGCGCATGGTGTTGATGAGGTTGGTCGTGGCTGGCACGGTATGAAAAATTTTTTAAAAGTTCTTGACACTCTTAAAAGATGAGAATAATATAGCTACAACACCAAATGAATCTCATTATTTTTTAATGGTAATGAACCGGAGAGTAGCTATCGTGGATTATTAAGAGAGTCTCGCAAAGTTGGGAAGAGATTGATTGCGATAGTGAACCACACCGGTGAGCCGACCAGCTGAAAGGTTATAATTAGGCTGCTCCGGGACCACTCGTTATCAGGGCTGAATTTTATCCAGCATGAGGATCGTTTCGCAAGGGGCGATCGAATTTGAGGTGGGACCACGCGAAAAGCGTCCTCTTTGTCCAGATGGGCAGAGAGGACGCTTTTTTATATAAAAAATAAATGAGTAAAAAATGAGAGGAGGCATTATCATGATGAGCAGCATTGCTTTACCGGCTGGCTTGCGCGATCAGTTTGGCACGGAGGCAGAATCAAAGGATCAAATCAGTGCCTGGCTGATGAAAAATCTGCGCAGTCGTGGTTATCGACGCATCATTACGCCAATCGTGGAGCGGCGGGATCTGTTTGCCGAGTTCAACATGCAAAGTGAGCAGTATCGAGTGATTGACCCGGCTGGCGATGAGTTGGTCTTGAGACCGGATCTGACCTTGCCGGTTGCCCGGTTCTTGGCAACGACCAACGTTAAGCTCCCCCAAAAGATTTATTATCTGGGCGAGCGGTTTCAAGCAGCACCTGAGCTTTCAGGCGGGAAAAACGAACAGACGCAGGCTGGCATCGAATTAATCGGCTATGGTTCATTGAAGGCAGAAATGGAAGGTGTGATCTTAATGCATCAGCTTAACCGCCATCTGCTGGACAATCAGTTAACGATTGAGCTGGGACACGCCAGACTGGTTGATACGATTCTCGATGCGCTTGAACTGGATGAAGAACTGCAGCAGCAATTGGCCCAGGCACTTTATCATAAAAACTTTCCGGCCTATGAAAAGCTGCTCAGACAGGTTGATGCCCCCCAGACAATGCCGTTTCTGCGTAAATGGCCATGGCTGTTTGGCACGCTGGCGGAGGTCAACGACATGTTGGCAGAAGTCAAGGTTCCTGAGCTGGCCCGTCCGTTACTTGGTCAACTCAAGACGGTGGCTGAATTCGCTGGTGAGCTGGCTGATCAGCAGGTAATTGTCGATCTCAGCAGTGCGGTGCCGCAAAAATATTATACGGGTATCGTTATGAAAGGCTATGTGGAAAAGACGACCGGTGCCTATTTAATCAGCGGTGGACGCTACAACCGCCTTTTGGCCAACTTTCAGTCACAGTTGGAACCCGCGGTTGGCTTGGGAATCAACATTGATGCTTTGGCCGAGGCGACAGCACTCAAACCGGTCAAAAAACAGCCGGTCTTTGTCTACGCGCCGTTTGAGCTTCTCGGACAGGCAGCGGCACTGGTTGAAAAGCATGGCAACTACTCGCTGGCTTTGGCTGATTCGTTGCAGGAGGCTCAGCAGCAGGCCCAAACAGCGGGGGCAAAACTGGTCGCCTTGGATGCTAAAAAGGGGATGAAGGAATGCTGAGAATCGCGCTGACCAAAGGAAGAGTTGAAAAGAAGTTCATTCCGCTTTTGCAGAGATGCAATATTGACTGTCAGCCCTTGATCAATAAGCAGCGCCGCTTAATTATCAATCTGGGTGATCAGTATCAGATCATTCTGGTTAAAGGTGAAGACGTCTGCACCTATCTAAGAAAAGGAGCGGTTGATCTGGGCGTCGTAGGAAGCGATGTTTTAGAAGAACAGGGTGCCGATGAGCAGGTAAATGAACTGTTGGATTTAAACACTGGTCGCTGTCAATTTATCGTTGCCTCAAAAAGCGATTTTGACTGGAACCAGCCGCGCCGCAAGGTAATTGGCACCAAGTATCCCAACGTGGCGCGCCGCTGGTTTGCCAGCCAAGGCGAAGACGTCGAGATCATCAAGATTGCCGGCTCGGTTGAACTGGCACCACTGACTGGCTTGGCCGATGCCATCGTTGACCTGACTGAAACTGGAACAACGCTGCGGGTTAATCACTTGGTCGTTCATGACTGGCTGGACGTAATCACGAGTCGGCTGGTGGCTAATCCGGTTGCCTTAAAGCAGAAGCGTGATGAGATATTTACATTGACGAATCAATTAAGACAGGCAATGGAGGAAGAGTATGATGAAGATTTACGAAAAGTCACTGAATGAAATGAAAAAAATCGTTGCTCGCTACACTGAACAAACCATTGATTTTGAAATCGAAAAGACCGTCAGCGAGATTATTCAAAATGTAGCACAAAACGGTGACCAAGCAGTTCGCGACTATGAGCGCAAGTTTGATAATGTCAACCTGGCAGATTTTTCCATTCCGGCCTTTCAGCTTGACCAGGCCTTGGATTCAATCGATGAAGACTTACGGGCGGCTTTGGAACTGGCTAAGCAAAACATTACCAGTTTCCACAAACAAGAAATTGAAAACAGCTTTGTTGACGTCAGCACACCAGGAATCATGCGCGGTGAAAAGATTACGCCGCTGGCCAGCGTAGGTCTGTATGTGCCAGGCGGAACGGCAGCTTATCCATCAACTATTCTGATGTGTGGCATTCCGGCTAAGCTGGCTGGAGTTAAACGTGTCGTAATGGTGACGCCGCCACAGCCAGCCGGCATCAATCCGGCGGTCTTGGCAGCTGCCAAACTGGCCGGAGTCGATGAGGTCTATCAGGTTGGCGGTGCTCAAGCCATTGCTGCTTTAGCCTATGGCACGGAAACCATCCCCGCTGTCGATAAGATTATGGGACCCGGCAACATCTTCGTGGCAACGGCTAAAAAGCAGGTGTTTGGCAAGGTAGCCATTGATATGGTAGCCGGTCCATCTGAAATCGGCATCCTGGCTGATGAAAGTGACAATGCCAAAGAAATCGCGGCTGATCTTTTGTCACAAGCTGAACACGACAAGCGGGCCCGGGCCATGCTGATTACCAACAGCAAGTCGCTGGCCGAAGCCGTTTCTAAAGAGATTGAACGCCAATTGAGCACGTTGCCGCGTCAAGAGATTGCACGAACTTCCATTGAGGATCGCGGTTTTATTGCAGTGATGGAAAATACGGCTGAGATGTTTGAATTGATGAACGACGTGGCTCCGGAACACTTGGAGGTTCAATTGGAAAATCCAACTCAATATCTGGGGCTGATCAAAAATGCTGGTTCAGTTTTCTTGGGTCGTTATGCCAGTGAGCCTTTGGGTGATTACGTGGCCGGACCAAATCACGTGCTGCCAACTGGTGGAACAGCACGCTTTGCTTCACCGTTGGGGGTTTATGATTTTGTCAAGCGGACTCAGTTCATTCAGTTTGATCGTCAAAATCTTAAAGCTGATCTCAAAGCCATTACCAAGCTGGCGCGTACGGAAGGTTTGGAAGCTCACGCCCGCGCCATTGAAGCCAGATTTGAAAAGGAGGACTGATCAGATGCGCAAAGCAACGATAAACCGAGCTACGAAAGAGACGCAGATCAAAGTCGCGCTGAATCTTGACGATCAAAGCCAGGTTGCCATTAATACCGGCGTGGGCTTTTTTGACCATATGCTGGAGCTGTTTGCCAAGCACGGCCGCTTTGGCTTGGTCGTGGAGGTCAAAGGCGATCTGAACGTTGATGCTCACCACACGGTTGAAGATACCGGCATCGTCTTAGGTCAGTGCTTTAAAGAAGCATTAGGCGACAAGGCGCAGATTGAGCGCTATGGCAATGCCTTTGTACCAATGGATGAGACGCTGGCACAGGTTACGGTTGATTTAAGCGGCCGTTCCTATCTGGTATTTGATGCCGAGCTGACCAATCCACGGCTAGGCACCTATGAAACGGAAATTACCGAGGACTTTTTCCAGGCGCTGGCCTTTAATGCTGAGATGAACCTGCATGCCAGAGTATTATATGGCCGCAACACGCACCACAAGATTGAAGGATTGTTCAAAGCAACGGCCCGCGCGATGCGGCAGGCGGTTACGATCAATCCAGCCATTCAAGGAGTTAACTCAACCAAGGGGATGATTTGATGATCGCGGTAATCGATTATGGAGCAGGCAACGTCTTTAACGTGCTCAAGGCCTGTCGGTACCTAGGCCGAGAAGCTGAACTGACGGCTGACCCGCAAAAAATATCGCAGGCGGATGTGGTGCTGTTTCCAGGCGTGGGAGCATTTGGCGCAGCCATGACTCGCTTAAAAGAAACCGGACTTGATCAAGTCATTAAAAGCACGGTTGCCAATGGGACCCCATTTTTAGGTATCTGTCTAGGCATGCAGCTTTTGTTTGATTCATCAACTGAGTTTGGCAGTGCAGCCGGCCTGGGCTTGATTCCAGGACAGGTCGTGCGGATTCCCGATGAGGATGGTCAAAGAATCGTTCCGCAAGTGGGATGGAATCAAAACGAACTGCAACGGCCGGAAAGTATTTTTAAGTCGATCGATCGGCAATATACCTATTTTGTTCATTCCTATTATGCCAAGTGTGCTGAGGAATATGTCGTATCAACGGTTGACTATGGCGTGGCCGTGCCAGCAATCGTTCAAAAAGACAACGTTTACGGTTTCCAGTTTCACCCTGAAAAAAGCGGTCAAGTCGGGTTGGAACTGCTGCAAACCTTTTTTGAAAAGGCGGTGAGAGCATGATCTATCCAGCAATTGATCTTCAAAACGGCAGCAGCGTGCGGCTCTATCAGGGCGACTTCAAACAAGAAACGCTGGTCAGTGCCGATCCAATCAGACAGGCGCGCTTGATCAGAGAAGCCAGGATCGGTGGACTGCATCTAGTGGATCTGGATGGCGCTAAAACTGGTCAGCCACAGAATTTTGAGCTGGTAAGTCAGATCGTTAAGGTATTTGCGGGTGAAACTGAGATTGGCGGTGGCATTCGAAACGAGCAGACGATCAGACGCTACCTAAAAAGTGGGGTTGATCGAGTCATTCTTGGTTCAGCAGCTCTAAAAGATCCTAAATTTACCAAGCAGATGCTGGAAAAATTCGGCAGTCGAGCAATTACGATCGGCGTTGACGGCCGCAACGGTCAAGTAGCAACTGATGGCTGGCTCAATCAGTCCACGACTTCAATGGCTGATCTGATTGCGGCGATGACTGATGCCGGAGCCAAACGCTTTATCGTTACTGACACGGCAACGGATGGTACGCTGACGGGGCCGAATATCGAGCTGCTTGAAGGACTGCAGCAAAAGTTCCCCGAAGTACGGATCGTGGCCTCAGGCGGCGTTGGCAGTCTTGATGATCTGAAAAAGCTTAAGCAGGCTGGGTTAAAAGACGTGATCGTAGGTAAGGCGATTGCAGCGGGCAAGGTAACCTTAGAGCAGATTGCGGAGGTGAATGAGGATGCTGGCTAAACGAATCATTCCATGCCTGGACGTAGCTGACGGACGGGTGAAAAAAGGCGTTCATTTCGTCAACTTAAAAGATGTCGGCGATCCGGTTGCAATTGCAGCAGCATATGAAAAACAGGGCGCTGATGAACTGGTTTTTTTGGACATCACTGCAACCAATGAAAAGCGGCAGACCATGAGTAACGTGGTTGAGGCAGTTTCCAAACAAGTCTTCATGCCGCTGACGGTTGGCGGTGGCATCAAAAATCTGGCCGACATGGAGCGCATGTTAAAAGCCGGAGCTGACAAAACCGCGATCAACTCAGCAGCAGTTGCCAACCCATCACTGATCAGCCAAGGTGCCGAACGATTTGGCAGTCAGGCTGTGGTAGTGGCGATTGACGTTCGCTGGAATCCAGCAGCCGGTAAATATTTTGTCTACACGCATGGCGGTCAGCAAAAGACGAATCTTGAGGCAGTTGCCTGGGCTAAAAAAGCCGTTGAGCTGGGAGCCGGTGAGCTGCTGATTACCAGCATGGACTGTGATGGGACCAAAGATGGCTTTGATCTCAAGCTCTACCAGACGATTGGCCGCATCGTCAACGTGCCGATCATTGCTTCTGGCGGGGCCGGCAAAATCCAGGACTTTGTTGACGTATTTAAGCAGACGCCAGTGACGGGAGCTTTGGCCGCCTCGGTCTTTCACTTTAAAGAGCTGACGATTCCGCAGGTTAAGCAGGTGCTGGCTAAGGAAGGAGTGCCGGTTCGCCAATGAAACCCGATTTTTCGAAAATGAATGGTCTGCTGACGACGGTGGTGGTTGATGTCAATACCAAAGCCGTTTTGATGGTGGCCTGGATGAATGAAAAAAGCTTTCAAAAAACGCTGGCCAGTGGGGAGACGTGGTTTTGGTCTCGTTCCCGTCAAGAACTCTGGCATAAGGGAGCTACCAGCGGCAATACGCAGCGGGTGGTCAGCATGACGCTTGACTGTGACGGCGATACGCTTTTAGTAGCGGTCGATCCTAAAGGGCCAGCCTGTCATACCGGACGATACAGCTGCTTTTTTAATCCAATTGAAATCATGAAAGAAGGCAATGCTAATGACACAGCAGAATCTTGATGAACTTTATGAACTGGTTAAACAACGGAAAGAAAATCCAATTGATGGTTCGTACACTGACTATCTCTTTAAAAAAGGCCTGGATAAGATCTTGAAAAAAGTCGGCGAGGAAACGACTGAGGTTATCGTCGCTGCCAAAAACAGCGATCCGGCTGAACTGCAGTACGAAACGGCTGATCTGCTGTATCATTTAATGGTCCTGCTCGTTGAATGCGATCTGCCATTTGAAAAAATCAAAGAAGAGCTGGGTTCGCGCGTTGGTCAGATGAGCCAGTTTAAGGATCGTGCCCCAATCAAAAAACTTTAGAGGTGAGACGATGAAAGAAACGATTAAGCAACTGGCAAGCTATGTACCGCCAACGCCGACGGAAACGATTGCCAAACAATATGGCCTTAGCCGCGTTGCCAAGCTTTCGGCCAATGAAAATCCATATGGAACCTCGCCTAAGGTTGCCGCGGCGGTTGTTGATGCCGTGGAGCAGGGGAGTGGCAATTGGTATCCAGATGGCAATGCAACCGTGCTGCGAGAAATGATTGCTCAAAAACTGGCCGTTAAAGCAGAAAATATCGTCTTTGGCTGTGGTCTGGATGAGATCATTACCTTGGTTTCAAGAGTCTTTTTGGAATCAGGAGATGAAGTCTTGGTTGCTGAGCCGACGTTTTCCGAATACGGTCTCAATGCTCAGATAGAAGGCGCGACCGTCAAAAGCGTGCCTGTTGACTCGCAAAGCGGCGCCAATGATTTGAATGCTTTTTTAAACAACATTACGCCGAATACCAAAATGATCTGGCTGTGCAATCCTAACAATCCGACCGGTGGATATAATCAAATCGCTGCTCTGCGTGATTTTATGACTCAGGTTCCCAAAGATGTTTTGGTACTGATTGATGAGGCATATATTGATTTTGTCAGGTCCGCTCAGCCTGCCTCGGCATTGCCGCTGCTCAAAGAATTTGACAACGTGGCTGTTTTAAGAACCTTCTCCAAGATCTATGGACTGGCCGGCTATCGGGTTGGCTATATTATTGTCGATGATCAGCGGGCGCGCTATCTGCAGACGGTGCGCCTGCCATACAACTTAAATACGCTGTCGCAGGTCGCGGCCCAGGCAGCATTTGCTGATCAAGAGTTTGTCGAGCAGGTCGCGGTTAAAAATGCTCAAGAGCGTGATAAATGGGAGACGTTTTTAAAACAGCACCATGTTTTCTACTATCCCAGCCAGGCTAACTTCATCTACTTTAAGCTGCTGGGTGCCGATCAGCTGGCTAAACGATTCTTGGAAAACGGTTATCAGATTCGCACCGGATTTGCTGATGACTGGCTGCGAGTTACGATTGGTCTGCCGAATGACAATCTGGCGATGCAGCAGATTATGGCTGATTTTTTAAATTAAGCGTGCGATTAACTGCTTTGTTTAAGCAAGGCAGTTTTTCTGCTGTTAATTGAAAAATAGACTGATTTAACGACTGCCCTTAAAAAGATCAGATATCGGTTTTGGGATGGCAAATCGAGCCTGTCTTATGTGATCTTTAAGCGAATTGTTGGATCGATGCTTCTGACAAAAGCCATTAGTGGTGGTGTCGCGTCCATGCAGTTGATTCTTTTTAAATAAAGCCGGCAGCATCGATAATAGTTTATGGATTGATGCAACAGCGGCCTTCTTATGATTCATAGTCTTGGAAGATCGCTGTTTGCTTTTTTGCAGGACGGCTCTATTTGAAAAAACGATGATTTATTCTTAAATATTGCCAAAAAGTTCAATATTTCCTTGATTAACAAGTAGTTTCTTTGATGATTGTTCATGTTTCTTAAATAAATAAAAAAGTTTTATTTTTGTCGTTGACATTTACTTGCAATCTCGGTATATTAGATAACGTTGTCGCGGCGATAAGCTGCTGATCACTTGAGTTTGGTGGCTTTTCGCACAATTGCCAAGATAAGTCAATTAAAAAAGTTCTTGACATGTAGTTGACAATTTGTTAAACTG
>NZ_AZEQ01000010.1 GCF_001436025.1 Limosilactobacillus mucosae DSM 13345 | reverse complement strand
GGGTTCGAATCCCACATACCGCCTCTGTAAAAAGACCATGTTCAAGTAAATTGGACATGGTCTTTTTTTGTATAATTTTATGAATAAAAATTTGAAATTCGATTCTGGATTAGTTGCAAGCGGTTGCTTCAATTCATGACAAACGCTTGCAGAAAAAATTTTTTGATCGACATGATAGGGCTCATCAGCGCTTATTTTGCATGGCTTTAGAGAATCTTAAACACAATTGAACGTATAATGATACATTGTCAAATTGCATGCGAAATGGTAATTTATATAAGAACACGCTTACATAATAATGGTAAGTGGGATTTTTAAAAGGGAAGTGATGAATATTTACTTCATGACCAGCTGTTTTTATAAACTGTGGTCAAAGCTGTAGATCAATTTGGAATAATCTGATAGTGATAGAGGGATTCATATGGTAGGAATTGTATTAACAAGTCACGGTGGTTTTGCTGACGGGATCAATCAATCGGCGGAAATGATCTTTGGTCAGCAGCAGGATGTGGCGCATGTAATTTTGAAGCCGGATGAGGGACCGGATGATATTCATGCCAAGCTTGAAAATGCCATTAAGGACTTTTCAGATCAAGAGCAGGTTTTATTTTTAGTTGACTTGTGGGGTGGTACGCCATTTAATCAAGCCTCGAGTCTGTTTGAAAAGCATCAGAATACCTGGGCAATCGTAACGGGGATGAACCTGCCGATGGTGATTGAAGCATTGGCCTCACGAATGACCATGAACTCAGCCCGAGAAATTGCTACACATATCGTTGAAACGGCTAAGGATGGTATCAAGACTCTGCCAGAAGAACTGATGCCAAAGACCAAGGCGCCAGGTGCACCAGCCAGTGCCAAGCCAGCCGTCAAGGGAGCCATTCCAGAAGGTACCGTTATCGGCGATGGTAAGATCAAATACGTTCTGGCACGGGTTGATTCGCGACTTTTGCATGGTCAGGTGGCAACCGGTTGGACCAAGGCAACCAATCCCAACCGTATTATCGTCGTTTCTGATAACGTTGCCAAAGACAAGCTGCGCAAGAATATGATCAAACAGGCAGCTCCAACCGGCGTTCATGCCAATACGGTGCCCATTGCCAAAATGATCAAGGTCGATAAGGATCCGCGTTTTGGCGATACGCGGGCCATGCTGCTGTTTGAGACGCCTGAGGATGCCTTGCGTGCAATTGAAGGCGGGGTCGGCATCAAAGAGCTTAATATCGGCTCAATGGCCTATTCAGAAGGAAAGGTCAACGTGAACCAGGTCTTGGCCATGAACCAAGAAGACGTTGATACCTTTAGAAAGCTCAAGCAGCTAGGAATTAAGTTCATTGTCAAAAAGGTTCCCTCCAGCAATGCTGAGGACATGGACGCTTTGCTGGACAAGGCTCAAAAGCTGATCGATGAACAAAAGAAATAAGGGGTTTTGATTATGTCTGCGATTTCAATGATCTTAGTTGTGATTGTGGCATTTTTGGCTGGTATGGAAGGTGTTTTGGATGAATTTCAATTCCATCAGCCACTGATTGCCTGCACATTAATTGGTTTAGTAACTGGCCATTTGGTTCCCTGCGTCATGCTGGGCGGCTCTTTGCAGATGATTGCTCTGGGCTGGGCCAACATCGGAGCTGCGGTGGCACCGGATGCAGCCTTGGCAGCCGTGGCCTCGACGATTATTTTTATTCAAAGTGGCGGTGAGATCAAACAGATCGGAACGGCGATTGCGGTTGCCATTCCTTTGGCGGTAGCTGGCTTATTCTTAACGATGATCGTTCGGACGATTTCCGTTGCAATTATTCATATCATGGACAAAGAAGCCGCTAAAGCAAACTTCCGCGGCGTTGATCTATGGCAGATGCTGGCCGTCAGTCTCCAAGGGCTGCGGATTGCGATTCCAGCAGCAGCCATGCTGTTCGTTCCTGCCAGTGCCGTCCGCGCCTTTCTGGGATCCATGCCGGCCTGGCTGACTGATGGGATGACGATTGGTGGTGGAATGGTGGTTGCCGTTGGTTATGCAATGGTTATCAACATGATAGCCAGTCGAGAAGTATGGCCGTTCTTTATGATTGGTTTTGCCCTGGCTGCCGTTTCAGAACTTACCTTGATTGCAATTGGGGCGATTGGTCTGGCATTAACGCTGATGTACCTGTCTTTGGAATCCAAGGGCGGTTCTGGCAGCAATGGCGGCTCGGGCAGCGATACCGGCGATCCATTGGGCGACATTTTAGATGACTATTAAAATCAAGGGAGCGACTGATTATGGCAGATAAGACGGAAAACAAAATTAAACTATCCAAGCGTGATCGCTGGGACGTCTGCTGGCGCTCAACGTTCATCCAGGGATCATGGAACTATGAACGAATGCAAAATGGCGGTTATGCCTACGCAATGATTCCCGCCATTAAAAAGCTTTACAAGAACAAGGACGATCAGGCAGCTGCTTTAAAACGCCATCTGGAATTCTTCAACACGCACCCTTATCTGGCCTCGCCAATCATTGGGGTTACCCTGGCGTTGGAAGAAGACAAGGCTAATGGGGCTGCTGTTGATGACGTTGCTATTTCAGGGGTCAAAGTCGGTATGATGGGACCATTGGCAGGTGTCGGGGATCCAGTCTTTTGGTACACGGCACGGCCGATTATTGCTGGTCTGGGGGCCTCAATGGCAATTTCTGGCAATATCGTTGGACCAATTCTGTTCTTCTTGATTTGGAACGCCATGCGGATTGCCTTTATGTGGTACACGCAGGAATTTGGCTACCATGCCGGCTCTAAGATCACGGATGACGTTTCTGGCGGTCTTTTGCAAAAGGTAACGCGTGGTGCGGCCATGATGGGGATGTTTATCTTAGGGACCCTGATTGAGCGCTGGGTTACGATCAAGTTTACGCCAGTCGTTTCCAAGACGCCGCTGCAAAAAGGCGCCTACATTGACTGGAGCAAGCTGCCAAACAATATTCATTCGGTACAAAAAGTATTAACTGAATGGAACATGGGCAAGGGCCTGTCATTGACCAGCTATAAGGTTACGACGCTGCAGGATAATCTGGACCAGCTGATTCCTGGGCTGGCTGGACTGCTGCTGACGTTCCTTTGCATGTGGCTGCTTAAAAAACGGGTCTCGCCAATCGTGATTATCATTGGCTTGTTTGTCTTAGGGATCTTGGGTCACGTCTGCGGCCTGCTGTAAGGTGAGTGAAATGGTTGAATCAATCAATGCCAAAGTCGAATACGTAACGGACGGCACATCTTTTATGGGGCCCGTATCATATGGCAAGATTATGATTGGCGATCGCGGCTTTGAATTTTATGATGACCGTGACGTCCGCAATTTTATCCAGATTCCTTGGGATGAGATTGACCTGGTAATCGCCTCATTGGTATTTGGCGGGCATTGGATTCCTCGCTTTAAGATTCGAACACGGCATAACGGTGAGTTTATCTTTGCCGCCAAGAATACCAAGGCAACTTTGCGCGCTGTTCGCAAACACGTTGATCCTCAGCATATGGTCAGAGCGTTGACGTTTACGCAGAAACTAAAGCGCGGCTGGCAGGGGATGCGCAACAGCCGCAAGCATTCAACAAAATAAACGATTGATTGGCACAAGAGAAAAGGCGCCTTAGGACTGATTCAACGGTCTTGAGGCGCCTTATCGCAATCAAAAATCCCGACTTCAAATATCAAGCCGGGATTGAAATCAATTAGAATTTAAATTCGGGAAACCAGATCTTAATCTCACGCGCTGCGCCATCAACGGTGTCAGAAGTGTGAATAACGTTTCGCAAAACGCCATCTGGCCATTCACGACCGAAGTCACCACGAATCGTCCCCCATTCAGCTTGACCAGGATTGGTAGCCCCGGCCATATTGTGAATGGCTTCAACGACATTGGTTCCGGAAACGACCATGCCGACGATCGGGCCTTCCATCATGTAAGTAAGGATTTCCGGCCAGAACGGTTTGTCAGTCTTATCGTAATAGTGGCGCTCAAGTTCATCTTGGGTAGCGTTGATCATCTTCAACGCTTCAATCCGATATCCCTTGCGTTCGATGCGAGTAATAATGTCGCCGATGTGACGCGTCTTTACGCCATCCGGTTTTACCAAAACCAAAGTGTATTCATCTTCGACCATATTAGCGGCCTCCCTTTAACAAATTATGTTATTAGCATATCATATCGCCTACTTTTGTCAAGAAATCGCTTTCAAAATAAATGATTTTTCTTTTCGTGTGGTTAAACGATAGGCTTTCGAATTTTCAAAATAAAGATCTTATTTTCATGCCAAGGCTAAATACTTGAAAATAAGACGAGAATCAGTAGAATTAAACCAGCATAGTTAGTCAGAGAATGATAGCCGGTTTTAGGACAGACTGGCTAAAATCGTGATTAGATGATTGGTAAAGAGAGAATCAGCAGTTGCCTGATACTGTTGAATCAATAACAGCGCATCCAATGTTCAGTTTTGAACGCGGATGCGCTGTTTTCTTTTGAAATAAACTAATACAATGTAAATGATGAATTGTGAATAGTGAATTGTAAAAAATAAACAGTTAACAATAGGTATGATAATAGTGAAAATCACTGATATTAAGGCATTTTATCTATCGCTCAGTAACCTGTATTAATGTAAATAGTGAATTGTAAAGAATGAATTGTGAACAGTGAATTATGAATAGCAAATTGTTGATTGATGAAAAGACGTTTGTTAAGTTTAATGATTTTAACGGTTTCGCACTGATAACTTAGATCTTGAATATTTTGCCTATTTCTCTAGCCAGCAAATCTAATAATCGACTATAATTAAATCAAACCATGCGGAAGGTGAGACTATGACAAGTTTATTAATGATGTCTGACGGCTGGGGGCTTTTCTGCCTTTTAGTATTAGGCTTGTTTTTAATGCTGGCAGTTGGCTTTTTGTGGGGCGATTTTTGTCGGCGGATGCGGCGCCATCGGCTAGACGTGCTGTCGCAGCGGCATCCGATCTCTTGGCAGATTCTCCCGTTGGATTCACCTGAGGCACTGCGCGGCTTGCGGATCTTTAACGGTTTTCACAAAACGCTTGAAGCTGCCAGCGAGCATCTGGCCAATAATAATCGTGATGCAGCTAAGGGAATCATGGATCAGTACATGACGCCACTGGAATCCAAGGCCTTTTTGCGGGAATGCGAGCAGCGCGTGTATGAAAGTCGGCGTGAATTAGACATGCAACTAGATCTGGTGCGCTGTCGTGAAGTCAAGCTGGAAGGTCAAAGAACGATTTTTGAGCTGACGACGCGCCAAAATGGTCACGAGCAGCGTCCCGATGGCAAACCGGCTGCTGTTAGCTATGAACGGGTTGATACGTTTATCTGGGATGAGACTCATGAGAAAATGCTGCGAATCTGGCGAGGCGGGGCTACTGGTCAGGAACTAGAAATCTGGATCTCGCAGTTTGTCTACCCCTATGGCAAATACTGGCAGCGGATGCGCAATGCTGCTTTGGCAGTTGCCGTACTGCTGATCGTGGCTGCTTTTGTAGTCGGCATTTGTTTTGGCAGCTGGCCGATCAAGAGCTGGGAGCCAATCATCTGGGCCTGCATCATGCTTTATGTTGGACTTGGCCTGTTGTTTTCGCCTTTGATTAATTCAGATCGAGATGTAGCGGCTGAAGAGTATGTTCGTTATTTCAATCGATAACCTAATATACGTTTTATTAAAATTTGTTTAACAGTTTCATGATGGGTTTTTAATAAACATTAAATATCGTATAATTAATTTATTCTGGTAGTCAGTTAATAATGTCAAAAATGTCCTGCTCGATCAATGCAATGTCGTTAAGCACTGAGCTTGACAATATTATTAGCCATTTGAGGTCATCTGATTAGTGAGGCAATCACTTTTGGATGGCCTTTTTTGATGTCTTTGATAAATTGAATTGGTACCGACGATTTTATATTTTCGTAAAATGGGTGCAGAAAATCTTAGCATTCGCGCAAGATTCATCAGTTGCTCTGTGATGAGTTACGCCCGATTATGATTCAAACTTTTCGTAATGTTAAACTAAATAGCAACAGCATTAATTTACATTAACTAAAAATAATAGATCAAATTCGAACCAATAATTAAGTGAATGTTTGGCGTCAATAAAATAATGACAGCGACCAAGAAAATGATGCTGATTATAATGAGAGAGTAGAAAAGTGGCAATTCATAGTTAGTGCCTTAAGAAAACTTGTGTTGGAAGCCTGATAAAACGATTTTAAGCAGATCTGGTAAGAAAGGCATCCATAATGATAAGAAACAAAGCAGCAATCATATCTCAAATGAACTCAGATAAAAAACGGCCTGACCGCAGGAAAGTCTGCTGCCAAACCGTATCAATGAATTTGATTTATCATGCAATTTTAGAAGAAAACAGTGCCTATAAAATGTTCAATACGGTACTGTTTTTTATTTAACGTCATGGTGCTGTTGTTCTTTAAGCATCTGTTTGATTTCCAACAGTTCCTGATGCAGCTGCCTATTTTCGGCGTGCAGCTTGGCGATTTCTTTTTTGGTGACCTCATGCGGATTGGTTGGTTCAAAATAAGTCGTGATCGTGCTGGTCAAAAGCCCAATGATGCTGACGCCTACGACCATCAGCAAAACTGCGGCAATCCGTCCCCAGAGCGTAGTCGGCGAGACATCGCCATAGCCCACTGTTGAAACAGTCGTCAAAGCCCACCAAAAGGCCGTTGAAAACGAAACGCCCTCTGAGATGCTGTACATGCCGGCTGCGATAAACAGAATTCCACAGCTGAGGTAAAGGTAGTAGATCAGACCATCCGTGTGAAAGAATCGTTTTAAGCGGACCGTCAGACCAACCAGGCGTAAAAGCCGCAAGACACGCAGCATGTGAAAGACGCGGGCGACACGGACAAAACGGAATAGCGTGAAGATTGAGTTGGTCGGGATGATTGAGAGCAGATCCCAGATATTTTCCTTGAAAAATTTAATTTTGTCTTTTGCGATTGCCAGACGTGCAAAGTAGTCAACTACCAGAATTGCCCAGATACCGCGATCGATCCAAACGTAAGGCGACTGGCTGAGATTAATGGCATGAGCGCAGTCAAACAATAGCAGCAGAATTGAAATTAAGGCGATCAGCGCGATAAACAGCTGATAGAGTAACAGAATTTTGTGTTTGCGAGGATTCATAGTTAATTTTCCCAATAGTATAGTAATTAATTAAATAATAATTCGTTTGTGGCAAGGTGACAATAGTTTGGTGTGATCAATGCTTCAATTTTGCGTTGAATTTTAGTGGTTTGTGATTATAATAAACAATATAGATATAAGATCCCCATCAATTATAAGAATGTGGGGGTGATCCCAATATTGATATTAGGGATATTGCTCTATAGCTGGTTTTCCCCATGTATGTGGGGGTGAGTAAATGCTCTTTATGAAAATTTTTGTTATGGTCGAACGTTATAGTAATGAAGGGCGGCGATGAAATCTAGAATTCGGCGACTGATACATGCTTTATTCGATTGATTTTAATTTCATACCTAAGCAGAGATTATTCGAACCATTTAATATTCAATTCGAAATAGAAGGTGAAAAAATGGGAGAGCTAACGACAGAAGAACTTTCTTTATGGGGAAAGAAAGCAATTCGTGATGATCAAGAACTTTGGTTGCCATTGGTTATACATTTGATTGATGCCAAAAATGTTATTAATTGGCTGTACAATCATTGGCTGACTGATAATCAAAGGTCATTGCTGATGATTGAAAATTCAGAAACTTTAACACAAAATGTAGTTAAATTTCTTGGCTATATTCATGATATTGGAAAGGCAACAACTGCATTTCAAACCAAGCAATCATATGCCCATAATGACTCGCTTGATGAAGATATTATGGAAAAAATGATTCGAGGTGGGTTCAAAGGCATCGATAAATTATCATTTCTGAAACGCAGTGCATCACCCCATGCATTGGCTGGTGAAGCGTTGTTGGAAGTATATGGCGTGAATAAATCTATTGCGGCCATAATAGGTGGTCATCATGGTAAGCCTTTAAGCAATCCAGTGGCAAAAGATACACAGTATAATTCAGAAAACTATTGGCCAGAGACGCCGGGAGAAGAACAGAATCGATGGAAAAAGGTTCAAGAGGATCTATTCCAATATGGTCTACATTTATGCGGGTTTCATACATCATCAGAAATTCCCTGGGTCAATAAAATTCAAGCAGTACTTTTAGAGGGTCTATTGATAATGGCTGACTGGTTGGCATCCAGTGAGTATTTGAATGATGATCCATCAAAACCGCTTTTTCCACTTATCGACATTAATGAATCTGCTGCTGATGTAAATACTGAAGAGCGTTATCAAAATGCTATCAATACATGGCAGATAACTGATGAGTGGAGTGCCGAGCAGGTCTCTGATATTGACGAATATTACGTTCGGCATTGGGGATTTCATCCACGTGAAGTTCAGCTGGCAATGTGTCAAGCAATTAGTAAGGCTCTTGATCCTGGCATGATGATTATTGAAGCGCCTATGGGAATTGGTAAAACTGAAATTGCTTTAACAGTGGCTGAACAGCTGGCTAGTCGATGTGGCTGTAATGGCCTGTTTATGGGGCTGCCAACTCAAGCAACGTCGAATGCAATGTTTGATCGAGTTGAAGATTGGTTGGCAAAGGAAGCTAAGGAACAAGATGCCAATCTTTCAATAAAGTTGATGCATGGAAAAGCCAAGTTTAATCAAAGAAACCAAGCAATACCAAGGGCAGAAAATGTACAAGGTTCGGGAGCAGTGGTTGTCAATGAGTGGTTTAGTGGCAAAAAATCAATTCTTGAGGAGTTTACTGTTGGAACAATTGACAATTTGCTGCAGATGGGATTGAAACAACGACATCTTTTTTTAAAGCACCTTGGATTGAGCGGAAAAGTAGTCGTTATCGATGAGGTTCATGGCTACGATGTTTATATGTCTTCTTATTTAGCAAAAGTTCTGCAATGGTTAGGTGCATACAATGTTCCGGTAATTGCCCTTTCTGCTACTTTACCAAAGGAAAAAAGAAATGAGCTTTTGAAAAGTTATGCGAAAGGTAAATTTGGTAGTGACCAATTTGAAGCAGAGCCTGGTTGGGAAAACAATGAGGCATACCCATTACTAAGTATGTTAGATGGCAAACGCCTAAAACAAGTAACGAATTTTGTATCACAAAAATCTAAATGCGTACAAGTTGAAAGAATCAATGTTGAAAATGATAAGCTGGTTGATATCGTAAATGACAAGATAAAGGATGGTGGCGTAGCCGGAATTATTGTTAATACGGTTAAAAGAGCACAGGAAATTGCTGACTTAATGCCAAAAGACGTTTTAAAGGTTGTCTTGCATTCTGCTTTTTTGGCACCAGATCGTCAAAAAATTGAAGAAAAGCTTCAAAGCATGATTGGAAAAAATGCTGCTCGGCCACCAAGACTGGTTGTGATTGGTACACAGGTTTTAGAGGAATCGCTAGACATTGATTTCGATGTTTTGTTTACTGATATTGCACCAATGGATTTGATTTTGCAAAGGGTTGGTCGATTGCATCGTCATAATATTAAGCGTCCTAAAGGCTTGCAAACCCCTCAGTTATACATTTTAGGGATTAATGACTATGGTGATTATGGAAAAAGCAATGAGTACATTTACGAAAAGTATTTGTTAATGAAAACGGATCATTTTTTAAAAGATAAAATAGCATTACCTGATGATATTTCAAAGTTGGTTCAGCAGGTCTATGACACAGCGACCGACAGCGAAGTTTCTGGCCTAAAAGAAGCTAGAGCAAAATTTGATAAAGATCAAAAAAATTCCAAGAATAAAGCAAAAGTATTTCAAATTGCTGAGCCTAAACAGCATAAACGTAGAGGGACAATTCATAAATGGCTTGATTGGGATCTCCCAGATGATAGGCAAGGTGAGATTAAAGCACAGGCAGCAGTTCGTGATATTCAAGAGACTTTAGAAGTTATTTTACTTAAAGAAATTGATCATCAATTTTACCTGCTAGATGGAAGAAAATTGGCTGAAGTTGATGATAAGACTATCTCTGATCAAGTTATCCGCTTACCAAGTGTTGTTACTCCAGAATGAAAATTAGATGAGATTATTAAAAAACTGGAAGACGTTACATTTAAAAATCTGCCACAATGGCAACAGAGTATTTGGCTGCACGATTCTTTGGCCTTGATTTTAGGATCAAAACAAACGACTGATTTTTTTGACTTTAGGTTAAGCTATTCATCTGATAAAGGTTTATGCTATGAAAGATTGGAGGAGAAGCATGGCTGAAGAAAGTTTTAATCTGCTGACCAGTCCTTGGATAAAGGTAATTGGACTTGATTCTGATGAAGAAAAACAGATTTCTTTAGAGGATCTCTTTCAAAATGCGCAAAATTATCGTCGGCTGGCAGGAGAGATGCGGTCGCAGGATTTGGCAATTTTACGTTTTCTATTAGCAATCTTAACAACGGTTTATACAAGGTTTGATGCGAATGGCAATCCGTATGAATGGCTGGAACTTGATTCGAAAAGCTGGCGCCCGATTGAAAATTCATTAGATGATGATACTGATGACATCCAAGAAGATTTATTGGCAACGTGGGAAGATCTTTTCCAACGAGGTAGTTTTTCAGATATCGTTGTAAAGTATTTGGAAAAGTATGCAGCACGTTTTGATGTGTTTGGCAAGCAGCCATTTTATCAAGTAACGGCTGAGATTTATGATGATCTTACCAGTAAAAAAATTGCATCGGGGAAAGGTACTGTTGCAATTAAACAGATGAATCGATTAATTTCGGAAAGTAATAATTCACCGGATATTTTTTCGCCAAAATCCAGTTCACAAAAAAACAAAATTGGAACTGCGGAGTTTGTCAGGTGGTTGATTAGCTATCAGAATTTCACGGGAACTACTGATAAGACGAAAATTAAAGGCGTTGAAAAGTATTCAGCATCAGCTGGTTGGCTATATGGTTTAGATACCGTTTATGCTCAAGGAAAAACGCTTTTTGAAACCTTAATGCTTAATCTTGTCTTGATATCTGATTTTTCTGGTGAGTATGGAAACATTATTCAAAAACCTAATTGGGAATTTGCAAGCCAAGCAGACTATGTTAAATATTTGCTAGAAAAAAAGGCCCCTGACAATATTGCAGGTTTGTACACCAACTGGTCGCGTATGATTTATGTACGATGGGATGAGGAGCCGACTGTCTTTTCAACTTGTCTGCCAAAATTTGATGATGACGCAATCAATAACGAAATTGAACCTATGACTACTTGGCGTGTGAAGGATCGTCATCATAATACTAAACATTTAAGTGATCTGGGTAAGAAAATGTGGCGAAATTTTGGGTTATATGTTCCTACTGAAGCTGATACTCAAAATGCCGATATGAAGCCTGGAATAGTCAACTGGTTGAGTTTATTAAAAGATGAACAGCTGATTCCGGATGCCCATTATGTGAATTTGGCAACGGCAAACCTAATCAGTGATGGAAATGCTACTTCTCAACTGCCGGCAGCAGAAATTAGCGATGACCTTTATATCAATGCCGATATTTTATTTGATTTGCATTGGACAACTAAGATTGAAGATGCTATTGAATATACTCAACAAATTATTAAGTACTATTGGGGATTTGCCAATGGGTTGGCTGAATTACGAGGTATAGGCGATAAAAGAGACTTTGCAAACAGATTGAGTGAAGACTTTTATAATCGCCTAAATGAGCCATTTAATAATTGGCTGATAGATTTGGATCCGATGCAACCAACGACTCCGCAAATTTTAAAATGGGAAGATGAGGTTTTGCTTAGACAGGTTGACGAACAAGTAAATGCAGTTATGGCAACAGCATCGCCTAAAGAAATTATTGGCAAGCATGAAGATAAGAATAATGAAAAAATGATTAAAAATATTTTTATCCTTGTCAATATCCTCCGCGCAAGCATCAATAAGTATCGAAAGAAATTGAGGTAGTGAGCATATGGCAAATGAAATCGCAAAGGTAACTGCGCAGATAATATATAGTCTTTATAATAACGGCAATTTGGATAAAGCGGTCTTAGCAAGTTTGCGGCATGCCGTAACAATTAAAGATCATCGTGCAGAAAATGTTTGGCCGATTATGTTTTCAAAAATGGCAGCAAGCGATATCAGCAATGATCCACAAGGCAGAGAAACACGACAAGAGACAGCTATCTACACTGCGCTTAGATGTTTTGCCATTTATCAGCAGGGCCTTACCCAGTTGAGTTACGCAAGTTCTAATCAAGTAAGTACTGAAGATAAAGGGCAGCAGTTGTTTGTCGCTTTGGCTGATTTAAGGAAAAATCAAGATAAACAGGCTGCTCTTGATCGGCGGATACAAAATCTTTTGTCTGCGACTAATATTGATAGTGTTGCCAAGAGTGTTACTCAATTGGTTAGAATTTTAAAATCTGCCGATAGAAATTTATTATTGGATTTTCCGCAGTTGGCGCAGGATCTATTTTTCTTTCAAATGGGTTATGAGTACTCAAGAAAGGTTTTCTTAAAATGGGGACGCCAGTATTATTGGCAATCAGTTTCAACTAATTAATACAAAAGATAAGGAAGGAAAAAACCATGACTAAAAATTTATACGTAGATATTCATGTACTACAAACGGTTCCAGCTTCAAACATCAACCGCGATGATTCAGGGGCTCCTAAGACGGCTCTTTATGGCGGAGTTACGCGAGCAAGAGTATCGTCGCAGAGTTGGAAACATGCAATGCGAGAAGCTTTTAAGAAAGATAGCGATGGTGCGGAATGGTTACTGAGTCATCGGACGAAAAAAGGTATTCAGCTTTTGGCTGCCAAGCTTGCCGAAAAGGATAATACCCTAGATTTAGATGCAGCAACTAAAAAAGCAATTGAGGTTTTCAAAGCGGCCGGCATCAAAGTAAAAAAAGATGAGAATACTACTGGTGCATTGTTTTTGCTTAGTGATGGCCAGATTGATAAATTAGCAGACTATGCTTTACAAAATGATTCCTATGATAAAAAAGAGCTTAAAGAAGTGTTTAGTGACAAAAATTCACTTGATTTAGCACTTTTTGGTCGGATGGTTGCTGATAATCCTGAATTAAACGTTGATGCAGCTTCGCAAGTTGCTCATGCAATCTCAACTCACGAGATCGTGCCAGAATTTGACTATTTTACTGCCTTGGATGACGAACAAGATAGTGCAGGAGCTGCTATGATTGATACGTTGGAATTTAATTCTTCAACACTTTATCGTTATGCCAACGTTAATGTTAAAGAACTTTTTCACAATCTGGGTTCTGCGGAATTAACGCTGAAAGGAATTGAGCTTTTTATCAAGAAATTTGTTTTGTCAATGCCAACTGGTAAACAAAATAGCTTTGCAAATAAAACAATTCCTCCATACGTAATGGTAACAATTCGAAACGATACGCCGGTTAACTTAGTTTCAGCCTTTGAAGAACCAGTTCGTTCAAATAATGGTTACATTAAAAAGTCAATTGAAAAACTTGAAAATGAGTATGATGTAACCCAGAGCTTTGTTGAAAAACCACAGACAACGGTTGTTTTGTCCACTAAAGAATCTAAAATTGATAATCAAGTTAAAGACATCTCATCACTACTTACCAACGTTGCAGAATGTTTAGAACGGATGATGAACGATGAAAACATTAGTGATTAGAATAGCTGCGCCTTTACAGTCGTATGGAGATCCGGCATCTTTTGAAAAAAGAACTACTTTTCGAGCTCCAAGTAAAAGTGCAGTTATAGGGATGATTGGTGCCGCTCTCGGTTTTCGCAGGGAAAGCGATGATTACAAAAGTTTAAACGATTTAGATTTTGCCGTTCGTGTTGATCAACCTGGCGAAGTGTTAAGTGATTTTCAAATTACCCACTATAGTTTAAAGAAACCAGGAAAACTTTCTCATCGAATATATTTGCAGGATGCGGTTTTTATGGTTGCACTTAGTAGCAAGCAAGACGCTTTGATGGAAAAAATTGAGTATGCATTACGGCATCCAAAATTTCAACTCTATTTTGGCAGGCGATCAAACCCGCCAGCTGGTATTTTAAAAATGAAAATGTGTCCAGATAAAACTGCTATAAACGTATTAAAAGAGTTGCCATGGCAAGCATCAGTATGGTTTCAAAGAAAGTACAAGAAAGATGTTTTTAATGCACGTATCTATGCTGATGCAAAATTAGTTCCAGACAGACCTAATCGCTTGATTAAAGATGCTGTTGGCTCATTTAATCAAAAAAGTCGATATTATGAGTATCGGTCAGTTGCCGAAGATAATGTTTTTTTAGAAAACAGTAATTACGTCCAACGAAAAAATACTGATCATGATATATGGGCATCGATTTAGATTGGAGAGAGATTGCGATGGTATATTTATCAAGAGTAGAAATCGATACCAAAAATCGTCGAAAAATTAAAGATTTAACTAATCTAGGCGCATACCATAATTGGATAGAGCAAAGTTTTCCAGACGAAATTCAAAAAGGTATCAGAAAAAGGCATTTGTGGCGTATTGATACGTTAGCCAATCGAAAATATCTGCTTGTTGTGAGTGAGGATAAACCAGATTTAACGATACTATCACGATATGGCATTGCTAATACGACGGCTACTAAGGAATACTCACCTTTTATCAATAGTATCAAAAAAGGACAACAATTACGTTTTCGTTTGGTAGCTAATCCTGTATTACGAAAAGGTGCTGGAAAGAATGGTGAGCGTGAACGGACTTTTCCACATATTACAATTAACCAGCAAAAAGAGTGGTTAATTAAAAGATCGGAGCGTGCTGGATTTAAGCTCTCTGAAAATAGTTTTGAGATTAAGGAACGTGATTTTGTACCACTTTATCATAAGGGAAATCGTCCAATAAGACTTAGTAGGGTTGCTTTTGAAGGAATATTGGAAGTCATAGATCCTATTGCACTTCAAAACACGCTAATTTATGGTCTGGGGCGTGAAAAGGCTTATGGTATGGGAATGCTAACCGTCATTCCTATCAACTAGCTGAGGTAATGGTATGAAAAAAATAGGAGCTGACAAGCCGAAACTACAAGAGCTTGGCAGAATTGACGATCGAATAAGCTTTTTATATTTAGAACACGCAGTTGTCAATCGCCAAGATAGTGCGATCAAAGTTGAAGACAGTACTGGAATCATATATATACCGGTTGCAATTATCGGTGTTTTGTTATTAGGACCGGGTGTTGATGTGACTCATCGTGCTATGGAATTAATTGGCGATTCGGGAGCTGCCGTTTTATGGGTTGGCGAGCATGGGGTTCGACAATATGCTCATGGACGGGCACTGGGACATTCATCAAAGTTACTAGAATTACAGGCAAAGTTAGTTTCAAACACCAGAACCAGGATTGCAGTTGCTCGTAAGATGTATCAGAAACGGTTTCCAACTGAAGACGTTTCACAGCTCACTATGCAGGAACTTAGGGGTAAAGAGGGTTCTAGAATCAGACGAGTCTACCGAGAATGGTCCAAGAAAACAGGTGTTGAATGGACTAGAAGAGAGTACAATCACGATAATTTTGAATCAAGCACACCGATCAACAAGGCTTTGACTGAAGCTCATCAAGCATTGTATGGGTTGTGCTATAGTGTGGTTGCTGCATTAGGTGCTTCGCCTGGGCTTGGTTTTATTCATACGGGTCATGACTTAGCTTTTATCTATGATTTTGCTGACCTGTATAAAGCTGAGTTTTCAATCCCAACTGCTTTTGAAGTAGTTGCCGCATATGGGGACGATAACATAGCCGATCGAACGAGATGGGCTATGAGAGATAAGATTCGTGAAAGTAAACTAATCTTAAAAATGGTTGCTGACTTAAAGGACTTGCTCGGTGATGATGATACTCGCAATGCAGATATTATTAATCTTTGGGATGATAAAGAAGGATTGCAAAAATTTGGTGTTCAATATCATGAATTTGGGGATGATGATTCATGATTGTGATAACCCTTTCAAAAGTTCCAATGTCATTGCGGGGTGATTTGACTAAATGGTGTCAAGAAGTACAAACAGGAGTCTATGTAGGTAATTTTAGTGCTCGTATCAGAGACCTGCTCTGGGAACGTATTACCAAGTCGATTGGAAACGGTGAAGCAACGCTTATCTATAGTACTAATAATGAACTTGGCTATACATTCAGAACTACACGAAAAGACAAAGAAGTTATTGATCTTAATGGATTACCATTCATCAAGCATTTAAAAAACAGTCCAGGATCTGTCAAACATGGATTTAGTAAAGCTGCCAAGCTTCACATAGCTAAAAAAATACAGGAATCAAAGCTTTCAGAGGCAAATTCAACTTCGGCTAGACAACGAATAACTAATTTGGTTGCAATTGATTTAGAGACAACGGGCTTAAAACCTACAAACAGTGAGATTATTTCAATCAGTGCAGTAAAAAGAATCGATGAACAACAAGTAGAGAAATTTAATCGATATATTAAAATAGAATCAGAAGTTCCAACTAACATTCAAAAATTAACGGGCCTATCCAATCAGTTGTTAGACTCAGAGGGTGAGTCCCTAGAAAAAGCGTTAGATGAATTTCAGACCTTTATTGGTGACTATGCTATAGTTGGTTACAATTTGATTTTTGATCAAAGCTTTCTTAATGCTGCATTTATAAAAGCTAATAAGCAAATTCTTTCAAATCGTATGATTGATTTAATGCCAATTATAAAGAAGGATCAAAAATTTTTAGATAATTATCGGTTGGCGACAGTTCTTAAAAAGTATGAAATTAAGAATGACCATCCGCATAAATCTATATCTGATGCAATGGCTACTTTGAACCTAGCGCTTAAACTAATCAAAAATGACAAACTAAGGATCTAAAAAAGGCGTCATATAGGGATCTATTTACTGTATTCCCCATGTATGTGGGGGTGATCCTACAAGGAGATCACTGGCAAGGACTATGTGGACGTATTCCCCATGTATGTGGGGGTGATCCTGGAGTACGTCTTCTTACCATCTTGCGTATCATGTATTCCCCATGTATGTGGGGGTGATCCTGTTACCACCCGCAATGGACTTGCCTGGCGCAAGTATTCCCCATGTATGTGGGGGTGATCCTCCCATTGCCAACAATGAGAAACCATCGCGATTGTATTCCCCATGTATGTGGGGGTGATCCTCAGTTGCTATGGTTATGACTCAGACTGCCGGTGTATTCCCCATGTATGTGGGGGTGATCCTCAGCTTGATGTTCTTCGATACGACGAAGTCTGGTATTCCCCATGTATGTGGGGGTGATCCTGATGTTTGTACCATGTCGACAGCCTTAGCGTAGTATTCCCCATGTATGTGGGGGTGATCCTGTCGTAAAGGCGGACCTGGCAAGCGTTAAATAAGTATTCCCCATGTATGTGGGGGTGATCCTACTAAACCACCTATTAAGAATACTAAAGGGGGGTATTCCCCATGTATGTGGGGGTGATCCTATTGTGTTCTTTTGGGTTGGCTTGATCGTCTTGTATTCCCCATGTATGTGGGGGTGATCCTTAGCATACACAAAACCGCCAAAATACGCTTGCGTATTCCCCATGTATGTGGGGGTGATCCTTAATTTCGTTGAATTGTAGATCTTGACGCCGTGTATTCCCCATGTATGTGGGGGTGATCCTCGATAAGCAGTCATACACGGACACGATCGACGGTATTCCCCATGTATGTGGGGGTGATTTGATAAGGCGATGATTAGGTGTCCAATTAAAGCGGTATTCCCCATGTATGTGGGGGTGATCCTTGGCTAAGTCGCTGGGCAAAAAGCTCGGCTACGTATTCCCCATGTATGTGGGGGTGATGTCAGCAAAGAAGTCCAAAAGCAACTGGATAAAACGTATTCCCCATGTATGTGGGGGTGATCCTGCACCTGTTGGCACGGTTAGATTTCTGATATAGTATTCCCCATGTATGTGGGGGTGATCCTGGCAACGCAAGGCGACGACCGCCTTTTGAATAGTATTCCCCATGTATGTGGGGGTGATCCTGAACGAATCGATCGTATTGAAAAGATGATCCCGTATTCCCCATGTATGTGGGGGTGATCCTATGTATTCTATTTTCAAGATGTACTACCCAGTGTATTCCCCATGTATGTGGGGGTGATCCTTCATCATTTTGCACTTCAAGTTGACAACACGTGTATTCCCCATGTATGTGGGGGTGATCCTCAAGTAGCGTTTGGCTAGGTCTAACTGTGCGTGTATTCCCCATGTATGTGGGGGTGATCCTTGATATATCAATCCCGTTTAACAGTTCATTTTGTATTCCCCATGTATGTGGGGGTGATCCTTCTCTTCGCTTGCCGGATCGCACCCCGCCGCTAGTATTCCCCATGTATGTGGGGGTGATCCCTGCAATTGTGGATGCGCTAGGCCGTGCACCCCGTATTCCCCATGTATGTGGGGGTGATCCCTAAACTTTAATTCTTATCATTAGCCCATTTATATAATGAATCCAAAAATTTCTTTCGTTTTTTTTCTTCAGATTTAGAAATTTTTTGTTTCTCAATCGAAGATAAATTATTTTTCAGTTGATCTAATGTAGGGTGATCAGTCCATCTGCTATCGGTAAATTGTTTTTTACTGCTCATCTTGTATCACCTTGATATATGGAATTAATTCTATTTTTAAGCATACCATATCCTATTACTTTAAAAGCAGTGCCTCTTTCAAACAGAACTTCTTTTTCTGCTGAGTTAATGTTAATTACATCTAAATCGCGTCCCTTACTGCTTTTAACAATAATTATTCTCAAATCTTTGTTATCAGGATCATGAAGTATTCCCCATGTATGTGGGGGTGATCCTTCCGTTTACGTGATACAGACAGACCAATTTTCGTATTCCCCATGTATGTAGAGGCAGTCTGCTCAACTGAAACTGATTGATAACTAAAATAGCGCTATATCAAGCTTTGAAGCCTGGTATAGCGCTATTGGTAGTTTTAGACCTGTTGATCAAACGTTATGCTGAAGCTTTGTTGGCACCGTGACGTTTGATCAGCCAACTGGCAATTGCAGCCAAAAGCGTCCAGATCAGACCCAGCAGACTAATCTTGCAACCCAGTGCCAAACCTGGAACGTGATAATGCAAGACCACGTGATGAGTACCGGCAGGCAGACGCAGACCAACAAATGCTTGATTGGTTCTCAGTAGAGTGGCTTTTTTGCCGTCAACAGTCGCCGTCCAACCAGTTGAGTATGGAATCGAAGAAGTCAAAATACCTACGCGAGAAGTCTTGATGGTACCAGAAACCTGATTACGCTTGAATTTGACGTTTTTAAGCGCGTGTTTTTGAATCTGACGCACTTCTTGATTGTATTTGGTTCCCAGTTTTTCGGCAACTACCTGATATTGCCAGTGATAGATCCCCAGCTTAGAAGGCTTGAGGGTTAAAGAAGATGGCATGCCCTTAGCAAAATAGCCGATATTCATCGTGCCGTTTTTAACCAGCTTGAAAAACGACAGCTTGCTTTGCTTAGGCTGTTCTAAGGTCTCCGTACCCAGACGACTGGAAATCTTGATGGCATAGCTCATGTCTGGGGAGCCGTTTAAAATGTGGTAGCGCCAGAATTTGTACTGGTTAAATCGATAGTTGACGATATCGCCAGGATTGGTGGACTGCTGCTCAGCGTGCTTTTGCTCATAGGCAATCTGCTGTTTCATTGAAAATGGCTGATACTTAATGGAAGCAAATTCAACATGCAGTTCGCTGTTTTTGAGCTTCTTTTTGAAGGCCTTGCTTGCCAACTGAGGCAGCTGCAGTTGGTAGGTTTCCAGACTGTCGGTATATTTAAGCCCAGATGACTTGATCTTGTTCAATCGGTTGGAAACCAACTGCGACTTCAGCGTAATGACGTTGCCCTTTAAGTTGGCCGGCTTCATACCATTAGTGGCGTTGGTATTTTTAGAGCTGACCGTAACCCCGCTGGCCAGGGCGCGTTCCTTAGCAGTTGGCAAAAGCTTTTGGTAGGCTTTTTTGCTGATGTAGGAATCTTGCCAATAGAGCAGTGGGAACGCGTTATTGGTCTGGTAACGGTTGGTCGTCGTTGGGATCAGCTGCGTCTTATCGGTTGGATTGCTTGGCTGACCCACGTCATAGTTGATCTTGGGTTCGGTAGTGGCACTTAAGAAGTAGCCGCCAGGAATCTTGTTGGCATTGCTGCTGTTGCTCTGTACGAACAGATACTTGACGCCCAAGAAGTTGTTTAAAACGGTTCGATCATCAACCTGGCGCAATGGTACGTTGGCTTCATATTGGGTATTTTGCAGCGAGGTGCTGAACTGACCTAGGTATTTATTTTGCAGTGAATAGTACGAATCGATGTTATGCATACCAGAAGTCAGATCATTGTCCAATAGACCGCCAGTAGTGATCTGATTGCCAGAAATCGTTGAGACCCGAAAGAACGAGCCATCGTTTAAGCCTTGTTCCAATCCGCCATAGCGATTCTTGGCAATTGACTGATATTGGCCGCGAACCAGCGTACTGTTGGCAAAATTACCGTTGTATGGCGTGCCGACGTACAAAGCGTTGCAGGCGGCATTGGCGAGAATGATCGCAACCAGCCAGCGATCGGGATGTGGCGTGCCATGCAGATTCATGATCCAGATCATCAAAAGTGACATGATCAAAAAGATGATTGGCATGAACATGGTCGTATCGTTTTGAAAGGCATAGGTGGCGACCAAAATAATCAAGTAGATTCCAGTCGCCCCAGTTAAGATCCAAAGCGTGTGCCGATCAAGCTGCGTAGCATTTTGTAAAAGCAGGCAGACCGACATTGCAATTGGTAAATAGATCAAAAGCGTCCAGCGGTTTGATGCGGCCATCATACCATTGAAAAATGCCCCAACTGCCGGAATTAGCAGCATAACCAATGCCATTGCCAGACTGATCGACAACAGTGGAAACTGGCGCGCCCGCGTGTAAAGATAAACGATGGCGATAAAAGCGATGCTGACCAGTCCCAGTGCCGACCAGAACATAAACGTCCACTGGTCACCATTGATCAATTGCTTGGGCAAAAACAAATAGTAGTAGAGTGGATAATGCTTCAGCCCATTGGCAAATTCAGCCCCGGCTCGCGTAGAGTTCATGACGGCCATAATCTCAGGTACCAACAAACAAGCTGAACACAAAATACTGGTGATTGTGGCAAAAGCCAGCTTAGCCAGCGTTTTGCCATAGTTTAGCGTCCGCCGGTAATTTGTAGCTACACGCAGCACCAGATAGATAAAGGTCCCAATCCCCAACACATAAGCCAGGTAATAGTTGTTGACCAGCATCCACCAAAAGGCAAGCGCTAATGGCCAAGCCGAGCCGCCTTGTAAAACACGTTCAAGTTCAACGACTAAAATCGGGAACAGAATAAACGTTGTCATAAAAAACGGCTGCGCGATGCTGGCATAGAGTAAGTATGAATTGACCATGTAGACCACGGTGCCGCCTAAGATGACGTGATCCCGAAAAGAAAAGTGGCCAGCAAACCAGCAAAACGTTAGTCCAACAAAATATGTTCTGACAACGGTGATAACTTGATAGGCCAGCGTCAGTTTAGCAGCCGGAAACAATAAGGCTAGATAGGCAAACACGTCGCCAATCGTATAATACGAAAAAACCTGGAAGGTATCGGTACCCAGCCCCATGTTCCACGACCACCAATTTAGCGAGCGCGTTGGATGATGGAGCCAGCCCAGCACGATTTTTCGGTATTCACCGAGCAACGGAACGTGTTGGTTGAGGGCATCCTTATTCCAGATTAATGTATGTCCGGTAATCGCATAGCTGCCGAACATGCACAGCGCGATCAGAACAAACATCAGCGTGTATTTGAGATACAGCATGCGATGATCACGCTTTTCAAATGAAAAGTTCATCTTGTTAACCCCTTAGTTAGATAATACCAATCTATTTTACTATAGTTGCCAAAAGTGAGACTCAACAAAATTCTTAAGATTGTGGTACGAAAAATCAGGTTGATGATGAAGATCACTATCAAATGCGAATCTCAGTCCGTTTGTTGGATACTTGGATCATAGATATTTGTTAAAATTTACTTTAAAAACAACGCCACCAATCAATTACGAAAACATAAAAAAGCCGCCTGATCAGCGACTTTCATAATTTAGAAATTCATTTTGTCTATGCAAAGCTGATTAAGATATATCAGTCGGCCAAATAGTTCAGTAAATCAGGCAATTGCTGTTCCATTTCGATCATGCCCTCGTCATGGAAGCCAGCCAGCTTTTTGACATTATTTTCAAAGCGACCGACCTTGACCGGCTTTTGTGGTGTAATGCAGTAAAGCTCGTGATTTTCAAATGCGACATCGATCTCATCGCAACGCTGATTGTATACTTCAGGCCGATTGATGCCTTCTTCGGCAAAAATAGGGTAATCTTTGTACTGCCGATGATAAAGCGCCTTGACCAGGGGACTGGAAGGCTTTTTACGATAGGATGCCTCACGGGTTCTAACAACGACAATCTTGTCAAAGCCTTGCTCTTTGGCAAGATAGGTTGGAATCGAATCAGCAATCCCACCATCAAGACATGGGCCTTGATCAGTCTGCTGTGGCTCAACCAAAAACGGCATGGAACAAGATGCCTTTAGGGCAGTTACCAATCCATCGCCGCGATAGTTGACAAAATCAATGCGCTTACCAGTTTCGATTGAAGTAGCAACCGCCGTAAAATTAGATGCTGAGCGCTCATAGGCAGCATGATCAAATTGATGCCAGTCCCAGCCGTGATCGTCAAACAAAAAGTCCAGGTTCAAAATATCCTCATGACGCAGACCACGCTTAAGTGAAACGTAGTCGGAATCGTGGCGGTAGCTAGTGTTGACATGGTTGACATAGTTATATTGTTTAGCAACGTAGCAGGCGCCGCATAAAGCACCTGCCGAAACGCCAATCACGCTTTTAAACTCAATGTGGTGCTTGAGCAGACAGTCCAAAACGCCGGCCGTATATTGACCGCGAAAAGCCCCACCTTCTAAAACCAGCGCAGCATTATAAAGCATAGCAATCCCTCTCTCTTCATGCGATTAATCGAATAATCGAATTAGGTATGATTATAATAACATATTGTCGTAATCTCAAAAATTAATGAACAGTAAAGAGGTAAAAAGACCGTAAGAAAAAACGCCGAAAATCAACTTGCTGCCGATTTCCAGCGGTTGAACTGCCAGTCAGCGATTGCACTGAGACATTACTATTATTACAAAGCAGCTGAGCGATTGAGCTGATTTTAAGTCTCTTTGCGGTCAGCGGCTTAATTTTGTGATTGCTTTTTTTCTTGTTCTTCGGCTTGTTTTTGCAGCTCACGGTTGACCAATTCCGGATCAGCCTTACCGGGATTGAGCTCGGTAATCTTACCGGTGCCGGCATAGATTACCCATTCAACCAGGTTGACGATGTGATCGCCAATCCGTTCCAGTAAATGAATAACGGTGATGTAGTGGCTGCCGTCTTTGATCAGTTCAGGATGATTATGCATCTGATTGATGATTTTTTCATGTACCTGAACGTACTGCTTGTCGACTTCCAGATCCATATTGGCAACGGAATAGGCGGTCTGTTCGTCAGTGTAGACATAGGCATCGAGAGCCTTTTCCAACATATGACGCACGGTTTCGGCCATTTCGGCGATGTCGTTTTCGATGTCTGGCCAGTGTTGGTCCATACCTTTAATACGGATGGCGTCTCTAGCTATATGAGAGGCGTGATCAGCCATTCGTTCCAGATCTGAGCTGGCTTTTAGGATGCTCATGATTGAACGAAACTCGTTTTCTTTTGGCTTTTGAATGTTCATCAGCTTAAAGGCGTGTTTTTCCAAGTAGGTTTCGCCATCATTGATCAATCGGTCGTTTTCGCCGACTTCTTTGGCTAGTGCCACATCGCGATCAATGAACGCCTTGGTTGCCTTATAAATCTGTTCGGAGGTGTTGATCCCCATTTCCATAAAACGGCCACGCAGTTTTTTTAGCTCATCGTTAAAAATCTCGTTCATATGATCTCTCTCCTTTATGGGGCTTTTTTCTTTGACTACTATACTTGTCTAATGTAAAAAATGTGTAAATATGAGGTAAAATTATCTATCTATTTTATAAAAGGCTAATTCCCAACGATTACAGACCTGTTAAAAAATTACAAGGGACACTGAAGGGGAAAATCATACGTCAAGATGATTAATCAGACCGCTGTATCGGGCAGCGGTCTTTTTTGTTACATGCAGATAGATCTCGCGCGTAATGGTGGAATCCTTATGACCTAACCGCTTTGAGATCAGCTCAACTGGCACGCCTAGCTCAGCTAATTTAGAAGCGTGCGTATGGCGGAAAATATGCGTCGACAGTGGTTTGTCTAATTTTAATTCTTGCTGAATTATGTCAAGCCGATTGTTAATTGAAGTAGGGTTGATAAAAATACCGGTTTTAGTTTGAATACTAAATAAAAGGTCATTAGGCTGCTTATTCAGACAATACTGGCGAAAAATTCTGACCGCTTTATCTGGCAGAAGAATGGTCCGGTTGCTGCTTTGAGTTTTGGGAGTGCTGCTAATTGTATACTTACTTTTGGGTTTGTAAGAATAATCCAACGTACAGTCAATTTTGACATACCACTTGCCATTTTCTTGAAAAACTTTCTTGATCTGCAGAGCGAGAATTTCACCGATCCGCATGCCAGTAAGATATTGCCACAACAAGACGTCAGCATGTACTGGATTGATTGCTCTAACAGCTTCCAGCACCTGTTTGACCTCATCATCATCAAGATACTTATTTTCAATTTTTTTCGCTGAATTATCGCGTTTCCAATTAATCTCAAGCTGACCAATTGGTGTTGCACTATAGTCATGCCGGTACGCATAGCGCATCAGCTGATTAATCTTAAACTTGATCAGACCAACGTAAGTATTGCTATATCCACGCTGATAGATCATAGCTTCCAGCATATTGACCAGATATTTATTGGTGATTTTTGATACCAAAATGTCTGAGTTGAAATTCTTTAAAATATGCACCTTGAGATTTTTCCAAGCCGCAAACGTTGAAGGTTTAACCATTTGCTGATAGTATACTTCAAATTCTTCAATTAATTCGCCGAATGTAACGCCTTCTTTGATCTGACCATCTGCAAGATGACGAAGTTTCTCTTCAATCCGCTTGTTCAGGGTCTGCTGCGCCAGCTTGCGCGTGGTATTGGTTTTCTTGTCCATCGTAATTGATACGCGCGTGTACTTGAGCGTCAGAGGGTTTTTAAATTGTTCGACAAACTTGACTTTGCCAGTTTTAGTGGGTTCAGTCCACATGATTGATCCTTCTTTCTATAAGTAAAAATGAATTTACGGCTGCCAGGCACGTGTATAGGTTGAAGAACCAATCGTTATTCTAACTAACTAATAAGATAATACCACTTTAACCGGGGTTTCAACTTCGTCCCAAACGTGGCACGAAGTTCCTTGATGGCAAAAGTTGCATGATTATCGTTTTTCGCTATCTTAAACTCATGAATGCGACTTGCCGCATTCTAATTTATCTAAAAAGAGGTGAGCGCTATGTCAGCAACCGAAGAAATTAGTAGCAAGGTCAAGCTGGATCTGCCGGACGATCTGAAAGAGGCTGTATTGGAAATGGTTAAAGATGCCGTCGCACAAGTGGTTGGGTCGTCGGTTCAGCATGAGCAATCATGGCCAGAATATATGAACAAACAAGAAGCAGCTAAATATCTAAACATTTCCGCTAATACCCTGCAAAATTGGATCGCAGCTGGCGATATACCATTTGTCGTTGTTGGCAAAATGGTACGGCTAAGTCGCCGTCAGCTTGACGCTTGCATGCTGAAACATAGTATTTAGAAACCAAAACAATGTCTCGCCAGGACACGTGTATTAAAAACATCAACTTCGTCTCACGTTTGGCACGAAGTTCAGAGTCAGCGACAATCTCGCTGGCTTTTTTGTTTCCTTAATAGCGTTTATGGCAAAAGTTGCGCACTGGTTGTTTTTCGCTAACTTTATTAAGTACATAAGTATTGGGAGTGATTGCAAGAATTACAATTATTGTTTGTTTGATTAAGAAAGGAGTCTACGATGGCAGAATATTTAATTCTAACGGAAAAAAAGTCCGCCGCCGATAACTTTTCTAAAGCACTAGGCGGAACCAGCGGTGATTTTGATGGTCATAGCTATCAGATTGTCCATGCACAAGGGCACCTGATGGAGCTGAGCGAACCAAAGGATCAGGTCGCAGGTGATCTCAAGGAGCGCTATGGTTCCTGGGATCCTGAAAATATGCCTTGGAACCTGAATGATTTTAGCTGGGTTAAAGAGCCTACCAAAGCTGGCAATATCAGAAAGATTCTGAGCCAGATCAAAAAAGCCAGTCAAAACGCCCAGGCAATCGTAATTGCTACCGATAACGATCCTTCGGGTGAAGGGGAGCTACTGGCCTGGGAGATTATCAATGAGATTGGCTGGCACGGCAAGGTCTATCGTGAATATCACGATGACGAAACCCCAAAGTCAATTACCAAAGCAATGCGAAACCTAAAAGATGTCTCGGATCAGACTAAAGACGGCGACTACCTAAAAGCCAACGTCCGGTCACGCTGGGACTTTGCCTCGATGCAATTGACACGACTGGCCACCAGCTATGTTCGTAATGCTGGCTATTACGTTAAGGTAGTTAATCAAGGCCGCTTGAAGTCGGTAATGCTTTCAATGGTCTACAAACGAGAGCAGGCCATCAAAAACTACGTCAAAAAGCCGTTTTATGAGGTCAAATTCCAAGACGATCAGGGGCACGTATACGCGCGGAAAGTCGCTAAAGACAACGAGGAAAAACTCGCACAGATCCGTCATGCTGACAAGGCGCAGGCTGAAGCTGAATTAACGCAGTATCAGTCGCCAGTCCATGTCAAGAAGCTGAAGATGGTCAATAAAAAGTCAACGCCTAAGACTCTGCTAGATCTGGCCAAGGTCGATGCACTATTGAGTAAGAAGGGCTATTCGTCAAACAAGATCAAGAATGTCTATCAACAGCTTTATGAAGCTGGCTACGTTTCTTATCCTCGAACTGAGGATAAGGTGATCACCAGCGAACAGTTTAATGAGTTGGTACAAAACTCCAAGGAAATTGCCCTGCTGGTCGGTGTTAATACTCAGCTATTGACGCACCTGGAACCGCGCAAGGAACTGGTCAAGGATTCGGCTACTCATGGTGCTAACCGGCCCGGATCCAAAGTGCCAGCCAGCCTGGACGAACTGGGGAAAGCATTGAAGAACCAGTCAGATCTGGAGTGCGCTAAGGATATCTATTGCCTGCTTGGCAAAACGGCACTGGCAATCTTAGGCGATGATTATCTATATCGGGTCGTAACCGCATCGATTGAAGAATATCCGGCCTTTGTAACGCAATACAACGTACCAGCCAACTTCGGCTGGCGGCAGATCTATAACGATGGCGAACTTCCTAAAGCACCAAAGCCACTGGGAACGCAAGCCAAGGCAATTGTGGCTGAAGGAGCTAATCCAAAACCAGCTAAGCCTACCAAAGCCTGGCTGTTCAAACGACTGGCCAGTTATGGCAAGTACGGGATTGGTACCGGGGCAACGCAACAAAGCACGATGGCAGAACTGACCAATGCCAAGAGCAACGCTCACTTGCTGAATGACAAGAAGGGAGTGCTGTCACTGACGGATACTGGCTTGATGTCAGCCGTGATTGCGCAGGGGACGTTGATTGCCTCGCCAAAAGCCACGGAACAGCTCTTTCAAGGTATGGACGATGTTGGCAACTTCAAGCTGGCACCTGACCAACTGCTCAGCACGATTAACAAAGTAGTTGCTCATGACAAGCCAGTGTTGCAAAAGAACGTGGCGCTGGTTGAGCAAAGCGTTGGCAAGCCACAAAAGAAGCAATATCCAAAACGTGAAAAAGTAGACGTAACGTACCAGGGCAAGCCAGCTCAGATTAACGCTAAATGGGGCGAACATACCTGGACGGCGGACGAACTCAAGGAGCTGTCAGCTGGCAACACGATTACCTTTGACTACAAGAAGGGGCAGATCAGCGGCCAACTTGGTGAGAAAGAGTACAAGGGCCACAAGTTTATTGCCTTTATTCCCGACTTTGATAATTAAGAGGAGTGATAACTATGTTTAAGATTCGCGGACACTTCATTACGCAAGAACCATACTTTAATAATCTGATGAGCCTGACGTTTAGCACTGAATGTGGTGATTTAGAGATCATGGTGCCAAACGATGCCTACCAACAGTATTTCGTAGCCGACGGGGCCGAACCGCAGATGGGATCATACTGGTCCTTACTGCTGTTCCAAAAGAATTTCCCTGATCTGGGCGGTGCGATGATGTTCCGCTTTGCGACGGCCGAAAAAATTGCTGATGCCCCCGGTGCTCCAGTATCTGAAACACCAGCGCCTACTAAGGTGGTAGTTGAAGCGCCAACGGCTGAAGATGCTAAGCCAACGACTGAAACTTCTGAACAGCCAGAACCTAAAATTATTGAACCAGCATCTGATACTGAAGAAGATGCCGTTGAGTCAGTATCAAAACCACACTTGAGCGATGACGACTTCATGAAGGATTTTATGGACGAAGCTGAGACTGAACCTGAACCAGAAGCTAAGGCTGAAACGCCAGCCGAAGCGCCTGTTGAAACTGAAGGTGAAGAAAAATCAGCCGATACGCAAGATGAACCAGTTGAATCCGATACTGATGAGGCGGTTGAAGAATCTGAGTCTGAAGAAAACGATCAGGCGCAAAACGCCACTGACCAAGCAGAACAAGATACGGTTGAACCGGCACCTGATACTAAAAAAGATACCGTTGAGCCAGTCGGTCAGGTTGAAGAAACTGACCAGCCAATTAAGTTGGAACACGTTGAGGCCTCACCAATTGCTACGCATGATGATCAGGTTGAAGACTACAATCCAAGTGAATGGATTGATGATGCAGAAGACGACGATGACGAAGACGATGATTTTGCTGATAGCGACTCTGATGTTGACTTTAACTGGGATTTTGAAGAAAAGCCTGCTGATCAAAAAGCCAACACGGTTGAAGCTAAAACGGTTGGTACCGGTGACGAGGTAGCGGAACAGTTTGCCGAACATGAAGCCGAAAAGACGGCTGAAGAACAGGCCAACGGCAATTCTAATCCTACCGATCTGGCTGGTGATTGGGCCGAAGATAGCGACGATGATGAATGGGCCAATGAAAGCAACTCTGAAGACGATGACGATGACGACAAGAGCGAAGACTCGCTCTGGTAGTAATTTGAATGGGGGTGATGGCAATGGATCAGAAACATTTTCAAACGCTACGGGCACTAAATCGCAGTGGTTACGCGGCTGATCAGGTGGCCGAAGGATTGAACCGTGACTCCCGGGCAAATGCTAAGCGATGGTCTGAGGAGTCTATCGAAACCGACTTGGCCACGTCAAAACGTCTGCCAATTGGCTGGAAAAACGATGGCCTGAGTACCTTAACGCGCCTTAGGATCTATGAGATTCGGGACGCTTTGGAACGTAAAGGCCTTGAAAGCAGCTGGTGGTTTGTCGCTGAACAGCTGTCAGCGGATATGTGGCTGATTGACAATCCTTTCTTGATGCGAAGCTTTAGCGTTAGCTTCCATGAAGACGAACGGATTGACGGCTTCTGGTACGATACCGGCGATGCCAAGATCAAAACGTCAAATCTAATTGAAGCAATTCTGCTATCCCAGCCTTAGAAAGGGGGCGCTACGCATTGGCTGATACACCATTAATGGATCAATATACTGATGACTTGACGGCAGAAGTCGCTAAAAACCCGGACGCCTATCGGGCAATTGCTCGTGACGACGAGATTCGGCAGGTCATCTACAATCTGAACCGACGCTCCAAGAACAACCCAATTTTGATTGGTGAGGCTGGGGTCGGTAAAACAGCGATCGTTGAAGGACTGGCCCGGCTGATTGTCTTAAATAAAGCCGGACGCCAATTAAACGGCAAACGAGTCCGCGTCTTGCAGATCGCTTCATTAGGTCAATATGAGACCGTGACCAAAATGCTGGGCTTGATCCAAGAATTCCAGGCTACCAAGGGGCAAAATATTCTCTTTATCGACGAGGTGCACACGATTATGGGGGTAGATTCAAGCAACGGGGCCATGGATCTTGGTGACGTCCTAAAGCCTGCCATGGCTCGGGGCGATATCCAATTGATTGGATCGACGACGCTGGATGAATACGATAAATTCATTGAGCGTGATCCGGCTCTACAACGACGCTTCCAACAGGTTTTGGTCAACGAACCTACCAAGGAAACGGCGATCAAGATTCTGCGTGGGATCAAAGGCAAGTACGAAAAATACCACCACGTCAAATACTCTGATAAAGCCGTAGTCGGCTGTGTGGATCTTTCGATTCGCTACATTGCTGACCGCTATCTGCCAGATAAGGCCATTGATCTTTTGGATCAGGCCGGTGCGATAGCGGCCACGTTAGGCAAAGACAAGGTTGGTCTGCGCGAAATTGCCCTGGTCTTGCAAGAGATGAAGGGGATTCCCATTACCAACGTCTTACGCAACGATAACGTTCGGCTGCGAAATATGCGCGAGAAGCTGGGCGAAACCGTTAAGGGTCAGCCTGAAGCGATTAAGGCGGTTGCTGACGCGATCACGATTGCCAAGGCAGGTCTGCAAGCACCAAATAAACCGCTCAGCTCATTTCTTTTCCTGGGCACCACTGGGACGGGCAAAACGGCGCTATCAAAGGCTTTGGCCAAGGTCATGTTTGACGATGAAGAAGCAATGGTCCGATTCGATATGTCAGAATTCAGTGAGCGATCTTCACTAGATCATTTCCAGGAACTTCTGACCGATCAGATTAAACGTCAGCCATACTGTATTCTGCTGTTCGACGAAATTGAAAAGGCCTGTACGGCGGTGCATGACCGTCTTTTGCAAGTGCTTGATGACGGGGAACTTCGTGATAAACGGGGTCGATCAACTAATTTTAGAAACTCGATTATCATCATGACCACCAACTTAGGGGCTGATCTGATTGCTGACAAGGAGTCTTATGAACACGCGATTGACGAGGCCTCTAAAATTGAAGAAACCCCACGACAACGGATCCGGCGGCGCGATGCGTTTAGAAAACAGGTCCAAATGGAGCTGACCAACATTTTCCGGCCGGAGTTTGTCAACCGGATTCAGCATAAAGTAGTCTTTAACATGTTGACGCGTGATATTATCCAGCAGATAGCACGCAACGATCTAAAGGTGATCAATGGTCGCCTGGCAGAGCATGGCTTCAAGCTGGATTATCAGCAGGATCTGATTGACTATCTGGCCGATGTTGGGACGGACGTTAAAAATGGTGCCCGGCCACTGGAACGAGTGATTGAACGTGACGTGACGGCGCCACTCTCAATGATTATTCTGCAGCTGGAAAGTACACCCGATAATCACTATCACACGATCCAAACCGAGGTCCTGGATAACCGGACCAAGTTGGAACGGCAACCACTTCAGCGCCATCTGATCAATGGCCGGAAAATTATCTTTAAGCAATTGCTCGATACAAGTACGAAAGAGGGGACAAACGTTGGTTAAATTTGCTTCCAAGAAAACCGCTACGGCACAAAAGCAGTATGACCAAGCGCTGGCTAAATTTAAGGCCGCGCAGTCAAAATTGAATAAGGTCAGACAAGAAGAAGAGGCGAAGGTTGCGCAGCATCTGGGCGACAAGATCATGAAGGATTATCACTTGGAGTCACAAGAATTGATTGACCAATGGCTGGAAAAGCTGGCGGTTGTGTTACCACCGAAAAGCTTTGTCAAAAACGAGGCTGAACCTGCTGAGTCAGTTCAAACCGCTGAAAATTCGCAGGCGGATCCAACAAACTCCGAAGCCGGTCAAAATTATTAGTGGCGAAACTTTGAAAAAAGCAAAATCTGTTTATGATATCTAAAAGATCGCTTGCAGAAGCGAAATTTTTGAGAAGGGGGAAATACAATGTCTACCTGGTTACTGAATCTATGGGCAAACTATCAAACGCACGTGGTCAGCACGCTGTACTTTAACGCTGACGTTGGTCAGAACACGGCCAATACCATCAAAGCAATCGCCAACAACCTGAAGATTGCGGCCCTGGTTGGTATGGGTGCCTCAATCATGTGGGGTGCCGGTCTGTTTGGTATCGGTGGTGAAGAAGCCGCTCGAAACGCCAAGAAGCGCTGGACACACGCTGCGATCGGTATCGTGGTCTGTGTGGCCGCTTGGTTCCTGCTGAGCTGGCTTGAAGGCTACGCAACGCAAAACTTCCCAGAGTCCTAATCTGGAAAAACTTTTTCTTCATCAATAAATTCACACACTCCGGTCAACTTCGTCTCACGTTTGGGACGAAGTTGGCTTTTTTTAATGTGGCGAAACTTGTCTAGTTTTAAAAACTGATTAGGATATCCCTATATTCAATAATTAGAAGGAGCAGTGTGAAATGGGACTTTTCAAGAAAAAGAACAAAACGAAAAGCGTGATGCTTGATGACAAATACACCATTCGCTTAGAGTTTGCCGATGCATTCAAGCCGGAAAATAATCCGCAAGTTGCCGAAGCGATTGAGAGCGCCTCGGAGTTTGAGCGCGACAATGGTCTGCCAGAAGTGAGTGCAACCTTGCCATTCATGACGTTTAAGACGACTGAGGATCTGTTTGATCGGTTGCGGAACGTCGTTGCTGAAACCGCAGAACCGATTGAATTTAGCTATCTGGCCATCTGGCTGTTTGATAAGAATCAAAAGGCCAAAATGGGTAAGCCAAACTCTGAAGGCGGTAATCCGCATGAATACATTACTCTGCCCGGCTTTAAACTGGATTATGATTATCAGAACCTGACCAAGGTGATCTTTGAAACGATCTTCAATCTACCGGAAAACAGTGACGTTTCCTACGATGAAAAGATTGAGATCTGCCAGGATTTGAAGCAGGCCTACCTGGAATCGGTTAATGTTGATGAAAATGAGATTGCTCGCCTGCCAAAAGAGTCTGAAGTCGATAAAGGCGCAGTAACGCTGGACGTACCGGCATACTCGGTTACTGAAAGCGAACCAGAAACCAATGTCACAACGTACAATCCTGACTCGCATACGTTTAGTACGAGTAACAGCGTCGATGCTTCGGCTGCCAACAGCGTGGCAGAATCAGTAGCGATGACACCAACAACGCCAGAACCATCAGCACCGGTAGCACAACCACAAGTGCAAGTGGCAAAACAATCAGTCAAGCCAGCGCCTGAAGTGCATGAAACACGGTCTGCCGTCCGCTCAATCAATGATACGGTTGACGATGAACAGGCCATTGCGCGTGAAAAAGGGCACGTTACCGCACCGCAGTTTGAAGTGGCCGAACTGGATCCGGTTGATCCTGGCCAGCATGGCTACGTTGAATATCAGGTTAATCAGCGACGCAAGACCTACAATAAGATCCTGCAAAACAGCGCGGAAAAACTGAATGATAAAAACGAGAAAGCCATCATGGACTTACGCGAAACCTACAAGAAGGCGGTTGAAAAAGCCGTTTTGAAGTACCGCAAGGATCACCAAAACGACAAACAGGACCTGCATAGCCGGATCAATACCCAATTGATGGCAGCTAAGCAACGTGATCTGCAAGCTGAATTTAAAAAGATCGATCAACAGCATGATAAGGATCTCAGAGAAGCTCAACTGGCTTTTGAACAGCTCAAGAACCAGCTTGAAAGTGATGCCAAGACCAATAAGGAACAGGCGCAAACACGTCTGACCAAGCATTATCAGCAACTGGCTGACAAGCAATTTGCCAATGAATGGGCCAAGATTGAACGGCGCAACCATGAAAACGAAGCCAAGATTCGGCAAGAAAAACAGCGTCACTACGAACTCAAGGCGCGTGAAGATGCGGCCCAATTACGGGTCAATGCCTTGGAACTTTTGCAGAATATGCTGGCTGACGAAACCAAAGAACTGGATGTCTACCAGACTCAGGTTACCAATGAGCATCTGAACGCTAAACAGATCACGATCTCGGAGAACCGCTCAGAGACTGAAAAGCAACGGATTCAAGCACCATTTGAAGAGCTACGTGAAGCCAACAAGACGATCAGCGCTTTGAAAGAACAGTTAGCGCGGACTGAGGCTTTACGTGACTCAGCAGAAACCGAGAACACGGCTCTTAGAAATGATAAGAAACAGCTGGAGTCCAAGAACGAAACGCTGTTGAATGAGAAGCTGGCCGTTACTAAAGAACTGAGTACCCGGACGCACGATGCTGAAAAGCAAAATAGTGATGATCTGAATACGACGTTGAGTAATTACATTAAGCTCAAGCTGGCTGCGGAAATGCAACCACAACCACCACGTCAGCAAGTAGCGACGGTTGAATCAACGGCCGTCAGCGAAAAGAAAGACGATCAAGGGCACGGCGAAAACTATAGCAAGCAGATGAACGGTATGCTCCACGGCGTTCGGCGCCTGGTAGCACTGTTTATGGTCTTGCTGTTGCTGATCATCTGTGGTTTTGGCTACTACACGTACCACCAGCACAAGCAGAATGAAGCTCAGCTCAGTCAGATGACGCAAACGATGAACAAAAAGATTGCCAAGGCAAAACAATCCAGTGGCAATGTGGTCCAAGAATCCTACAAGAACGGTTCCAGCACTGATGAGAACCAAGCGGCGCTGAATGCTCTGCATTCCAGCAATGGTACGGAACTGGACAAGTACAAGAGTGAAAAGTACTACGCTTTGGACAAGGCCATCATCAACAATGATGCTAAGGCCGCTGACGAAGCCGTTAAGGCCATGGGCAACGATTTAGGTATGAATGATCGTTACCGTGCCAGCCAAGCCGTATCACTGCTGAATCAAGCCGGTGATTCCAGCCTGGCAACCAAGGTTAGCGACACCAACAAGTAATTCAAAATAAGCGACGATCGTCAATTAGGCGATGGCCGCTTTTTTAGATACGGAGAAAATGGCGAAACTTGTTTGAATCGTATTTATCGGTAAGCTTGCACTTGTATTTAAGAAAGGATGGTGGTGTTTTTGGCCATTAACTACGATAAGGAAAGGCACCGTAAGGACGGTAAGCAGGGCGGTCTGCTCGGCCGTCCTTGGTTTTTGACTCTGTTATGGATCGCATGGGCGTTATTCGTCAGCTGGCTGAACTGCTGGCTGACGTCCGGGGTTAAGGCCACACAGGACTGGTTCCATTCGCCGGAAAGCTATCAGTTTATGGACGGCACCGTTAATTCTCAGATCTTTACGACTCTGCATAATGGCTGGGCCTTTAGCAATTTCGGCAATTATCAGATCATGCACTTATATCCAAAGATCTATTGGATTATTGAGCTGATTGCCGCCGGGGTCATGCTGCCATTGGTACTCAAAACCTGGCTGAAATGGCGGCCTAATCATCGCAATCAGTATGGTAACGATCGACTCACGACCGAAGATGAGGTCCTGGTGCAATATCCGCAGATTCCGGATCGCGGCTTTGAATATGAAGGGATTGGTGGGGTGCCGGTCTCGCATATCAAGGCAACGGCACCCGTATTCTTTAAGCACCATCCAATTGACTGGATGCACTACTACTTGGTGCCTGAAGTAACGCAACTGGCTACCAAGCTTCCTGGTATGAAGAACCTGCCGTTTTCTGAAGCGGCCAAGGGCTTCTATTCAATCGATCAGACCACCGTCAACTCAATGATTGTCGGGATTACCCGGTCAGGTAAGGGTGAAACGCTGGTTATGCCATTCGTTGATATCTTGTCGCGTGGATCCGAAAAATGCTCAATGGTCGTCAATGACCCTAAAGGTGAGCTGTACCAAATGAGCTACGAAACACTCAGGAAACGCGGTTACAACGTGCAAGTCTTAAACCTGCAGAATACCGACTTTTCCATGAGCTATAATCCGCTGCAAAAGATTATCTCGTTTGCCCAAGAAGGCTACTACGATGAGACGCAACAAGCCGTCAATACCTTGTCGTCAAGTATCTACGTTGATCCAAACGCTAAGGATAAGTTCTGGCAGAACTCGTCAATCAACCTGTTAAACGCCTTGATTCTGGCCGTGGTTGACTACGCTAAGCGCAACGATCGCTGGGACGAGGTAACGATGGACAACGTGTTGCATATGATGACTGAGCTTGGATCCAAGCAGGTCAACGTCAACGCTGATGGTGATATCATTCCCAGCGCTGATGAGATGAAAGACGAAAACGTCAAGATGCCAAGCGATATGACTCCTGCCGGGCAAAAGAACAAACTGCTGGTCTACTTTGCTCAGCTCCAAAAGCTGAACGATAAGCACTACAGCCAGTTTCGGCAGATGGCGCTGGACTCGTTTGCTCAGTCCAAGTTTGCCGGTGACGAGACGTCCGGGAACATCTACTCGTCAGCAATGGAGGGGATCAAGATCTATCAGCAATCCAACATTGCTAAGCTGACCTCAAAGAATTCGGTCAACTTCGAGAGCATCGGCTTCCCACGAACAATGAAATTCAAGGTGCCGGAACGCTTTAAGTTTAAGACGGCCGTAATTGAGATCGATGATGCCAGTGGCAAGAAGATTGAGAAACGGACGCAGATTGTTGATAAGGTAGGATTCATCAACTATGCCATCAAGGCTAAACTGCCGGATCAGTTTACGATCAGCATCAGCTTTGACTACCGCAAGAATGAGCCGAAGTACCGGGACGCTAACTTGATCGTTACCGGGCAGAAGCTTTATCAGCGCAACGGCTTTACTTCGCATTCCTTCAAGCGTGATCCATATACTAATCAGCCCCTTTTAAAAGACGTCAAGCTGACGGTTAAGGAAAACAAGCTGGGCGAGGACGTCAAGGAAATGAAGATAGACTACTCGGAGTCGCCGGTTGCATTGTTCCTGGTTACACCACCAAACAATCCTTCCTACAACCAGTTACCAGCCTTTGCGGTTGACCAGATCTTCAACACGATCTATTCAACGGCTTTGGCCAACGGGCGTAAATCCTTTACGCGCGTGCACTTTATCTTGGATGAGTTTGGTAACCTGCCGCCAATTTCGCATATGGATACTAAGGTCTCAATCGGTTTGGGGCAAAATCTGCTGTTTGATATTGTCGTGCAAAACCTGGAACAACTTCAGATCAACTACTCGCAACAGCAGGCCGAAACGATCGAGTCCAACTGTGCGAACCTGCTATATATCTTAACTGAATCCAAGAAGACGGCCGAAACGATCTCGGCCAAGATTGGGAAACGGACGGTCAACGTTCAGACCAGCTCCGGCAAGATGGGCGATGTACACGGGACCAGTATTTCAAACCAGCTGATCAGTCAGGATATCTTGTCGATGAACGACTTGATGAAGCTGATGGGTGGCGAAATGGTCGTCTTACGGTCGGTTTACCGTATGGATCAAAAAGGACGGCCCGTTTCAGCCATGCCGATTTTTGACCATGGCCAAACGGAGATGCCGTTTAGAAATACGTTCTTGCAACGTGAATTCAACGATCAAATGACGCTTTCCAATATCGGGATCAAGTCGCCACACCGTGCACTGGATTTGAAGGCTTTGCGGATCAACTATGACAATGCGTACAACCAGCTGTTGGAGCTGATGGACGATGGTCAAGAGAAGCAGGCTGATCCATTTGGTGATGAGGCCCCAACGGCCAGTCATGGCGAAAAGCCACACCTGGCTGATGAGCCATTCATGCAGGAGTTTTTCCAAGAGAATGATGTCTTTGGGACCAATTCAATGCTGAATGACTCAACTGAAAAGCAAGCTGATGATCAGATTTTTACCGATGCGGAGCTGAAAAACGAAAAGATTACCAATGGAGCTTTTCGATTGATCTATCAGGCAATGACGCAAGTCCAGCCTGCCGAGTTGCGCATGAGCTTTTTTAAGGACACCAACACCTACTGGTCACGGCCGGATAACAATAGCTGGGAGACGCTGAAGGACCGCTTTAGCGGCAATGAGCAGGCGTTTGAGCAACTCAAGAGCAATTTGATTAATTTGAAACAAGGGGGGAGCAATTGATGCTGACAATGTTGCAGGGGCTGGTAACGCGCCTAGCGGTGATGGCCGTAAGCGCACCAACTGAAGACGCCTTGAACAAGGCCGTTACGGATAGTCCCTTCACTAAAAGCGATAAGATTGTGGAATTCTACCAAGCATGGGGATCGCATCTGCATTTGTCTTGGGGTATGTTTCGCAAGATGGCCGGTTGGTTTCAGAACGTGCCGGTACACTGGATCTATGACTTTAACAAGGGTTTTGAATCGATCTTCAATGCCATGTTCAACCTGCTGGGTTGGGACGGGAGCCTGGCTGCGAAGGGTTCACCGTTGCACCCGTTATATCTGACGATGTATACGATTGGCTGGGCACTGCTGGGGGCCGCACTAATCGTGATCGTCCTACAATCAATCGGCCATTCCGTTCGGTGGGGTAAGATCTTGCCAAACGTTGTGATGGTGGCGTTGACGCTGACGGTTTTACCACTGATGATGCAAAAAGTCGGCTCAGTCGGTAGCGGTATGCCTGGGATCGGCAATGTTGCCGAAACGGCGCGTGATGATTTAAACTCAGCTAGCGGCGTAGGAATGAGTGATGATCTAGCCATTCAGCCGCTTAAAAACAACATTATCGATCTGAGTACGGTCGTCAGAAAGAAGTGGAACGTCAATCCAGATCGGGCTGAGTCCGCAAAGCTTAACCGGATTAACACTGATAACGATGTTGACAACTTGGATCTGGGCGAGTACCTGGACTCAACTACGCTCAAGGATCTGGGGCTGGATAAGGATAAATTCAAGGACTATACGGCACCGTTGAAGTATCACTTGATGGACGAGTCCGGTCAAGACGATGGTGGCTATATTATCGTCAAGAACGCAACGGGCGTTGGCGCTGGCTCCAACAACGATGATGTCTACGCGCGGTATGATGTGGACTGGATCGGCCTGTTGGGTCAGTCGATCATTTTGGGGGTCATTCTCCTGATCGCCTCAATCCGAGTAGTTAAGGATATTTTCGAACTGACGGCAATGAATCTGGTTGCACCGATTCTAGCATTCCAATCGGTTCGTGATCCAAAGAAACTCCGCGACTTGGTTAACTCAATTATCGGGCTGTACCTGTCGATGGTGCTGATCGTCTTGATGATCAAGATGTTCTTTATCTTTATTGCCACGGCACCGGATAAACTGCCAAAGATGAATTGGACGACGCACGCGTTGGCCATTATCGTGATCTATGCCGGGGCTGGCTATGCCATGATGGCCGGGATCGGTTACTTTGAACGGGTTACCGGGGTTTCACAAGGCTTTGCTGATGAAGGTGGCCACGCGATGGCAGCTGGTGCCATGGGTGGTATGATGGCCGGTATGGGTACTCGGGCCGTTGGTGGCGGTCTGTCCAAAGTCTCTAACTGGGGTAACAGCAAGAGCAACGGGATTTTTGGGAGCAAGAACTCTTCTAGCTCCAATTCCAACAACTCCAGCCGTGGTACCGCAATTGGCGGTCCAGGCGAAGGTCATGGGATCAATGCTGATGGTGGCGGTGGCTCCGGCACTGGGATTAACAGTGACAACTCCAGTCACAATTCTGAGGCTAATGGATCCAGTACCGGGATCAATAACAACTCGCAAGACACCAACAACGCTGGTGATACCAACGAGAACAATGCGCAGGTTGACAACAACCAGCAGAACAATCAGCAAAACGATCAGCCTGGCGATACCGCTACTGGGATCGGTGACGAAGGCCATGGCATTGGCGGTGGTGCTGGTGCAGATGGTCAGCCAGGTGAAAACGGCAGTGTCGTTGGTGATCCAAATGCTGAGTCTGGTCACGGGATTGAAACGGATCCAGGCGCACAAGATCAGTTCGATCAGGGCGCTGACAATCCATACACTGATAATCCTTATGACGCTTCTGAAACTGGCAATGCTTCCGATTCACCATACGATGCGGAAAACGGTCACGGGATCAGCGATAATCCAGATGTTCAAGATCCATTTGATGATGCTGGCAGTGCCAGTGATCCATACAACAATTCTGAAGCTGGCAACGGGATCTCTGACCCAGGCACGGAACCGGCAACTGGTGATGGCTTAGGTACGCCATATGACAATAACACTGGTAGCAACGGGATTAACAATCCTGAAGTTGATGGTGGTAGCACAACTAGCAGTGAGCCAGGCAATACTGGCATTGCTGGGAGTGGTGAGGCACCTAGCGCCGACAACCAAGTAATTGGTGGGGCTGGTGATAACCCTAATCCATCTGTTAACAGCGGTGCTGGCAGTGTACCTAACGTATCCAGTCAGCCAACAGCTCCGGAACGGCCAAGCATGAGTGAACGCTTAAATCAGGCTGGCAAGACGCTGGAAAAATCCAGCTCAAACTACCTGACGAGTCGTCGTTTCAACATGGCGCAACGAGGTCACGCAAACGGTCGTGAATCAGCACGATTTGAAGATGAAGAATAGCTAATTAAAAGGTCAGTCGTAAGACTGGCTTTTTTTAGTTTGTGGCGAAAGTTGAGTGAATCTCATTTATCAGTAAGGTTAGCAGTTAGTACAAATAACTTTTTTGAGAAAGGGGATATCTCTCTATGGAAGATTTTGGAGTAGTTCCTGACGTCAAATCAGAAATTAAGCTGGGACTGGGGATTTTCTTAAAAGATGTTGGCTGTTTTGGGGTCGTTGGGGGGATTGCACTTGCATTAAGCAATCTGTTTCCACCGACGCAGGCTCCACAACAGACCTTGTTTTTCATTGTGGGTGGGATCTTGGCCGTCTACCTGGATTTACGGCCACGGACGAACCCTGGCAAACGCAACTTTGAGGTGATCTGGATGCTGATCATCAACCGACAGCCAAAGCTGTTTAAGTCGTTTGGCTACTACGAATTCAAGACCATTGATTCAGTGCGGAAAGGAGACCATAACTTTGGCAATTAGAGGAGCAGTTAAAGAGACCAGCCAGCAGAAAAAACAGCCGTGGTTGACTTCAAGAAAACAGCGCAAGCAACAACGCTTAGAACAACTGGAACACTACCGCGGCTCAGAAGCAACGCCATCATCAAGCATGTTGGAACTACTGGCCTATAAAGGGATTACGAAAGATCGCGATCACTTTATCGTCTTGCGTGAAAAGGCGGACGGCTATGCCGATATGCTGTCAATTCGAGGGCAAGGGGTGCGTACGATGTCGATTCGCGAACAGGACCAGATCATTGACGGCTTTCATCATTTTCTTCAGACCGCCATTGATGATATGAAGATCATCATCAGTCCCTTTCCGGTCGATGCCTCGCGACAAAAGTCATACTGGCAAAGCCGCTACATTAAGGTAATGGACGCCTTGAAACGGGAGACTGACGTGCGACGCAAGCGACAATTACAGACACAATTGCACTATATCGAAAACAAACAATGGGAAAACGATCAGGTCGAAAAGAAGCTGGTCTCTGAAGAGTTTATTCTGCTGATTTTTGGCAAGCGGCCTGTTGAATTGCGCAATCTGCGCGATGCCGTGATCAGCTGGGGCGGTGATGCCTTGGTAATGGAGCCTCTATCGTTGGAACGCAAAAAAGAGACGCTGTTTCGGATCAACAACCTAAACACCAAGATTAAGTAAGGAGTTTTTGTATGAAAAAGAGAGAAATTCTAGAGCTGACGCAGGCTGGCTACGATCTCGATTTTCTGGCCAGCGTTCAGCCACAAGGCAATCTAAAACGCTACTCGCGCTATCTGGAAATGGGTGACGGCTACGTTACCTGTCTGCGTTTGAACAAATATCCGCAACATGGCCTGCTGCATTTTTGGGGTGTTCCTTTGACCAATAACGATTCCACCATGGCCGTGATCAGTCTGGGGACTGAAGATCGGGCTGAAATTTTAAAACAGCTGTCTCGATCAGCTACGGAGCAAAAGACACGGATTTCCGGTAAGGCTAAGGAGTTAGAAAACGTCCAGTCGGGTGGCACCTACATGGATCAATTAAGGCTGATGAGTCAGCTTTCGCAAGCCAACGAAGTTATGAAACGCGTTTATATGCGGATCTTTGTCTATGCACCAACGCTTCCAGAGCTGGAAAAGCGCGTCAAGATGATTATTCGCGACAATGGCCAGTTTGGCATGGCACGATATGCTGATGAACAGTTGTCTGATTTTGAAAGTATCTTTATTCCAACAATGCACGAACAAGATATGCTCAACAAGCCTCAAGGCGGTCTGCCAATTCAAGCGCGTTCAATCGCCGGATCATATCCTTTCAACCACGTTAAGCTTGAAGACCCCAACGGCTCTTACTACGGCTATACGCGGACGTCAGGCGAGGTTATGTTCGATCCATTTCAGCGTGATAAGCACCGGACACGTTCCTTCTTCTTCGTAACCGGAAATGCTGGTATGGGCAAGTCAACCCTGCTGAAAAAGATGAACGATGATGTCTTTAGTCGCGGTGCTTATATCCGTAATTTTGACGTTTCCTCTGAATACACGGATCAAACGCGTGATCAGAATGGGGTCATTATCAAGCTTGACCAGCCGGAAAACATGATCAATCCATTTGAGATCTTCCCAACGGTCGTCAATGACGACGGCTCGGTTGATGAGATCAACTCATTTGCCCAGCACGTCACCAAGCTCAAGAACTTCTTCAAGTTTTTGAGCGAAGATGCTAACAGCGATGATATGACGATGCTGGATAGCTGGATTCAGGATTTTTACATCGATCAAAATCTCTGGGTGCGCAATCCGCAGCAGAACGCGCAGTCAATTAAGATTACCGGCTTGGATCACGATATGTACCCAACTTTGCGTGATTTTGTCCTGTACGCGAATGAACGGCAACGAAAGGCGGAACGTGATCCAAGAATACGACTGACCAGCAATATGGTCACGTCAATGAATCGGATTACCTCAACGTTTGCCAACATTGAAGAGTCGAAAGGCGATATGTTTGACGGGATTACCCGTTTCCCAGATTTGACCAATGAGCAGGTAGTTACGTTCAACATTCAAGGTCTGCTGGCTCAAGGTAAGCCGATCTTCAATGCGCAGATCTACTCCGTTCTAACATTATTGTCCGCAGATATTATCAAGAATGGTATGAAGCTCCGAAAACAGCTGAAAAACGGTACTTTGGATATGTACTCGATTCCTTGGTACTACCTGAATATTGATGAGGTTGAAAACATTATCAATCCTAAGTTTACCTTTGGGGTTGAGTTCCTGGCGTCCATGATGGAGCAGATGCGGAAAAACTTCTGTGCCATTACGATGGCCGCACCAACAATCAAGGATCTGATTATGAATGGTAGCTCGCATGATCCATACGTTTTGGCCGTTCAAAAGATCTTCTCGCTGTTCCAAATTCGCTTCTTTTTCCAGATTTCAGATGATGACCTACCACGTCTGCAAACGGCTTTAGGCGGCTCGACAACGACTGATGAGTTGCAAAGTCTCACACGGTTGGAGAAGACCGAGTGTCTGATGAACATTAACGGTGATCGCAATATCCAATTTAAAGTCGAGATCACGGCTAAAGAAGAAAAGCGGTATGGGGGTGGCATTTAAATGGCAATCCGATCACGCGTACAACTGCGCAAAGACAATGAACGGCACCGGCAAGCCCAAAAGACGGAACAAGCCATGGCCAAGGCGGCGCAGAACAGACAAAAAGGTCTGCACCCCGTTAATCGCTATCGCCAGATTCGTGATGACACCAATGCGGCGATTCAAAAACGCAAGCAACAACTCTTAGACAATGAGCAGGTCCCTGACTATCAAGGCGAAAAACTAAAATTTATGCTGATTGTCTTGGGCGTCATGGCCGTATTGACCATCTTTACCATTTTGGTGTAAGGGGGCTGAGCGATGGGCAAGAAAAAGTATTGGATTATCGGAGGGATCGGCGCTGGGATCATTACCTTTCTAATTGTGATAATGGCAATTCTCACACTGTTCTCTTCTAAGTCTTGTAAGTCTGGTGGGACCGTTGATTCTGGCAGTACTGGTACAAGTGCTACCGGTTCATGGACACAACAAGGGACTGAAGCTTACAAAAATGCCGAAGCCACCTTTAAATCCTGGACCAGCATAGGCATGAGTGGGGCGCAAGCCGCTGGGATCGTTGGCAACATTGGTGGGGCTGAAGATCCTGGGTTTGTATTGGATCAAGCGGAAATTGGTGCTGGGGCTGAAGGTGGGGGTGGTTTGTACCAGTTCACACCAAAGAGCAAGTATCTGACCAGTCCAAAATCGGATAAATCCTGGTCGGTCGAAAACCAGCGAGACGTCGTAATGGCGCTTGAACCACAAACGGTTAAAGCCTACTTCAAGGAAACCAAGGGTGGAACGCCAGAAGATGCGGCAACCGCTTGGATGAACGGTTATGAACGGCCATCGCCATCAGCACGGGCCAATACCAATAGCGCTCGTCGGGCGGCCGCTCGTAAGGCCTATGAATTGTTTGGTGGTGCCAACATCAGTGGCTCGGACTCAATTCTGGGTGATGCAACCGGTACAGCTGATTCTGGTTCCAACACGCAAAATGACGAAAATCAATGCAGTACCTCATCTGGTGACGGTGCTGGCGGTGACTGGGGCTGGCCTTTTGCTTCGATCAAGAACAACGATCCTGGCCTCAGCGCTGAGCAGCAGTTTGGCTATAGTGCTTCCCGAATGGGTAACTTCCACGATGGGATTGACCTTGGTGATGCGCGTTATGGCGGTCAAGAAATTAAAGCCATTCATGGCGGTAAGGTCTACAAGATCGGCCACAAGGGCTATACGCAAAGTGACCTGGGGTACTATATCTTTATTAAGTCCGATGACGGCTATTATGAGGTTTATCAAGAATTTGCCTTCTCAGAAGCACAAGCGTCCAAGTACATCAAGGTCAAAGAAGGTGATACGGTCAAGACCGGCGATGTTATCGGGATACTACCTAAGAATGGTTCAGAAACAAGTCCACTAGTTAATCACGTGCATATTGGCGTTTCTAAAAAAGAACTTAGTGCTGCTGAACTCTCAGCATTCAGCAATGATGGTACGTGGCTCGATCCGGTGCAACTGATTAAGGGCGGTCAATCGAAAAAGTAGGGGATTTTTTATGAAGAAAAACGAAATACTACTCTGGGCGGTGGCAATTATCTGTGGGATTCTGGCGGTGATCAGCATTCCCAACACCACCAAGCTTAAGAGCGTCAATGCACAAATTAAGCAGACTCAACTCAAGAAAAAAGAGGTGGCCACGCAGACGGCGGTCAACTCGCCATATTCCAACGAGTTTGATCTAAAGAGTGCCGAACAGCACGCTGAAGCTACACTGAAAAACGCGATTGTCAAAGAACTGGGTGACCTGCACTCGAAAAAGGATTACCAGGCGAACCAGAAAAAGCTTCAAGCCGCATTGGGCCAGAAGCTAACCAAAGAATTGGTTCGATTAAACACGGATCCTAACACCAACAAGTGGGTGATTACCAAGAACGATGCCACAACGGTAACGTTTGGCAATGCGGACGATATTACCAAGGTACCGGTCTACATTACGACGGAGTTTGAAGAAAAAGACGGATCCAAGCACGATTATCTGATTAAGCTGGATTACGATCTGGATAATCTGACCGTCAACGATTACGAGGTTCATGTGATGACAACCAGCATGACGAACGGGGGTACGACTGATGGAGAATAGAAAATCAATTTTTGCCGCCGTTTCGGTAATTGCGGTCAGCCTGGGACTATTGGGGATCTTCAAGTTTCAGGAAAACAGCTACAATCAAAAACTGGCAAAGGCACAAACTGAATTGGCCACGCAGAAAAAAGCGCTCAAAGCGGCCCAAAAAGCAGAACGACAAAAACTACAGGCAAAGGCCGCCACGGGGACTGAGGCTCAGCAGGACACCTCAAAACAGGCCAAGGCTGAAACCGAAGCCAGCAGTTCGGCCGATCAGCTGTTCCGGATCTTATTCACCTACAGTTCGCAAGCCGATTGGACGGCACGGACTGACAAGGCTAAGCAATTGGTATCTGATGATATCTTAAACAACAAGGCCTACTTCAACGATGGTAAGGACGATACCGGTGAAAGCATTATCGATACCATGCAGCTGCAGTCCGGCTTTATCAGCGCCAATACCGGAGTCAGCCTGATCAACGAGAGCAACAATACCGTAGACTGTGTATCGGTCGTTAAATATGCGGCTCAATACGGCTCCGAACGTTCCGCTACGACAACGATGGTCTACGCCAGCACGTATGACTTAACACAACACAAGTTCACGAAATTACAGAAGCTTGGCTCAACGATGGTTGACGCCACAAATAACCAGTAGAATTGGGGGATTCTTATGATCAACAAGAAACTGACGCAGATTCAAAGGCAACCGATTACCGGATATGAGACGCCTTCCTGGCTGGGACGCCATATCTTTGGTATCTTACTGGTGGCTACGATGGCAACTTTTGCCGGTGCAATTACGGCCTGGTCTTTAGGAGCTTTTAACTGATGGCCGGGCAAGACAACGCCAGAAAAGATTGGCTGATTATCGGCCTTTACTATCTGATCTGGCTGGGTTCAGCCTTTATTGCAACCAAGACGCCATATCTCAGCTCCTATGTGCTGGCAGGTTTGTATACAGTCATGCTGATTGCCATATTTTGGCGTTTTGAGGCCCTTAAACAGCCGTTGAATATAAATATCTTAAAAGGGATTGGTTGGGGCCTAATCGCGTGGGGAGCGGTCTTAATGACGATGCTAGGCGTGAGCCTGCTGACCAAGGACGCAACGCTGGGCAGTAGCAATACCGGCCTGATTTTAACCATGATGCGCAAACACTGGCCATATATCGGCTATATCGTGATTGTGGCCCCGTTGATTGAAGAGATCGTCTTTCGGCAATGCCTATATCGACGGCTTGATAATTGGATGACCAGACACTGGCCAGGTATGCTGCCAAAAGCGCAGTTTCTGGTAGCAGCTATGATCGTCGCCTTGTTCTTTGGTATGATGCACGGTGATACGTCTAGCTTGGAGTATGTTTTAATCAGTCTGCTGTTGCAGGTCTTATATCGGCACTATGGTGATCTGCGCGTCAACATGGCGGCCCACGTCACCTTTAATCTGGCAACGCTGATTGCCTTGCTGTTCATATAAAAAAATAGCGTTATATCAGTACTTAATTGGTATAGCGCTATTTTTGATTTATCTACCACATGTTGGGCTTTTTTTGATCCAACTTCGTCCCACGTTTGGCACGAAGTTGTTTTTTTTATGATCAAAAATAGCAAAAGAATAGTTTTTAAATAGTATTTCAATATTTTTTCGCTATTTAACTATTGAAAAAATATATTAAATATATATAATAAATATATAAAATATTTTTCTTGATATTGATTTAGTATTCTCAAAGGAGATTTTAGCATGAGTGAATATGTATTGAACTTTGCCAACGATCTGGGCTACGGCTCGATCAAGGCAGCCTTAAACGATGAAAAAATCAAGATGCCTTCCGTAATTGCCAGTGAGAAGCCGCAGGATATTACGGAGCCAGTTGCCTTTGACAATCAGGATCAGCAGGCCAGCTACATGAAAAACTTCCTAAACGAAATGGACGTGTCGGTCTCCAGCTCGGCGGTTACCAGTCAGGGCCGGTATCTGGTTGGTCAGGCCGCGGTTTTAAGCAACCTGCCAATTAAGGCCTTTGACGTCAACGACTTTGCCGGTAAGAGCGATGATGATCTGGCAATGGTTCTGACTTTGAGCATGATCGCTGGCAAGCGTGTCAAGGACGGCTTCTTTAATGGCGAGGACCTGAGCGAAACCTTGAAAGTCACGGTCAACATGGCCACGGCCCTGCCGGTTGCTGAAGGCAAGAATACGGGCGTAATTGCTCGCTACAAAGCCAAGTTTATGGACAAGACCCACACCGTCACGTTCCATAACTTCAAGGACCCAATTACGGTAGCCATCAAATTCCAGGCCGTGTACGTAGCACTTGAAGGCGAGACGGCTCAGCTGTTTATCAAAAATTCTGACGATAAGTTCAAGGCAACAATGGTCGCTGATCTGAAGGCCAACTACCCAGAATTGTCTGACGTTACGGCTGACGATATCGTCCAAACGCAAAACGTCTTGGGTATTGATATCGGCGAAGGCACCACGGATCTGGTTATGATCGTCAACGGAATGGTCAACTCCAAGGCTTCAACTTCTTTGGCCAAGGGTTACGGCAACGTCTTACAGCTGGCCAATGATGTTCTGCAAGAACAGCAGATGGGCTTTGACAATCGGGCACAACTGCAAAGCTATCTAGCCCAAAAGGTCAGTCCGTTTGCACAAAAGCACCAAAAACGCGTCCAACAGGTCGTCTATGATCAGCTGGAACCATTTGCCGATGAGATCGTTACGGCGGTCTCAAAAACGATGCGCGCGGCCAATGCCCGGGCAGAACTGATCTTCGTCTACGGGGGCGGCTCGATTCCAATGGCATCACAATCTAGCCTGCGGACCAAATTAGCCGAAAAGCTTCGGCGCTTCACTGGCGGCGATGAGGTTCCCGTAATCTGGATTACGCCAGAATATGCGCAGGTCTTAAACGAAAAGGGTCTGGAGCTGATCCTGAGCGCGATTAAGTAAGAGGTGATTTGCAATGAGTCAGAGAAAACTATACTCGTTCAACTTTGAAAAGGACTCGGTGGCCACGCGCTGGCTGGAACATCAGCAAAATAAGACGCTTTCGATGCGGCTGGCGATTGAGTTTATCGATCGACTGTATGGTGATAACGACTTCACCACCATTATCTTGGATAATTTCAGCCAAAATCAGGACGCTGGAGCGCTGTTAAAAGCCGGTTTGGATAAATCATTAACCATTGATCAAACGGCCCCAGAAACGCCAAAAACGAGGCCCGAGGAAATGACGACAACGTACCAGCCACCGAAGGCTCAGCCAAGGCCAGATTCAAAGCCGGGGATTGATATCAGCATGCTGTCAACGGAGCGCGATTCATGAGAAGGCAGGCGGCCCTGGCCATGATTTTTGCCGGTATGATCATTGCCTTGCTGGCGTCAATTCTGGGACAACTGGCGCAAGGCGACAAACAGCTGATCAAAATGTCAGCCGGATTGATTGTGCTGGGTGCGGTTATAATTTTTACCGGCGCCTTCCTCGGATTAGAGTAAGGCTGATCTTTGGGGAAATGGTGTGATAGCACCGGTGACCGTAGCAATTGTAATAGAATCAAAGGACTAGAAAAAAGGAGAGATCGAAATGATTGAGATGGAAATCTATGAAGTAATCCCAACGACGTTTGTTGGCCCAAGTCATGTCGTTGTTGCCAAAAACGAAATTGATGCAATTAAGCTGGTGGTTGACTATCTCAACCAAAATCAAACGCAGTTTACTCATCGTGCTTCCGAGTTTTTGGCCAACGCCATTCATCCGGATTCGATGCCAGAACCAACGATTATCGTTTAAGCATACGGCGGTCGGCTGATGCCGATTGCCGTTTTTTTAAAGGAGTGAAAACTATGTCAACTAGCTTAACCTTTGGCGCCATGTTGCTGATCATCGGTTTATTCGTTAATCTGCTGGCGCTGGAGTGGTCGATTGAACACGAAGACAAGCGGTCAATTGAGGTCTGCGTTGCCTGTATGACGGGACTGATAATGGTAATGTTTGTCTATGCGATGATTCATTAGGGGGGTGATGAGATAGATAATCTAACTGCATATTGGCACATGCTTAATGCTTCAGATTGGCTGGTAATAGCTATTACCGGGGACTGTTTGGGCTTTAGCTGGATCTATGCTAGAAGATAAAGTTAAACACAAAGGCATATTGAATGTGTTCATAAGCATATCGATAATTCATTTTGTTATTGCGCTTCCTTCTATTGCAATGGCAATAACAGAATCTGGTGTGATTGACCATCACCCTGTAAAATCAAACACAAATTTTTATCTAAAACAAATTGCCCATCAAGAAACTGTGAAGCCATATCGCTACTATCTTGACGGTGATAAGCTGTACTATCAGTAAGCAACAAGAGATCATCTGGTACAAGGCAACGTATAAGCAGGGTTCAGCATCAGTGGATTACTATTGGGTGATTATACTGATTCACAATTGAAAACCATGGGAATGTTATAAACTATCAATTGGCGTAATAAGTTATTCTTTTACATCAACTTTATATTTGCTATATTGGTAATATTGCAAGTTTGTAGGAAATTAAAACCTGAAATGTATTAAAAGACATTAAATTATGCTTTAAGGTGACATTATGGAAGTAAAAAAAGTTTATGAAAATATTTTAAGTAATTTTAATTCTGATATTATATTAAGGCCAAATAGTGACGCTGCTGTTATTAAAGGTGACTCTCTTGAATTAATAAAAAAAATACCAGATCATAAAATTGCTTTAATTGTTACAGATCCCCCATATCATTCAACAAAAAAGAAGAATATTACAGGTGATACTAGTTTTAAGACTGATGAAGATTTCTTAAATTGGATGGAACAACTAGCTAATGAGTGGAAAAGGGTTTTAAAATATAATGGTTCTATCTATTGTTTTTGCTCATCGCAAATGGAATATAAATTAATCAATAGATTTAGTAAACAGTTTAATATATTATCAACAATTACCTGGACAAAGCCAAATAAGCCAGGTTATGATGGTTGGCATAACAAAATGAAAAAGGAAAACCTTCGCCAGTGGTATCCATCCTCTGAGAGAATAATTTTTATGACACCTAAATATGGTGATAATTTATTTAATTCATATTTTGGTGCTCAATTGAGATCATGGAGAAAGATGTTAAGGGTTACAGCTCATGGCTTGACAGAAATAACAGGAGAATATGGCAAGGTAAATCATGGTGGTGCAGTTTCCAATTGGGAAGCTGGTCGAAACATTCCTAGCCGCGAACAATATCAAAAAATAGTTAAGGCCTTAAGTGATGCAGATAAAAAAGGAATTATTGATTTTCCAGATTACGAAGACATTATTAGACCTTTTAATGTTGATAAAACAATGGCATATACGGATGTATGGGATTTTGAAAATGTGCGCCAACATCGAGGTAAGCATCCTGCAGAGAAACCGGTTGATTTATTAGAAAATGCTATAAAGGCTTCATCTTATCCTGGAGATATAATCCTTGACACTTTTTCTGGATCAGGAGCTACAGCTGAAGCATCATTACACTTAAAACGAAAGTCAATTTCCATGGAAATTGAAGATAAATGGTTTAAAGAATCTGCTGAAAGACTTAAGAGTGTCTCACTTAATTTATTTTAGTTATATATAGATGATTATAGTCCGTGGTACTATGATCATCTTTTTTTTATGGTTAGTTTATGAACAGAGAAGAAATCTTAACTACTTTTGGTAATAATCTTAAAAAAATACGCCTAAAGAGAGGGCTTTCTCAAGAAAGATTAGCTGAATTAGTGAATGTTGATCGAACGTATATTGGAATGGTCGAGCGAGGGAAGAAGAGTATTTCGCTTATTTATATAACTAGACTTTTAAAAGTATTGCAAGTTAGCGCAGATGATTTATTTAAGGGTTTAAACGATGAATAATAAACTACCTAAATTACCACGAAAATTAAAATCTAAATTAGATAAAACAAGAACCACTAGAGGTGCTGATGATAGTCAGATTTTTCAAAACCGCGTTGCTCGAAATAATACGGTTTTGATACCTTATAGAGAACTAAAATCAAAGGAGACAATTGCTAATAGTATTAAAGAAAAGGATTTTTTTGAAAATGGGTATATTGTTTTAATTGATCCTGCTGATTACTTTGATGTTAAAGAAAAAGACAATTTTAAAAAGTATAATTTGAATTTGGGACATAATGCTCTCATATTTTTTAGAACGCGTAACGAATGGAACCAGTACCATGATAGTTTAATTAAAAAAGGATTTAAGCCTGCTAACAATCGCCAGGACCCATTAGGGGGGGAATACGTTGCTAGAATACCAGCTATAACAACCCGCGGTAAAAAAGGTGATAAGATTTATTATGGATATACTAGTAAACAAAATAAGGGAGCTGGAATCAGGCTTTATGAGTATTCATCTCGCGAAAATAGTAAACTATGTGAATTACAGCTAGAGGCTTTTTTCTGGCATTGTAGAGATGCTGAAAGTGTTATGGAAAAAGCAGAGATGAAAAAAGAAGATATACAAATACGTAAAAAAGCTATAATTAATGAGGCTAAAAATAAGGGTTTACTCGATTATAAAAAAATAGTAGATGCCCGTATCATGAATTATGATCACATTACAATTTGCCCACTGTGCTTGGAAGAATTATCTGCTGAAGGCTTTATTACTAATTTAGATATACCAGAAGGCAGAGAAGTTCCTGATTTAACGGTAACTCAAAATAATCTTTTCCATATTCAACCGGTTACTTACGGGGAATATAATCATAAACCTTACAATTTAGGTTGGGGGCATCACTATTGTAATGTAGTTGTCAGAGAAATAAGTATCAGCGATACATTAAAGTGGATGCAGTATGTATTAGATAAAAATAAAGATTTCACTAGGAATAGTCAATGATTGAGAAAATAAATATTGCTGTAATTCTTATCAAACATATAAAAATATTATTCAAATTCTTTTGATTGCAAAAATTTTAAGATAAGTGTTTTCGTTTTCTCGAATTTTATGGTGTGCTTACCGTTTAACCAGATCTTCCAGTTCTGAAAGTGTCTTTGGATGCGGCTGATGCGCCAGCCAAGTGTGCTTGAAGTCATTCCGGTAACGCTAAATTATCGCATTATCACCTGGCGTTCCCGGAGCAGAGAGGCTGTGAACGCTGTTTTGACTAGCCAAATAGCTGATGAAGAAAGAAATCATAACTTTAGTTTCAGAGGCATAAGCATACTATGTCAAAAAATAAAAGCGCCTCACGGTCAATGATCGTGGGACGCTTCTTTTATTGATGTAATTAATTTTTGGCGGCCTGCCAGATGCGGTGCCATTTGAACGTATCACCCAGTAAGACGATTAAATAGGTGCCCAGCATCAGGGCATAGTGGCCTTTAGCCAACTGCCAGCCGGTAATGATAAGTAAGATGACGCTCAGCTGGTTGAAATTAACGTGCAGGCGATGATAACGACTAAATTGGGAGTAGTTGCGGTGCTTGAGCCGCCTGAGGTCGCGCTCCGTCCAAAAGGCAATTAGTATTTCCAAGACAAAGGCCAAGACGGCAATGATAATGATAGGGGTAGTAGGCTGCATGATGTTACCTTCCTGAGCGTTTGAGTCGTAGGGTTACGCCGGGATTATCCACGTACCAGAAGCAATCGTCTTGATACTGGCGGCCAAACTTATTCAGCATGAACTGACGGTACATACGCGTAGCCTCAATATAGATCCGAAACTCATCATAAACTGTGTAGTCATCGATGTAAATCACGTCTTGAAGCAAAAAATCGCTGGTGCGGTAGTCGCCACTCAGTTCAATCCATCGATCACCACTAGACTGGTAGAATTTAAAATTATGAATTCGATTAGGGACGGTTTTTAAGCGCCTGGCGTACAGATATTTCAGTTCAACATCGGTTAATTTGTTTGCGTATTTCATTGCTATTACCTCATGTTAATAATATATTAATTATATAGCAAATTGATATAAAATGATATTGAAAAGTTAAAATTAAAAACAATGACTAGCATTTGAATAGCAAATTGCTATTTTTATGTAAATAATGCTATACTGTAGCTATCAATTCACAACCAGAGGGGGATATTTGAATGGCAAAAGAAAAAACCGGCTACTCGTTCCGCTTCGACAGCGACAGCCAAACCGTGAAGTGGCTGAACGCGCAGGAAAACCGGACCGTCTCATTGGACCTTTTGATCAAGCTGGCGTCCAACAAGTATGGCGTGGGTGATTTGCCAACGCAGCTGACGGAGTGGGTCTCAAAACATGATACCGATAAATAACTAAATATGATATACTGCTGAATTAGGAAAGGTACATTCTATCACTACAACGGCTCCTGGTCTTTGGATCAGGGGTCTTTTTTTGTGGTCAAACAAGCATATCAAAAAATAGTTAAAAAATATTCTTTTGATATGCTCAATTGAAAAAAGAATAGTAAATCAATATTTAAATACTATTCTTTTGCTATTTAAATCGACGAGAAACTATTCTTTTAATATTGAAATACTATTTTTTAAATCGATTTTCAATATTTATTTTCAGGCAAGAATATCAAATAAATAGATAAAGAATAGAAAAGCAATATTTAACAAATGTGCTATATAACCAGCTTGATGCAATGTGAGAAGACTTCCTCGCTAGTCAGTGATGATGTGAGAAGAAATCTGCGCAGATCATGATGCCTATGCGCAGAAACTTTCCTTCACAATTGTGCTATAGAGAAAGATCCTGCGCTAAGCGAGACCATCATATTAATTGGTATAGGAAAGATTCTGCCTAAAGATAAATAATCAAGTCGATTCGGCTGACTATTAAAAGAATATTGAAAAAATAGTTAATGAATATTCTTTTAATATCGTCAATCGAAAAAAGAATAGTAAAACAATATTTAAAACCTATTCTTTTACTATTTTATTTAAGCTAAGAATATCATTTTAATATTGAAACGCTATTTTTAAAATAGAATTTCAATATTTATTTTTCGGTGAGAATATCAAATAAATAGTTTAAGAATAGTAAATCAATATTTAACAGATGTGAGATACAACACGACGGTTTTAAAGATTGGTCTACGTGAGAAGCAACCTTGCTTCTAGATGGCAGAACTTGTCTTTGCGAGCAGGGACTGGTAAAGTTAAAAAACAAACATATGTTCTTTTGAGGCTAAAAAATAAACCACCGGTCGTGGCAAGGAAACACTTTATTTCATTAGCTGAAGCTGATGCCTGAAGGCCCATTCCGCATCGGCACGGAACGTCTGCGGTATGCCAAACGTCTGCATCAGGTTTTCTGGCGTCTTGAAGTGCCAGTCCTGCGTCTGACTGTACTGCAACAGCAATTGAATTCCCGTCCGATTGCCCGTGCTTTCGTACTTTTCGCCAACACTGATGTACTCGCAGGGATAGGCAGGCGGATCCTGATCAATGATGTGGCCAATTTCATGGGCCAGAATAAACGGCCGCTCACTGCTTGGCTGCCAATTAGGATTGTACAGGATCAATCGCTGATCAGGCAGGGCGGTTGAAACGTAGCTGGACGGCCATTCAGCACGTGTCAAAACGATAATGCCGTGACGCTTGCAATAGGCCAGAAGCCAGTCAATTACTTCGTCCATAGTCATCACTCCCGACTCGGTGGTTTGATTCGTTATTTGTCTTGATCATCGTCTTTAAGCTGGGTGTCCAAATAGGCCTTTAAGATGGCCTTGATTGATTCGCGCTGAGCATCGGAGATCTCAAGACCGCGGTAGCTGTGCATCTCGTCAACTAGCTCGTCAAGGCTCTTGTTTTGGTCAGTTGGCGTTGCTCTATCTTGCTGTTCAGACGACGGCTTGCTGTTGGATTTGTCTGGATGCTTATCAATACTGAGTCCCAGCAACCAGGCTTCACTAACGTTGAGAACCATGGCGAGAGAATGTAGATTGTCCTGCTTAGGCTTAAACTTTCCGCGGACGTAACCCGAAATTACCGTTCTATCGATTCCAGCTCTTCTCCCAAGTTCAGATTGCGTCATACCGGATTCAGATAAGGCTTGTCTTAATCTAATCTGAAACTTATTCATTACTAATTTCCCCATTGTGTTTAGTATCGCTTAATTCTGTATATATTTATTTTATATTTCTTTGATATTTTAGCATATACCAGATATGAGAAATACATGGAATAAAATCATATTTATTTATTGACAAAGATCAGTGATGCTTTAATATAAAAAAGTGAGAAATTCACAACAAGAAAGAGGTGATGATGATGTACACAAAGCAGACAAATAATTTTGACTATTCTCTGCTGAGAAAACGTATGGTTGAATATCGCTATAACATTACGTCTTTAGCTGCGGCTGTAGGCATGGACAAAGGTCTGCTCGGGGCTAAATTACGTAACCGGACCGAGTTTAACCAACGTCAGATTACCAAGATTGCCAAGGTCCTTGATATTGATCTTAGGGAAGTACCGGCTTATTTTTTTGTCTCAAATGTTGACAAACAGTCAACAAAAACTATTACGAACAAAATTGAAGCCTAATGATCCTATCTCGGAATACTGGTGGAAGGCCTCATAACTTGCAATTAAAGGAGTGAACAAAATGGATAACTTAAGTCAATTTGAGCCGCTATTGATGGGCGGTGAGCTACCAATGGAGATGCCACCAACACTGGCTAAGGCACTGCATAGCTCGGCGAAGGCCTTGTTATTGCAGGAACTTCAAAACCGGCTGCAAGCTAATCGGCTGAGCAAGAATACCAAGTCGTTTAGAGATGGCCGCTGGTGGGCCAGCATGACGCTTGGTCAATGGCATGAACAATTCGTCTGGCTTTCAGAACGGACGATTCAGCGCTACTTCAGGGATCTGGCTGAGCAGGGCATCGTAATCGTTGGCAACTTCAACGAGGATAGCTTTGATCAGACAAACTGGTACACGCTGGACTATCAAGCACTCAACCAGCTGATGCAGGAAAAGGGGTGATAGCAATGAAACAACGATTTTCAGGCCGTAACCACCAGCGAGGAACGGCGCTTGCCATCTCAGAATACTGGTGGGAGGCCAGGGACCTTACCATCTCCGAAGCGGTCCTGCTGACTGAGATCGAACGATTAGGCAAGTATGGCGACTGTGTGGAAAGCAATGCGTACTTTGCTGAATTTATGGGCCTTTCAAAGAGTCGGGCCTCTGAATTTATCGGCAGGCTCAAAGAAAAAGGCTATATCAAGACGCAATACGGTACCGATACGAACGGCATAAACTACCGGATTATCCGTCTGACGCGATGAGGTGGCAAAATGCAACGGAAACAAATAACGCTCCGCCTACCAGAAGAACTAGTAGCGGAGCTTCAACAAATTTCTTTAAAAACGACTTTATCGCTTAGAGCCCTAATTCTGTTAGCAATTTTGAATAGTAGTCACAAGTCTTTGAAGTTGCATAAATGATTAGAGCATTTATCGATGTATTCGTAGCAGAGGATAACTGTTTTAAATAGCCTTTAAGGTTGTCGTTTAGGTAAATAACCGTCCTGACAAAATTACCACTTCCAACGGTAGTTTCGTTGAAGTCATTAAGACGGTCAGTTAGCAGATATCTAAGAATTGCTGTCTTAATTATGTCTGACCGACTAAAACCCAAACGTTCTGCTAACTCATCTACGTTTTGGGTAAGCTCGATTGGCAATCTGATAGTGGTTTGCTTTGGCATTTAATCGCTCCCTAGTGATTTTTTGACAACAAAACAATACCAAAAAGGCAGTAAAAAGTATTGACATTATTTTAATGTCATTTAATATTATAGACATCATATTAATGTCATGAAGGTGAGGATATGAAAACTAAATATCGAACGGCGGTGACGTTACCGGTTGAAGTAGCGGACCTGCTGAAAAATGTTAGCGAAAAGACTGGTAAATCAGTCAACAGTATTGTTATTGATAGCTGTCTAGTTTACTTAAAAGAATTTAAGAAAGACTATCCATTCTTGTTTAGTGATACGGAGGGTAATAACCATGAATCCAAATAACGAAATTGAACGACCAAGTTACTACTCGATCACGCCAGCGACAATTCGTTATGACAAACGGTTGAAAATGGCTGAACGAGTAATGTTTAGCGAAATTGCCGCTTTATGCAATGACTCAGGTTACTGCACGACGGCAAACAACTACTTTGCTGATTTATACCAAGTCAACAAAGCAACAGTCTCACGCTGGATTAATCACTTAAAGGAACTGGACTACGTACGAACTGAAGTCTATGTCGATCCAAAATTAGGCAATCGCAGGCGGATCTACCCAAATATGTCTGTAATCGTCTTTGACTCGGATCAACCAATCAGTGCAACCGATAAGGCGATTCGAAAATTAGTTTCCGAGTACTTTTCTGGAAAGGAGTATTACTACCATGAATCCTGATAACGAACAATTTGAGCGGCCAAGCTATTACTCAATCATTCCAGCCACGGTGCGCTATGATAAACGGCTGAAATTTGCTGAGCGCTTGATGTTTAGCGAAATTACCGCATTGAGCAACAAATACGGCTACTGTACCGCATCTAACGGTTACTTTGCCGCCCTATATGAGGTTGACAAGACCACGATTTCACGCTGGATCAACCACTTGAAGAGTCTTGGCTATCTCCGAACCGAGATGCTAAAAAAAGGTCGTGCGATAGCTAGTCGGCGGATTTACTTAAACATGGATCCAACAGTTACCGTTTCGCACAATACTCCTATTGATCCTAATGCATTACCTATTGATCGAAATACACCACCTATTGATCCAACTGCTAAGAACCTATTGAACGAAATGCCGTCTACCTATACGCAAAACGATCAACTTGATCGAAATGCTAAGGGGTTCTTAGCAAATGGATCAACTACCTCTTGGCAGAACGATCAAGCACCTATTGATCGAAATGCTAAAGATAATAATACAAGAGAGAATAATACAAGTCTTAATACTACAAGCATCATCAACAGCAACTATGCAACTCAAAATGAATATATACAAAGAGGCACAACTGCAACTTCGCGGACGGCTGCTGATGATGCTGGACGACAAAATACAACTGGTCAATCTTTGGCTAACGCAGGTGCTACTGCTCCGGTTGCTCAATATCAACAAACTGTCGGTCAGGCAACTCAACAGCGTGGCCGGATGATGCCAGCTGATCCAGCTGGGCCTAATTCGCTGAATGATCCTAACGGCATGAACGTAGTCTTCAATGCGTGGGCGGACCTCTGGGACTGGCCAAGCAAAGCCGTGATTGCTGATCTGAACCAATGGGTGCAGGAATTCGGCGTTGATGTCGTGATTCATGCAATCAAAAAAGCCGCAACGGCCGATGCCAAACGGCCACACGGCTATGTTGCGGCGGTGATGCGCGACTATCACAAGGCAGGCTATAAGAGCCTGGCAGACGTTCAAGCGGCTGACGAAGCCCGTGATGCTCAAAAACAGCAGGCTCAAACGCAAAACTACCGTGGCGGTCAATATAACCGCGGTGGTCGGGCCAACGTCCAAGAGACCCTGCCATCTTGGGCTGAACAGGACTTTGTAGCTAACAGCAATCAGCCAAGTGCTGAAGTTGTCCAGGTGAAAAAGGACAACGCGAGAACCAGTGAAAATCAGCTAAAACGGGCGGTCAAGTTCCACCAACAGCTGTTCTACAGCGATCTGGAAACGATTCGCGAGAACTTATCCAAGCCAGATGGCCACGGCTACATGTCTATCGATGCCCCACAGCTGTTTAAACAATATCTCGCTCAACAAGGTCAGGGCGCAGGCGCATAGAAAAAGGCCCACGCGATGAACGTGGACCCAGGTTAAAAAGTTTGATTTTATGATTTGTGCATTAAGCGTATCTAAAATAGACTGTAAAATCAAGCTTTTGGCCGAAAATTTTCACAAGAAATTCAACAACAAGTCAGGAGATTGATATTTATGATGACCATGCAAAACTTCAACCAAACCGCACAACGCGAAGGTTTCACGACGGCGGTTGATGCCAAATTGGGGCTGGTTTTACTCAAAAAGAACGACGTGACGATCTGGGCGATCGATATCCATCAGGATCACGTAGCCAGTCAAATGGCACCGCTGGACGATCTCAACGAAGCGATCGAGGCAGAGGATCTGGCCCAGGCGCTGGCCAAGACCAGTCTGGTTGACCGCTATGCCGATATCTTTGACGTCTTCACTCTGTACTAAGGGGGTACGCTGATGATGCAGGAAATCAAAAAACCAGAAGAACAAACGCCAAGTCCGCTTTTTGAGCGCTACGGCAACTTCCAGATTCCCAATGACGCGGAGTTGGCTGGCTTTTATCAAGGCTTGAACAATGAGGAGCTGTTGCCGTTCGTCCGGCTGGAAACTGAGTACGTCAACATCGTACAGGGCGCACGGATCCAGCTGGGCCAAGTCTTTCGCGAGGCACAACAGCTGTTTTCCAAGCGCGGTATGCGCTCAGATCGTGGCTACACGCAAATGACGTTTGAAAAATGGCTCAAGGCGCACGGTCATACCAAGTCCACGTCATACCGACTAATCGAGTTGGCCAACACCGTGGATAAGATTCAAGCGCAAGCGCTAGAAAACGGCGATGATGCCGCCTTGATGATCGACAACTTCCTGTCGCTGAGTCAAGCCGATCAGCTGGCGATTGCTAAGGGGCAAGTCGATCAGCAGACCATCAGCATGGTTCTCAAAGCTGATCCGGCCGCGCGTAACAGTCCTGCTTGGCAAGATATGCTCAAGGAGCTGGACGAAAAGAAGGCTGAAATGGCGGAACAGGCCAAGAAGCTGAAGGAACAGCGAGAGCAGATCAACCAGCTGACGCAACGCAATTCGGACCTGGAACGGTCACGGGCAGATACTACCGAACAGCTGTCGCTGGAAATGCAGGAAAAACGCCATTTGCAGATCCAGCTTGATGAAGCCCAGGCTCAAGAGCCAGAACGCGTTGAAGTACCGCCAGAGGACTACGTTGAACTAAAGGAGCGCAAGTTAGAGCTGGAAAGCCAACTGCAAGACACCAACGAAACGCTCAACGCGGTCAAAAAGGAACTGCACGAGGCGCAGACTGCGGCTGAAGCTCATAGCAAATACACGCAAGAGGATATCGACGATCTGCAAAGCCAGCTGGCGGAGCTGACCGAGCAAAACAGCGAACTGACCGAGAAGTTGGAACAGCAGGCCACCAAAGTTGACAACAAGCAGGCGGCCTTCAAAACCGTTTCGTCACGGTCAACGGATATGCTGTCAGCCATACCGAAGACACTTGACGTGATGGCACTGGCCCACGACACGGAACAACTGACGGCTGAAGAGTTACAGCAGACCGATCTGCCAGCGCTGGCTAACGTCCTTGAAGACAAGGCTAAACAGATTCGCGAGTTGTTGCGCGATTCTGAACGGATCGTCGAAGGCGAGTATGACGAAGTTAAAAGTTAAGGGGTGACGGTTGATGATGTATGCCAAAGGCCAGTACTTTAATGCCGATGGCGTTTCGGATCAGTTTTTTTATCTGCGGATTCCTGACGATCGCTTGAGCGATTTTCAGGCCGCCGGTATGCAGGTCAGCAGAAAGGACTTTATGGTGCTGGCCACTGACCAGGCCAACCGGCTCAGAGTCATGGTCGTCCAGGGAAAGCCGGTTAAGGTACTACCCAAAAACACCAAACCAGTTGGCGACTGCTTTGGCGTGCTTAATGGCGACGACAAGCTACCGCTGACCAGGAAAGCCATGGCGGTGCTGATTCCCAAAGCAATCAAAGACCGCCAGCTGGCAAAGCTGATGGCCATCTATCTGCCGGAACCACGGCATCATCTGCCTAAGTGAGGTGCCGCATGATCAGAAACGATGACTATCAGTGTCACAGCCGGGCATATCTCCGTGAAAAACGGCTTCAGGACACGATCAAGGGCAACTGGGGCAATGAAGAGGTTGCCGAAGAAAAACGCTCAGACCAGCAGAAAACTGGCGACGCGTTAATGCTACCGGTTGTGATCCTGATCCTGCTCGCAGCTGGTTGGGTTGCATTTGAAATTTTAAGGGGGCTGTCGCTATGAAATTTTGTTACGTAGTCTCGCGCAAAGAAGGCGGAGATATGGAGCCGATCGCGGTCTTCAAACGGCTCAAGCCAGCCTTGAAGTACGTTTCGCAACAAGGCATGGAGCCTGAAGTCGCGAGGCAATCCAACGCCTATAAGGCTCTTCTTGAGCAAGGATGGGTCGTTGACTTTGTACCGGTGAAGGTTGCTGATCAAGCTACCAAGACCGCGATGGTCAGGGCTAAGCTCAGCATCGGCAAGGCAATTTTGAAGGAGTGACCAGGTTGAATATGGTTCCAAGCCAAATGGATTAAGGAAAAGGAGTGTGAAAAACATGACACAACGGATTTCCAGTGAAAAATGGGCCAAGATGGCCGACTACATTGAGCAAAACATGGACGGATACGACTTGATCGAACGGCACGGCTACTGCCTGGGCGTTAAATTACCGGACGTGGCCGCCTGGCTGGAGTTTACCGAGACCAAGGGTACGATTGCCATTGATATCATGGATCACCCCGAAACACCGATGGACGGCCAGATTCTGGAGTACTCCTTTGGCTACAGCCTCGAGGCCATTCCAACGATTCTGGCAGTGGCCAACCGGTATCTGGTTGAATGCGGCGGCTTTGAACAGGCCGTCTACCAGAAGAACCACGGCAAGCGCTTCGCTGACTACTACGATGACGAGATCCGCAAGCTGATTCCCAGCCGAGGCGGCTCGAACCGCACCTACGTCTACGTGGTCTATGAAATCTTCTACGATGAGCAGGGCGATACCACCAAGGTCGGGAGCTATAGCTTCTTGCACAAGGCCGATGCAGAGCATTACCTGAAGAAATTGCAGGCGGATCAAAAACCAAACCGCTTTGCCTATCTGCGGACGCAGAAACTGCTCTTGAACGATCAGGTTGATCGCAAGAATGTGACCAACATCTGGGTTGATCCAGAAGTTACCCACGCTAATCTATACAACTACGCACCGCAGATTCCAATGGCCTTCAGCCAATTCAAACGGGCCAGCGACGAGGGGACCACAAAGTTTATCCACGACGTTCAACAGATCGTCTTGGATCCGGATTCAATCAAGGGGCGTGTCTCATGAACAGTGAAAAACAATACACAATGGCCGATGTTTACAAGCAGGTCTACGAAGAAACCGGAATCCTGCCCGTTCATTGCCTCTGGCTGGACGATCAGAAGATGACCAAGCCTGAGATGCTTAAACGGGCGCAGGAAACCAAGCGCTTGATGTTATTGGCGTTTGAAGAAGTCGATAAGGAACGAGGCGATCCAAAATGACGATTACCAACGGTCAGTACCTGGTACGTAGCGGTCAGACAATCCGCTACAGCAACCATGGTCAGGAAAGTCTGCTGGTCGGTGAGATCACCGAAAACAGCAGGGATTATGACGTCGAACTCTTCTACGGTCCCAGTCGCTTAATTTTTTACCGGACGATCCGGTTGAAGAAACGGGCTGGCTGGCACCAGATCAACCCAGAAAGGACTTGAGATCAACTCATGTACAGTGACAACCCAGCCAAGGAACAGCGCCGTCGCCGGATTACGTTAGGCGTTATCGCGGTTTTGATTATCGGCAGTGCGCTGTTTGGCTTTCACTTTTTTCATAGCTATCGCCGTACCAGTACGGCAGATCAGACCAAGCTGATGAATTCCAATGAGCCAGCGGTCGTGATGTTCTACTCGAAAACCTGCAAGGACTGTAAACACGTGGCGGCCACGGTTCACAAAAACGACTATCAAAGCAAGTTGGCTGACAACGTGGTCGGGATCGGTAACGCCTCTGACTACCGGCACACGGCCGTCTACATTGAGCTTCAAAACCGCCATGACAAGCAGTTGTTTGAGCAGTACCATGTTACCTCAACGCCAACGTTCATGATCTTTAAAAACGGTCAGCCCCAGCCGATTCAAACGGTCAACGGCCTGCCGGTCTACCAGTACAGCGGTACGAACAAGGCCAAGATCCAACAGCTCTATCAGAAGCTGAGTTTGGATTAACAGCGGTCAAAAAAGCTAAAACGATTAATTAATCAAATACAGATTTAAAATCGCGGAAACGAGAAGTTAAAACGTTTTAAATTCAAAGGAGTAACCAATGTTTAATCGAAAAACATACGGCTTCCGCAGGGCGGCCAAATACATCAACCAAACCGGGATCCTGGAACAGACCTACACGGCCAAGATCATGAAGCAGTTGCGCGATGACGTCCGGCTGGTACCAAAGATTCACCGGCGACGCTACACACAAGAACAGCTCGATATCTTCGTACAAGAAGTTAAGCCACGCTAACCAAAGGAGACTAAATCATGGACAACACGAAAAAAGATGCCGTACTGGCTTTCAAGCTCACGGATCAGATCAAAGCCGATCTGGAAAAAGACGTGGTTGAAGCAAACAACCTCAGCCACCATTGGACGACGCAAATGGACGGGACGGACCTGCTCAAGACCTACTACCCAGACCAAGCCCAATATGGCACGCCTTTGATGGCAGACGTTTTGGCTCTGCATCTGATCGGCTGGCTGACCAGTCAGGGGGTCCACGCCACGCCACGGCGCATGAACCTGCGGACGCGGATCTCACTCAGCGCACAACCGCTTGATGAAAAGCCAGAGTGGCCGGTTGAATGGTTTGCACAACGCAACCAGGTAACGCTGGGCGACGATGCCAAGGAGATTGCGGAACAGATTTTGAAGAGCTACGAAGAGGAGATTGACGATATGGGATCCATTAAAACCAAGCAGGTCAGCGCCAGCGGTGAAATCAAAGAATTCAAGACCGTTGAAAGCATCATGCCATTTTCAATCAGCGTGCATAACGATGGTTATGAGGGTGATGATGCGATCACCGATTTCATTATCGAATGTACTGACTTCAATAGCGTTTTATACAGAGTGGCTATCCAAGCTGAAGAAGGAACAGCCTACTTTGTAGAGCCTGAAGCGTTGAAGATTACGACTAGGGGCAGTATTGAACGGGCCGAGTTGGCCAACATGCTGCGCTGGGTGGCTGATGAGCTTGAAGCCAAGAAGGGAGACGCTAACTAAATGCTGGACAAGCTGAAACGACTCCGGACGGCCTGGCAAAAGCAACTGGCCAAGATCTATGCCTGGCACACGGAACACACGATGCAACGCAAGCTGATCATTTCTGGGTCACTGGTAGCGATTATGGCACTCCTGCTGATCGGTACGCAGACCGCACCCAAACAGTCACGATTTACCAATACGCCGCTTGGTACGCAAGAGTCGTTTGGTCAAAATTCAAGCGCCACGATTGCAATGACGTCACGCAAATACAACGCCAAAAAGCACTTCATGGTCATTAAGTTTCAAGTGCAGGCCAGTGGCAGTCAGGTGATCAATCCACGGGCGATCAAGTTGAGCGCCAGCACGCTGGAAAAACAAGATGCCAGCTATCAGGTTCTGCCATTGGCCAACAACAACTACGTGATGGTGATCAGCAATCTTAAATCCGGCTATCAGGCCATTCAGATCGTAGCTGAAAACAAAAATCCTGACCTGACTCAGTTGCCAACGGCTGATGAAAACTTTGATGGCTCAAGCTCCTCTTCTTCGGCTACCGAGTCCACAACGAACAGCACGCAATCAAAGAACAAGTACAAGTTCATCATCAACGAAAGTGATAAGTTCGTGGACAACAAGATGGTCAAGCGTACGCAAAAACAGTACGCGATTGAGTCGCTGAATGAGTCGATCAAGAACCTGAACAAAGGGATCAAAAAGCAACAAAAAGCCATCAAGGCCTACAAGGCTCAGATCGCGGCTGACAAGGTTGGGATTGACCAGATGCAAAAGGATAGCCAGTACAAGGCGGACGCCAGCTCCAATGTTGATACGATCCGCAACGCGCAGGCTGATATCTCAACGCAACAGGCCAACATCAAACAGGCCAACAAAAATATCGCCAAGTATCAGGAACAGATCAAGCTTTATCAAAAGCAGATCCGCGATATCCAAAACGGCAACTACCGTTTCATCGCTTCCAAGAGTACTGGCGAGTTGAAGTAAGATTTTGAATATTTGAAAGGGGGTTAGGCTCGGCAGATTTTGAGTCTGTCGGGCTTTAATTATGCAAAAATACCTAGTTTTAACTGATGGAAAAAACAAGCGTGCCGGTCTGGTCGTCTTAGGATCGGACCTAATCACTCCGGATATGATGATTCTACTGATTCATGGTATCTGTGCCACTTTTACTGAGCTTTATCATACACGGATGCCAATGGAAAATGCAGTTGTAACGCTGGCACGATTCTTCGATGTTTACGATCCGACTGATGAGGATTTAGGCGACGAAGCTGTTTCAATTGTTGAAGTACTGAACAATGACGAGATGGCTGAATATGCGTCGCTAGATGGAGCCTATGAGACGATGAAATATGCTCAGCCAGTGTCGCAATTAGGCTTGCCAATGTACCTGAGTATTCGTTCCTATCTGAACGGCAATAAGGGTAAGGTAACCGAAGAGGATTTGACTAGGGCCTTAGTCAAGATCAAAGCAGAATGGGAGGAGAAGTAGTATGGATTTTGCAACGATTCACGAAATTCGCAGCCGATTTTATATCAAGCATCAAACCCCAGAAGCAATCGCAGACACGATCGATTACTCGGCCCTGCTAGAAGAATTTAAGGCCTTAGGGATTGTCTTTGATGATCGTGGTGGCCTCAGCTGGCACGGCAAAAAAATCGGTGTTCTAAACAAGAGTTATGCAGTCAGTCTGCTTCGCAAGATGATGGTCCGGATCATCATTTCTAAGTTCATGGCGAGCGATTGTCTTGAAGATTTTGATCCGATTGAACAGCTTCAAGTCGTCATGACGGTGATGAAAATCTCGCCGGAAATTCTGGCAATGGACACTGATCTGCATACACTGATTAGCCAACTGGTCCATCACACGTTTATGTTTAGCGAAGTCGATTCAAAAACCATTCGCCTTGAATATGCTGGGCAAATTTTAGGCGAGTTCGTCAATCCATATTCGAGTCAGGTCACGCTGGCCGACACTGAATATGAGGCCGTCGTGCAGATTTTAAATCTGCTGATTACGCCATTTATGCTGAAGAACTTTCAGCCAAATGATGACGTTCGATTGAGTGAGGATGATGAGTGATGGATGATTTTCTTGCATCTGCTGGAAAAGATTGCTGATGTGTTGAATATCGATATGAATGAGTTTCGAGGTTTGGGCTAAAAATTCACGGGCCGGTCGGCAACGGCTGGTCTATTTTTTAACAAGAAAATCAGAGTGGCAGAACTTTGAAAATTTAAAAAATGGGGTAAGGTATCTGCAAAAGCTTGAGGGCGCGATGCAGACGCGATCAGGAAAGGTAAAAGGACGCATTGCGGACTCAAAATAGGCGCAGACGAGAAAATTTACGTGTCAGCCCGGATCCCCACCACTGGTGGGCCGCCAGCTTGCTGGTGGTAGATCCCCCTTATGCTCTTTAAACCCAAAATAATTATGAAAGGAGATTTTTATGGCATCTTCAAAAGTGACAATGAAAATCGACGCCGTGATCTACGAAAAAATTTCGGCCGAGGCTAAACGAAAACACGTCAGCAAAACTGAAATGTTGGAGTCGATTACCGAAAAATATTTTCGTGATTTAGAGATCGAACATGGCAATGATGATCTAAAATCGATCGTCCGAAAACAGAACGAAAACATTGAAACAATCGCAGCAGATTTAGAAAAACTGGTTGCTGACTCTGCAATCAACAAAAATATTATCGAGATGTTTTACCAAGAGATCACCGGTTCATATGATCCCGATGATTTAGAAGGTAATTTTTAAATCATCGGGTGCAGTTGATCATTTGTATGAGCTTGAGTCAATGTATGAATTCGGTACGGATGAGTACAGTACAACCTGCGTAATAAAATTACGCCAACAAGTTGATGAAGATAACAAACGACTCTTCATTAAAACGAAACAGAAAAACAAAAAGCATTAAGAGGTAATCAAGATGACTGAGAATAAAATGACGGTTCGTTTTTACAAAAAAACATCAGCACAACTTGCGTATGTTGAGAAACTTTGGGAGAACAATCCGATGCTGGTTGATAAGATGCCAGGAACGCGTAACGCATTTATCAATATGCTGTTGACTGACTACTTATCAATCATCATTAAAAATCAAGATGGCAATAACAAAGTTACCTATGAGGACCTGAAGAAAAAATTACTGACACCAAAAAATACTCAGCTAGAAGAACTCAAACGAAATCAATATCACTTAGAAGATCGGATCAATGCAATGTTTTATCTTCTATTGATCAGCAACAAAGTTTTAGCTGAAAATGGCGGCTTGAAAGAACTTGGATCCATGTTTGAATATGGGACTCCTGAGTACAAAATTTATCATGAGCTGATGAACCTGGTCGATGAGGATAACAAACGACTTTTTGCTTCGGTACGTCAAAAAAACAAACAGAAATAATCAAAGGTTGGTGACCTAAAATGCGGATCAAAAACAACAAGGATTTTTATCGTAAGCTTCATGCACTTGAAGAAGATGAAGAGTGGTACAACAATGTTGGCCAAGAAAGTGATCTGAATGTTTATATGGATGACGGCAATCCAGAAGCTGATGTTAGGACTGTGATTAAGGATCGCAAAGCTTTAAAAGAAATTCGCAAACAGCTGGGAGTAAATCCTCAGGCTTGGCGAACGGGTAGCAAGCGTGAAGCAGTCCGACTTCAAGTGACCTACTACAAAAACTTTGGCCTGAGTACCGCGGAAATTTCAGAAATTCTTGATATCTCAGCCAGCACTCTGCGTCATAACTATCTGCCGTTTAAGCCAGGTGAAAAAATCAGCAATGACGTCCGAGTTGAGCTGCGAGATGAGTGGGGCCGACACGTATCAAATTAATCAAGGACGGTGAGCAGAATGCCGATGACCAAAGAAGGTAATCGATCGCCAGATATCATCTATACGCAAACGTTTCACGTGGCGCAGGCAAAATATCTGGGCTATACGGAGCGCAAGAATGCAATTAATCCAGAACGTGATTTTGAGTTGGAAAACAATCCGCGCAATGATCAAATTCAAATCGATCCAGACGAAAAATTTGCTGGCTATATTGGTTATATGGACCGAAAAGCCGCAACAAAACTTGAGTATGGCGTTGATGATAATCGTTATCCTACATTTACTCGCGAAAGCCTAAATATTGACGACAAACAGCACCAGCGCCTGCTTGACGATCTAGATTTAGCGCAAAAAAATAAGACCATGCTTTGGGCAGGCGTGGTCTCTTTTAGTCCAGAATTTATTCGTGAGACTGGGTTGTATGACGAGAAAACCAAGACGGTTAATCAACGGGCTATCAAGCTGGCAATCCAAAGAGCAATGCCTGACTTTTTAGCGGCTGAAGAATTGGATAATGATCAGACTTTCTGGTGGGGCGATGTGCATCTGAATACGGATCACGTCCATGTCCACCTGGCGATCAGTCAGCGCGAGAATACTCGGCCATTGAAAAATGGTGAGCCGGTTGGTATGTTTCGTGCTAAGTCGCTTCGGAAACTAAAAACTATTATCCATCAAGAGTTAACCCATCCACTCAATCGAGAGCACGATATCGGACTTGATAAAGAGATTGCTCATATCCGTAAAGATATGGTTGAAAACGTCCAATGGCTGGCCCGTCATGATAACTATCAGCAAAAGATGCTGCGCGATATCTACTGGTCATTGCCTCAGTATCGTGATAAACGTAAGTGGCGCTCAAGCAACCATAGCCAGGGCTTCAAAAAATCGCATGAGCTGACGGATAAGCTGGTTGATGATCTCCTCAAGAGTCAGCTGGCTGATGACTATCGGAAATTCAGACAAGCTGTTCACGAAAAAGATGTGCAAAGCCGTAAAAAATATGGTCAGCATATTAAAGACACTGAGAAACGGCGCGACAAAGCTTTACGTGATTTTTTGGCCAATCGGATCTATGATTACCTGCGTGAGGTTGATCAAGAGCAGGAAAAAAACAACCATCAGGTATTAGAGAAGATTGCCTCGCAAGGAGTTGACGAAAATAAGCGCCTGCTTGAGTTAGAAAAGGAACAATTGGCCAAATTAAATCCAGCGTCAAAAGAAGCACAAGCATTGCGTAAACGGTTGGGATTACGACGGCTTTATCTGCGTCAGGTTAATTTAACAGCTCGGGCCGATGCTATTAACACTCAGCTAGCTCAGATCGAAAAGTTAGATGATACGTCACCAGCTAAGGAGTATTTTGTCCAAGTCTTAAAAGAACAGCGTGAACTGGTTAAGCTTAAAAAAATGCCTAAGTCTGAGCGAGAGCGACGTGGTTTGACGAACCGTTATCGTGAACTTTCTAGACGCTACGTTGATGCAAAAAAACTCCCGATTCAATCAGCTACTCCAGCTGTTGTCAAAGCCAGGATCTACCAACTTGCTCAAGAAGCAAATGTTATTTCTAAATATCCGGATTCACCTGCGGTACAGTTGATGATCCTCGATCACCATAATACTGATAGCGTACAGGACACCATTAACCATTATCAGACACAACAGGAAATCTTGAAGCTGAAACAACAGATTTACCTAAACAATCGACAATATGGTCGAGACTTTGAGAAGCGAAATGCTGTTAACCGTCCGCTCTTTAAGGAACTTAAACATAAGTATGTAATCCTAGATAAAGGGGACCAGCATGATAGAATGACTGTCCATCGTAAAGAGTATCTTGATCAAGCCCAAAAAGATGCGCAATGGAAAGTCCAGACTAAACGTGGCGGCTTCCGGATCTTGAGCAAGTTTGATCAGCTGCTGACCGGCTTACAGCGTGATGGTCGTCGCAACATGAACGCAATACGAAAACACCTGGATGGAGAAGATGAGATTGATCGTGCCGATCGTGAAGAGGAACGTGAATCACGTGGAATCTAAAGGATTGTGACTATAATGGTCAAAGATACTAGCGAAGAGCTTTTTGATTATATTTTGGCATTGAAGGCAATGGCAGTTCTGGCTAATCCAGACCGAAAACTGTACTCTGACTTTGAAGTTCGAGGCAAAACAACCTTACAAGAGCCAGTTGTTGATGAGAATGATGGCTGGGGGTAAAAGCCAAACTAAAAAGGCGCTGACTAGGTAGCCATGCCTTTAAATATGCTTAATTGAAAATTTGTGTTATAATGCCAATAGAAAAAGCAAGGCCGCTTTAAAGGCGGTAGCTTTGGATGATGAAACAGTTTAGAACCGTTCGTACCCTCTGCTAAAGTTTACGAACGGCTTTTGTTATTTTTTAATGTAGCTTAACAGTGCGATCAGAAACGTACCGAAAGCTAGCATTAGCGATAAAGCGTCGTAAACGCTCATCGTGACTGATCCTTTCTTCGGATTTATGTGTTGCATAAGCACCACCACCTAACGTTTGGAATCAGCTACCGTCCAATAAAACTTCCTTGCTGAATCATTATAACAAAAAAAGATCGGTATCTAAAAATGATGCCGGTCTTTTATTCGTCTAGAATGCCTTTGCCTGTTCTTCTAAAATTGCAAGTTTGTTCATACAATTTTGAGCGCCCGTTCAAGGCGCTTTTTTTATGGCAAAAGTTGCACGTTTGCTAAATATAGAGAAGATTAGGCTATAGCTTGTCAACCACCATCGGCTAAAGTCGATGGCTTGTGAGCAGATACCCCTATATTGAGTATCTGAACCACAATTTGCATAGATACGGACAGTTTACCCAAACAGCCGTGATTATTTGAGCAGTGACTGTCTAATTACCAATGCCTTTTACGTCCCCAGGTTGCCATAGGGACGATTATCAATAGTTGCTAGATAGTTAGCTTTATGATGTTGCAATTACTCACTTTGGTTCTCAGCAATGCAATTGCTAAGCTGATTACTATCTACAAATATCATAGCATAATAAGCCTATCCATCCTATGACTAAAGTCACGGGATTTCCGGCTAGGCATAATTAAATTGGGGGCCGTTAAATGGAAAATTACGATCTGGGCCTGATTACCAGCTTAGAGCATGGTATGGCCAGTGGGATCATCTTAGGCACGCAGGAGTCATTCAGCATCAAGATTAAGCCTAATGCGGCTGGGTCGCTGTCGATGTACATGGTCGTGGCCATTAATGATGATCATACCGATTTTGTCTATCAGGATTAGAAAAGGAGCAGATAAAAATGTCAGCAAACGTTAAGAAGCAACCGATCAGTCAAGAATATTTTGAGTCAAAGATGCTTGAATTCTACGATAACTGTAACGTCACTCGTGAACAGGCCATGAAGATTTTTACCTGCTGTAAGGACATGATTCCGTTAATGCTATTGGGAACGCCAGAAACGGTCGCTCGGGTCTGCTATCGAGAATTTACTGGCGAGAAGCTGTAGGGGGCGATTTAATGCCGTACGTACTCTTGTATCAAGCCCGTAATAACAATCGATGGTTTTGGACGGCAGACCAGAAATTCACGTCAAAAAAAGATCAAGAGTTGATGACCTGGCAATCCTTAACTGGGTTGTATCAGGATTTTGATAATCTCAAACAGGACTACCCAACGCGGTTTGGGGCTAAACGTGCAGATGGCTTCTTTGCTCTTAATCTGCAAGATCGGAAAACCTTACCGTTATCAGTTAAACCAGATCAGGATCCAGAACCGATGAAGGCGGCCAGTCGTTACGTAATTACGGTCAAACAGGGGGCTGATCTGTACTACTTCCGTAAATCTACGAAAACTTTTGTCAAAAGTGCAAATGCAAATGCTTCAATCTGGGAAGAGCTGAATGCACCAATTGAACTGGCTGAAAAGATTCTCCAGACTAAAACAATCTGGAACAAGCAGAAGAAATGTGATCCGTCAACGCTACGGATCTATGATTTAACCATGGGCGCCTTTGTCTGGGATCCTGCAACTACAGATCAGCATGCTCTACAGGCTAATTCTTTATACCGAAATGTTCGGCGACGGATTGCCAGACACTTGGCAAATAGTCCACGCCTTGATGACAAGGCGGCGATTAAGCATAATTTACCGACTATTGACCTGGATCTGGAACAAATACTGGCGGCCTTGGACGTGTTGATAGATAGTCTTCAACAAAAACCCTCGGTCGATCATTTGCTAAACTACTACGATAAGAGCGTGACGCAAGATCTTCTGCATACGATAGAGTTGACCGACACTGAGATGCTAGATGCTTCAAAAATCATATCGTTAATTAAAGAGACACGCGTAAAGCGTCGTAGGATTAAAGATTTGAGTATCTTTTTAACAGCGCTGGCTAATTCTTTTGATGTTGCAAAATTCCTAACGGCATTGGAAACTAATCCGTCATATGGCAGTAGTTATTCCTTTAAGGATAAGGACACGGCTGATATAGTTATGGGTATTATCAGACAACAAGAAGGTGAACAGGTTTGAAAGAACAACTCCGAAAAAGATTTGAATTTTCTGGTGATGTTCCAGTTGATCTATATCTAAAACGTCTAAACTCATTAACGCCTGAACAGTTGTTAGACTTAAAACTAAGAACGGAGTCTAAAAAAAGAAATATTGATCTCACTCAAAAGATATACTGGGGCGTAATTGGTAGTTTAACCGTGGGCTTACTTTCAACTTTGATATTTTCAATTCGTTCTGTTTCGCAAACATATCCTTATAAACTGGATAGTTTAATTGGGAATGCCATCTTGCTGGTGCTAGGCTATTTGATTATGGCTATTACAATACAGATATTAATTCAGCATATCCATAATACTATTTATAACCATCTGGAACTGATCAAAAAAATTATTCATGAAAAGGAGCTTTAAATGAAGTCGCGGTTTCATGACTGGGGAAAAGTCAGTTGTTTCTTGTTGTACTCAATAATTTCAGCTATCTATTGTCATAAATTAATAGGTCTGAATTCAGAAATCAAAGCAAAATCTTATTTTTTATTGCTTATTCTGAGTTGGAACGCCAGTTTACCACGCATTTTGACCAATTATCCATCTTTAGTAAAACTCTGCTGAGAAACGATTTTAAGGCGGTAGCAGCCAAAGAAGTCGGTTGTTCAATTGAATTGAGGTGATCAAATGTTAATCTTACGTGGCCACTTTACTTCTGCTGAGTTGGCAAAAGCCTTTGATGTTTCCGAAGATACGGTTAAGCGCATTGCTGGTGACAAGATTCAATTTAAGCAGATTGGTCAAACACGCAAAGCAGTCTTAGGAGAAGGCGTCTCTGACTATATCGGGAATAACCTTACGATTCCTGAATGTAGTCGCTTGCTTGGCAGGTCCTTATCTGATGATCCAAAGGGTGCTTTTTTAGGGATTACTATTTATGGTGCGCCGGATACTGGGGATCATGTCATACCGCTTGAAGACGTAATTCATGGCTATAACTTGTATCTCAATGATATTGACGATGGTTATTGGGATTAGGTGCGGTCAAACTTGTGTAGATTGATAAATCGGATATTCTTGTTAACAGATTATTCTTAGTGCAACAAGGAGATGTGATTATGCCTACAAAAGAACCGTATGCCCGCAACTGGTGGTTTACTTGCGACTCAGAAACATTACCTGCAAAATGGCGTGAGACTCTTGATAAAGAACAGACTGCTTGGATAGAGAGCCCACTACACGATAAAGACATCACTACTAATGGTGATCCGATTAAGCCATACCTGCATATCATAATGATGTATAAAGGTGCCAGAAGCTATTCCCATATGAAGGCAATTACTGATTCACTTGATCAAGAAGCACCCAGAGTAGTGAATGATACTAAGTGCCTGGTCCGCTTCTTTGTACATGAAGATGATCCTGGAAAGCATCATTATAATCGCGATGAGATTATTTGCCACGGTGGCGCAGATTCAGAAAAATACTTTTACATTTCTCCTAGAGCTAAAAAGCGTGCAGAGAAAAGAAAAAATGAAGAGATTTTGAAGAATATCGTGATCTATACAATGGAAAATAAGATAACTAATTATGATGATCTTGTTCGGTATATTCTCGATAACGAAAAACATGATTGGTTGAATGTACTCAGTACTGATCATGGTACGATGCTTGTCAGCGCATTGATTGAATCAATAGAACGAAAACAAATGGAGATTTGAAATGGCCAAATATGATCGTGATATAGCTCAAGCACAAGAATTTTTGTCTAGATTGCAAGATACTTTTGAAGAAATGGTTGATGAACAATGTGACAAAGGAATGCCATTAAGCAGCTATGCAGCTATTTTAGCTCTTGCTGGTTTGGTTAACGATATCGCTCATACACTTAACCATACGCCCCAAGAATTACTTAAAATTATGATGGATGGAGTTAGCTATCCTGAATTTGATAACCATCAGTGATATCAAGGTAAAGGCTCTGCGAAAACAGGGCTTTTTTTATTGGCCAAAGATTGAATTTCACCAGCTCGCCTTAAATTAGAGATAAATCTAAAAGGTGGTGAGAAGATGCTTAATCCAATTGGCTTGTCGATGCAGGAGATGGGACGCGTAATGGCCAGTCCGGCAACGATGGACCAGGGTATCTATCTGGCTCACGATCTCGATAGCAACCAGTATTTCGTACTGGATCGATTGAATAACAGTGATCAACAGCCATTTGAATTTGAAACGTTTGATGAAGCATATTCTTTTGCAAAAATAAGGGAGCGAACGACGATGGAAAAACAACAAGAAAAAAAGGTGTCGCCAGCCGAGATTGAACGGTTTGCAACCAGTCGCAAGTCGCAACAGATCTTAAAAGACGGGACGAAAGATATTGATTCCATGGAACGATTGGTTAATCAGGTCAGTCCTGTAATCAGCTATGGTCGGGTCAATAGTCTCTTACTCTCCCAAGCGCATGGTGAGCAGGACTTTATGACCAAACAGGCCTGGACGCGTAATCAAGGTTTGCAGGACGTTAATTTTGATCAGCTTAATGGGGTCAAGGTATTCGTACCAAACCCTAAACAGCAGGGTCAACCGGTTACGTTTGGCGTTGGCAAGATGTATTCGGCTAATGAACTGGCAGCGAAATATCCGGCTAAAAGTCCGCAAGTACAGGCAATGGCGTCCCAGCGTAATCTGATGAAACAGGCATCGCAAAATGAACGGGTAGGTGCCATGGTTGGTTCCCTACGCGAGTTGCAGGTACCAAAACCAGCGTGGGTCTGGTCAAAAAATCAGATTCATGCCATTCAAACGCATATATCGCGTCATATGGCCTTTGCCAGTGTCGGACTGACTGATACGCCATTCCATTTCAACCAGACTGAACGGCAGGTAATGGCCAACTTGAAGCCTGATGAGCTGAAGGAAATGTTTTCCAAGTCCATGGGGCTGGCCAGCAAGATCAACCGGACGGCTAATCGGCAATTGTATCAAATGAAAAATCAGCAACGGACGATAAACCAGCCAGTCCAGGCTAAACCAAAGGAGCGTTAAACATGGCAGAAGAGACTAAGTACGTTTACAGTAATGGTGTTGATACAATTGGCTACACCGCTGTTGAATTGATGAATGGGCTTAAAGGTGTTGATCTTCGTCCTTATATGTCCTCTCGTGATATATTTTTATCGTGGGCTGGGCAACTGGTAACTAGTGATTCTAGTATGAAGTTCGCATATCAATTACGACCATTGCGCCGTCTGGAAAAGATTGGCCAAGACGATTGGACGTTGATTAATCTAGTAGACCTAAAGGGGCAAAAATTACCAGGTTTTGAAGGCGAGGATAAAGCCATTGAAATTATGGGTGAATTTGGTATGCCAGGCGACTCGCATATATTGATGCACTATGGTCAAGATACGCTGGAGATGCTCAAGGATTTTGATGATTTCCAAGAAGATGATTGGCAAAAGGCCTTTGATAAAGCTATCGAGAAGGCGCCTGCAAAAGCAAAGTCTGGCGAGGATCTAGAAATGCCGAGAATCACGGCTGATGAGGTTAGCCAAGTAGTCTATGAGCCAGAAAGGACAACAGGGTTTACGCAAAATCAGCTAAACCAGAAGATTACACAAGCTAAGCAAATCTTGAAAAATGAATATGTACAGGATCGCGTTAGTCAGCAGGCAATCCAATTCCTAGATAATTCTAAAGTGCCAGTTGAAAAGCGGTGGGATCTTGCCGATCGGATTATGGACGTTTATCAAAAGAACCAAGAGCATACTAACAACGTTAAATTTGATAGTGAAACTAAATATATTTTTGATGGCGGAAATACTCCAGTCAATCCAGTCGGATTTACAAAAGATAGATTAGCAGAGTGGGCAGCACTTAATGAGTTTGATGCACCTACACTTACAGAACAAGTTAAAGCGTATGCACGGTTTAGCCACCGTCGATTTAGCTATAGACTAAATCCGCTCGTACGAACAGAGAAAGTCTATGAAACTCCTGGGATTCTGATCAATGTAGTTGATCTGCAAAACAATCCAGAGATACCAGGCTATCGAAATGCTGATAAAGCCATTGAGATTACTGGATACGAGTTTTTGCCAAGTCATAATCGGGTGCATTTACTGATGCCCTACAGCAAAGAGACGTTAGATAGTCTACGAGATTTTAGAGACCTACAAACACCTGAGTTTGATCAAGCAATGAACCGACTGGCAAAAAAAGTGCCAAGCAAAGTAGAGCGTGGTTGGGCATACTTGCCGTTGATGAGTGATAAACAAATTAAAGAGATCACCTATCAAAAAGCTCCTGTTAATGTTCAGAAACTTAGTCCTAATTCAGTTCCTAAGAAAAAGGATCGATCACGTTAGAAACTGAGAACCATTACTCAACGGTGATGGTTCTTTTTATTTACTTCGTGCCACGTTTGGGACGAAGTTGGTCAAAGATTGGTTTTGATCAGAAGCGTGTAGGATTATCTAAAAATGTGAAAGGCGGATAATAACAAATGGCAGAACTTAAAAACTTACGGCCATTCCTGCAATACTGGGATCAAGTGGCCAATTCCTATGACGAACAGGTTGATGTTTACAGTAAGTTGACTGGGGCAATTATCCATGACTGGGTTTACGACTACACCAAAGATGGCGATCTTAGCGTTGCTAATGGTGATCTGGATTGGATTACTGATCCATCAGCAACCGATGAGCAAAAACTAGCGGCCTTTGATCAATGGCTGGGCTTCAACACCACTGAAGATGCGATTGTTCCGACAATTGAGTACTACTTGAACGAACACCATGATGAAATTGAACAAGAAATCCAAAATCAAGAGCTGACACTAGAAAACGTCACCGATGACTCAGCAGAACGCTACATGGACGTTTTGGAAATGATCAACGATGAACCGGTGCCAGATAAAGACCGGATCTTAGGATATGCAGGCAGTTATGCCTACAAGCGCGATGGCGAGTGGCAGATCCAAGGGTCACACAATGCGTTTGACGAACCAGATGAGCAGAATCTGGGCTATAAGTTCGCCGGTAATCTGAAGGATCTGCCAGATGACGCACCAGTTTATGCGTTTACGAACAAAGCTACGGCTCCTGACGGTTTTGTTGGATTTATTACAACCAAGCAAGAGTTGTTGGAACAAACTGAAGACGTTTTACAGCTGAATGGTTACCCAACTACTGACCACAATCTATATAAAATTGCCGAAGAGATCCTAGACAAGTCGAATTGGGAGCACACGGGGGAAAAAGCCGCAGGGATTGCGGTTAACATTAGCCGTTATCCTGAAGATTTCAAATTGGATGGCCCCGTTGAAAATAAACCATTAGAAGATTATATCAAGCAGTTCGCTTCTGTCGCTGATCGATACGGTCTGACTCTAAACAACATGGGCAACATTGCAGTCGATTATGATACGCAAGAGGTCTGGTTTGATGTTGGTTTGGCAGTACCATCAGTTGAAAGCAATGAAAGCCATTTTACTTATACTGTTTTTAATAATGTTCTCGAGGCCGCGAAGGCTGGTAAACTTGAACAGCTGGCGATGAAACAGCTAGCTAAAGATGCCGAAGAGATGACGCCGGATTCAGTCAAAACATTTGGGGCGTACGAAGAAGATCTTGAGGAAAGAATTGCCAATAAGTATCAGGAAATCAGTGCCGAAATTCAACAAGATCTGGCTGATCAGCAAAACCTTGAAAAGCAAACAGGACTAAAGGTGATCGGCTATGATATGGAAACAACCGGTTTGCACCCTGATCAAGACGATATCCTAAAGCTGTCAATTGTTGATGGTGATGGCAATGAACTGTTCAACAAGTTTTTTAAGCCTACGAAAAAAGATGAATGGCCAGAAGCCGAAAAGGTTCACGGTATCACACCGGAGATTGCAATGGATCATGCTGAATTCAAGGATTGGCAAGAAAAGGTCCAGCAGATTTTTGACCAAGCGGACGTAATTGTCGGTTACAACCAGCGCCACTTTGATGATCGCTTCCTAGCGGCCAACGGGATTAAAATCGATCCAGCCAAGGAAAACCATGATCTGATGCTTGAGTATGCGCAGGCAGTTGGTGAGCCAGTACAGCTGAAAAATGGCAAGACGCAGTTACGCTGGTTTAAGCTGGAACAGGCCGCGGCCTTCTATGGTCATGACTGGGGAGCAGGCAAGGCGCATGATAGTCTGGCTGATGCTCGGGCAACGGCCTTTGTCTATCAGCAGATGCATCCTAAACAGCCAACGCAGCCAAAAGAGATGGTCAAAGAATATCTAAACTATCTGCACCAGTACAAGCCGCAGTACGAAAATGCCCCAATGGGGATCAGTACCAGCCTATCGATGTTTAAGGAAATGTCGGACTACCTGGTAAGTGAACAGCGAACGCCTCGGTATACGCCACGTCAGTTGCAGTCGATGGTTCGGCAAGGCCTGACGGAGCTGGAACAGACCAAGGAAACCGTCTATCATGATGAACGGGTTGAAGCAGTAAAGGACAAGATTCTGACTGACGATCCTACCGATACGGGCGGTAAGTCGTATGCTGACGAAACGACTGAAGATTTCATGCAGACCGTCTTTGGTCAACGGCTGGACGTTGATTTCAAAGAATTGAATGATGCCTTAAAAGAAACGGGGATTGAACCATTTTCGGATCCATACGCACAACAAAAGCTGGATCGGGCGGCGCAGGTCTTAAAGACCGACTATGCGCAGGATCAAAGCATCAAGCAGGCCCTGGATTATCTGCATGACAAGAAACAGCCATTGACAAAGCGCTTGGAGATGGCCACCAGCATTATGACCGGTCGTCAGGCACAACAGCCAGCTAAAACGATGACCAAAACGCATAAGTCAACCCGATCACGTTAATAGCCGAGAACCATTGCTCAATGAGTGATGGTTCTTTTTTTTTTACTTCGTGCCACGTTTGGAACGAAGTTGGTCAAAGATTGATTTTAGTCAGAAGTGAATAGGGTAGATGCAGACAACAAAAAAGACGCCCGGATGGACGTCTTTAAATCAAAAATAAGCATTACAGGTTTTGGCTTTACGCGTGACGTACAGCAGGGCTGATTACCAGTAACACGCAACGGGCTAACCTTTTTTTGATTAACGTGGGTTCGCTATAGCCGTATCAAGCCCCAACTCTTTACGGGTTAAATCATATCATAAACAGAAAGGAAAAGCCATCATGCAACGTCCAATTATCGTGCAGTTGGATCACGAGTATTTCAATGAAGACGATAGTCTAGTGATCGAACAGCCAATTGCCGAAGCCTTAAAGAAAAGTCAGCGGCCCTATGTCGAAGGAACTTTGGTGGCTGACGAACACAACACCTATTTTGTACCGTTTCGCAGTAATTTAAATCCGAAGCTGACCGGCGAGTTTCCGGAGCTGGTCTTAAAATTGCCGACTGATGATAAGCCGCAGGCCGGATTGGATCTGACCAAGCTGGTGGTCGTCAGCAATGAGCTTAATTTTAAGGTCAACCGGGGCTATATTGGCCGAGACCAGTACAACGATCTTTCGTATCGTCAAGATGAATTGCAAACTAAGATTGAAAACTATATCAAGGGCTATAAACAAGAGGTTCTGCAAGGCAAGCCGCTCAGTCCGCAGTATCGCTTTTCAACGCTAAAGAGTTTTCACAAAGAATTGGGTCTACCAGAAGCTAAAACGCACCTGATTGAAGACCGTCGCTTGGAACAGGCCGCGCAGATTATCAAAACCGCGTATGCGTATGATCAAGATAGCGATCTGGTACTTAATTACTTAAAAAATCATGAGTTACCCTTGGCTAAACGCTTAAACATGGCTAACAAGATCATCTATCGTCAACAGGCTCGCGTCAATCAGCTGACCAGATCACCAAAACGTCAGGCCCGTTAAAAATCAACTTCGTGCCAAACGTGAGACGAAGTTGGCTGATGATTGAAATTTTCCAAGATCAACTAAGCTTGAGAAAAACTTGCAAGGAGTGAAGATTATGGCAGAAGAGCCAGAAGTAAAGGTTGTGGAGTTTGAGGACGCGGCCCTTTTTGAAATTGACGGCAAACGCTATGAACTGGCGCTAGAAGATAGTCATCTAGTCCACGAGATTGATGCTCGGTTGGCCAAGATTCCAGCCAGCCGTTATGATATGAAGGACTTTACGATTACCGTTCCGTATCTGTTTGAGGTTCCTGGATTACACAAGTATCTTGACGTTGACCTGTCAATTGCCTGTCAGCCATGGGATAATCAGCCAGATAGCTACTATGTCAGCACGAACTTAGGGATTGAGCAGGCCCATCTGCGTGACAAGCGCGAAAATGAACGGGTTGAAGAAGAAAAAGTCGTTATCGACGATGATTTTGAGAGAGTTGAAGGCCGAGGCGATAGCTATGCCATCAAACAAAACGACAACTGGGTGGTGTATGGCGCATACGACGTGATTGATGATCCTGATGCAGCCGATCATGATAGCATTACCTACAAAATCAAGAACTTGGATAACTTCAGTGAACTAGCCGGGGACGTACCTGTATATGTTTCCTCATCTTCACTGGACTTCTCACAAGGTACGAACATTTTTGACAAAGATCATATGGTCTCGGCCCGTGATATGGATCAGCGACAATTAAAGAGTGTTTTCATTACTAAGGATCAGGTGCTGAAAGATGCTGCAAAGATGCTGGAAAAGAATGGCTTTGCGTTGAACCAGCATAATCAAGAGTGGCTTGCCAAAAAGATGATTGAACGGGCAGGAGCCAGTCACTATGGCATAGAGTCGGATATTGAATATACCAATGCTGAAATTGCTGATCAGCTAAAGGAGAAAAATTCTGAGTTACTACAAGAAAGAATTGAAGGTCGGGGCGGTAGCTATGCCGTTAAGCAAAACGACAACTGGGTCGTTCATGGCACTAGAGACGTGATCGATGATCCTGAGGCTAAGGATTACGCTAGTGTTGCCTACAAGATTAAGGATCTGGATAATTTTAGCGAACTGGCTGGGGACGTGCCTGTATACGTTTCTGACGGTACCACTGCCTTTGATAGAAATTACATGGTCTCTGCCAGTGATATGGAGCAATGGGACTTTGAAAATATTTTTATCACCAAGGATCAGGTGCTTAAAGATGCTGCCAAGATACTGGAAAAGAACAATTTTCCAGCAACAACGCATAATCAAGAATGGCTCGCTAAAGAAATGATTGAACGGGCTGGGGCCAGTCATTATCAGATGGAGTCAGATATTTCGTATACCAATAACGAGATATCTGATCAGTTAAAATACAATGTAGTTGATAAGTTTTACACACAATTGGACGGCTTTTATAAGGACTCACGGATTGAAGACAATAAACATAAAGTAGTTGACATTAATGATGGCCGGACACTCAATAAACTAATTTTGGCCGTGTATGGCGATGACGATTCAGAGATTAGTACAGTCATACGTGATCTGGATTATCGAGGCCTAGATGATGATTTGAAAGGGGCCGGAATGCCACGCCTAGACGAAAGAGATCCTGAGCTGTTGCAAGGTGATGGAATGAGCTACGCGGAAAAGGTTAACGGTAAATGGTATGTTATTGGTTCGCATGATGCTGATTCAAGCTTGCCAGACAATTGGAAAGCCTATCGACTGGGGCATATGACCAGCGACTACTTAGCAAGTCTACCTAATGACGCGCCCCTATTTACAACTCCATATATTTTTGGAACGGGAGGCTCTGAAGAAGATCTCACTTTAGTAGCCAAGGTAAAACCAGATAATGCTGATTATGTAACGAAAAAGCTCTTGATGACTCAGACCAAAGAGCTGTTAGAAAATTTGGAGTTTCCGATTACTGAAAAAAATCTGAACAAAATAGCGCAAGAGTTGCTTGACCAGGGGAATTACGGGAGCTATGATGCCGGGACCTATGATATGGTTGCTTGGAGCGATTCAATTGAGGACTCGTTTTTAAATGACTATCACACTTTACAACACTCACAGCTAGACGGTTTCTACAACGATCCACAGATTGAGAAGGTTAAGAATCAAAAGCTGGTCGAGGATAGCAATGCTGATATGGGCGTTCTCTTTGAAGGCGAGACGATCAGTGACTTTATTACCGCTCAACATGTTTATACTGAGGCTCGTAGTCTTGACTACAAGCAGTTGAACAAGGAGCTGGAACGGGCGGGATTGGAACGACTGGATCAAAAACGGCTGACGCCAAAATTTGAAGCAGTCATTGATGGCCGTCCGCAAGTACTGTCAGAACATGACGTGATCAGTCGGGCACTGAATACCATTCAACAAAAATATGAGTCGGATCAGGCAATGGATACAGTGGTTGACTACCTGCGTAATCCAAACCTCAATTCGCCTAAGAAACGGTTGAAACTGGCCACAAAGGTTTTAGAAAATGCAGAACACGTCAAGCTTCATAAGCTTGAGAAACCGCGCCCAATCTCAGAACTAAAGCCGTTTATCAAGAAATCCAAGGAACGCTAAATATCTTATCGATATCTTTTATATAGCTATTTGATATCGAATGTGTTATTATGGTTAATAACCAAACCGAGGTCATATCCATAACTTCACACACTAATATGGATATTCTCCCAAGCGCTGACCAAATAACTGGTTGGCGTTATTTTATTAACAAAAATAGATATTAGCTATATTCAGTATAGCTATTGAATATCTAATGTGATATTATAGTTATAGACCAAGCATGGTTGTAAAAATCATAAATACCCAAAAACTTTGAGCGTTGACTGGATTAGCCAGTTGGCGCTTTTTATTGGCAAATATGTTATTTTTGGTATTAAAATGATACGAGAAATAACAAACTAAGAAGGAGTAGGCCAAATGTTAAAAACGATCAGCAAAATACAAACGGTTGAAGCCGGTCTCCGTAAGAATTTTGGTTACGACCTGTTTCAACGCAAGAATATTCAGGCGGCCAAATATGGCGTATCAGATGCCGAAATGACGACAATATTGAGCCGGTTGCGACAACAAGACAAGCTGGCTGACTTTGGCGTGGCTGGCCTTTATCAGTTTATTCAATGGACTTATGATTTGGGCTTTCCCCTTGAAGAAATGGCAGGACCTGAAGAGGTGACAAATTTCCTATATCTCGATGATAATAACGGATATTACTATGGAAATGATCTCTTACTTTATCTAGGCCTGAGTGATCAGGTATCACGAATGAAGACTATCGCTTCTAACAATGTTAGTAGAAAACAATTCAAGAAAATTTGTAATGCAGATTTGATGGTCAAGCCAGCGCTAACAAAAGTGACCGTAGAAAATAAGCGCTTTCTCCAAGCAGTTGATACAGTTTTAACACCAGGAATGCTGTCAGTAGAAGGTTACACGGCAGAAGATGTAGTTAAACGGTTGGCGAAGTATGCTTTAAGTGATGGATTTTCTGTTGAAAAGGCTAAAGAGATAATTTTTAGCCTATCCCCAAAATCCATTAAAATACTTTTGGTAAAAGGATTCTACGATGAAATATTTAAGTGAGGAACCATCTTTCAACCGATTAGTTAAGCGAACAGCTAGATACTATGATATGTGGCCAGACGAAATTATAAAAGATTATTTTATGATGATGGCGCTAAAAGCTGTTGTTAAAGAAGATCCTAATTTAGTAATGAAAGGGGGAACGTCATTATCTAAGGCCTATAATATAATTAAACGTTTTTCTGAAGATGTTGATATTGCGGTTAGTTTAAATGAAAAATATTCTCTATCTAAAAGTAAGCTCAATAGAGACAAGTATCGTAGTGTTTCACGAGGTTTAACAGCAACTGGATTAGATTTTGAAGCAGCAGATTCAAATTTTGGAATCAGTGAAAGACGGAATATGAATGTTATCGCATTAAGACTACCCGTTAAACTCACTCAAACGTCTTTGTTGGACTATGTGAAGATTGAAGAAGAAACATTTTCTCCAGCATTTCCAATTGAAAAACGGCTAGTGCAATCCTATTTGGGCAGGTTTATTCAAGAAAAAACAAAGGGATATAGCGAAGTACTCGAAAACTATCCGGAACTAAAGAGCTTTTCTGTTCTAGTCCAACGTCCAGAACGTACCATGGCTGATAAGCTGATGGCTATTGCTGATGATTATCTTCATGATCGTTTATATCCGGATGCTCCGAAAACAGCAGTACGAAGTAGGGATCTTTATGATATATCACAAATTAATAAGTATCTTGATAGTACTGATTATGACTGGTCAAAATTTCCAAAACTATTCTCTGCTGTACGTCGTGAACGATTTTTGGGTGATCAGAAAACAGCAATTTCAGCTGATCCTAAATATAACGTTGGTAAATTAATTGAATTAGCCCTACAAGATAAGAAGTTAGAATATGCTGATGATTTTTCCCGTAATACAACAGGATTGCTTACCGGCCATGAGTCAAGACTTTCGTTTGATAAATTATTACAACAGGTTTCATCTTTGATAAGGCAACCTAATTTTAGAGTGTTGTGGGTAAAACAGCCTGAATACCCATATACTACCAAGAAACAAGATCGGCATTCTTTATCCAAGAAAAAGGGGCGTGAGCGATAATTGAAGCAAGTTGTTAAAGTTTCTGATGAGGTCGAAGAGATGATCAAACAGCTCTTTGACGAGAATCGAGAATTGATGGAACGACTTAAAGATAAATAAGTCAGATCGCAAATATTGAGTGTCAGTTGATTGCTGCAACTGGCGCTTTTTTAACTTCGTGCCAAACTTGGGACGAAGTTGGCCAAAGATTGAATTTCGTCAGCTCGCTTTATCGTTAAGACAACAAATTACGATGAGGTGATAGTAATGGCAGAAGAACTGACAAATCCGCTGACCAGCCTGCTGAAGCATAAATACGGTATCTCGTCGCCTAGCACGACGCTACGCTTCACGGAAAAAGACACGCTGATTACCAAGTGGCGCAAAACGGCCCAGTTTATCTTTAAAAACGGCGACTGGTCGGATCAAGACTATAAAGATGCTATCTTAACCTACTATGCAGAGCACCCAGCTCCCGGTGAATATGTAGAAGATAGAGATCCCTATGTTTATAAGCAGGGAGAGCGTAGTAATTTACATTTTGTTGAAGACCATATTGAACGGATTAAAAATACGGTAGCTCGTGATACAAAAGGTAAGTCAACACCTGAAGATATGGAGATCTATAAAGTCGGCTTCCGAGGTAACGGCGCTCCAGAATACTTTGTGATTGATCAGGCCAACCATTTGACGTCCAAACAGGGGGAAAGCTACCATTTTCGAAATGATCCAAGTGTCGGCTCTTGGAAACTTGGCAATGCTAATCTGACAATCGGCTATGCAAAACTGCACAATGATGTTCTAGCTGAATTTGACAAACGCAATGATTTTGCTACGGATAAGGAAAAAGCCACGGTACGCGCACTTGTCGGTAAACGACTGGCAATGCTGGCTAAACCGCAATATGCGAAAGAATTTCCTTCATGGTTTCAGACTACGAAATTTGGCGACTGGACGCATGAAGAATATCTGGCACGGACGGAGCAGGACCCACGTTTTGATGACAAGAATCGTCGTGTTTACGTTCAAAAAACACCATTGGGGCAGATTACGCACTCATTATCAGAGGACCGTTGGCGCGATGCGCGCATCTCAAATCAAGCAATCAGCTTTTTAAACGACTACCTGAATGACACCTACAACGTGGTTATTGAACAGCGCTATGAACGAGACCTGGATAAACAGACTCACGCGCGGGCCTGGGAACAAAAGAAGCAGATCAACAAAGAAACGCAAGCGATGATGGATCAGACGCAGCTGAAAAAATATTTTTCATCAGTAGAGCTGGATAATGATGTTGACCTTGAATTATATAAGCAGTTGTCGCCGGAGATGATGAACCTGCTTGAGCTTCTGCCAGCTGGCGATGACAAGCCGATTTTACGGCTTCGTAAGCTGGGCAACTACAAGGCGCAGGGTATGTATGTACCGTCTAAGAACACGCTGGTCGTTGATTTCCGGCGGCCAGGTGAAATCTATCAAGGTATGGCCAAAGATGCCGGTTCGGCTGGCTATACTTCGTTTATCCACGAGTATGGTCACTACCTGGATCGCCACCTGAAGCCAGGCGAAAAGCCATTGTCCCTGCAACCAGAATTCCGCAAGATTCTGCAAGCCTACCAGCGCAACGTTGATGAGAAGTTCCAAGATACGCCATTGGCTAAAAAGAAGAGTTATTTCACCACGCCGACTGAGGTTTTTGCTCGGGCGTTTGAACTTTATACCCATCAAGCTGGCTTACAGTCAAACCTGATTGGTACGTCCAAGTCTTATCATGCCCTGGAGTATCGGTGCTTTGATATGGCTACCTACCAAGAGGTAAAAGCCTACTTTGACAAACTGCCTGGGTTTGAGACGCTGGCTAAGGACTTGAATCAAGATATAACAAGGGATCTGGATCTGAAACCAGAGGCGGAACCAAAGCAGATGGCTGAGGCTAAATCTGAAGCCGTCAAGCCAAAGGAAAAAGCTGAAGAAAAACAGCCAGCGTCACAACCGGCAGCTAAAGAGGCACCAGAACCACAAGAAGAAGCTGAAGGAAAGTCTACAGAAGCCAAACCTAAAGCCAAGGCTGATGAAAAGAAGCCTGCTAAGGAAAGCGAACAGTCAGCCGACGCGGCACCGCAACCAACCGCCCAGGCGCAAAACAAGACCGATGCGGTCAAGCCCGAAGCTGGCCATTCCGATCAGCTGGATCTGTTTGCTCCTAAGGCACCGGCAGCCAAAGAGGCTGTGCCAAGCGATCCACGCCACAACAGCGAAGAGCTGAAAAACTACGATCGCTTGAAAGAATTTGCCGTTGATATCCTGGAAAAGTGGACCAAGACTCCCGAACGATTGGAAAAACTGATTGATGCCACGGGATCACGCCTATTGGAAAACAATCCAAATCGAGTGATTGAATTTGATCAATGGCAGACTGACCGCTTGCCACGATTGGTATCGGGTTATGAGCTATCCAAGGCAGGCGTTAATGTGTCCAAATATGAAGTACAAACGGTTCAAGGCTTTGCTAAAGAGCCATTGCAGGCTTGGGAGTCTACGCGCCTGTATAATCTCGACAATCTAATGGAGCAGGCAAAGCAACGCGATACGCTTGGCGACTACCAGCGCTTAAAGACCGTTGAGGACCATAATCGGCAAAAGGAACTGGCTGAACTGCCTTCAAAAGTCCTAAGTCAGAAGCTAGAGCAAAGCGGTATTCCCGATCCAAATGATCAATCGCTCAAGCCGGTAGTACGGATGGTAGCTCGAATCACTCGCCACGAGTTGACCGATGCCTTGACCAATAAAAAACAAGCGCCGTTTAAATTTACGCCTGAAGAGCGTGAATTGCTGAAGCAGACGTCGCCAGAAAAAATGAAGGGGATCTATTTGTCCTCGACAAAATCTACCCAGACGTTTTACAATCGTATTGCGAAAAAACCATCACTCGCACCTAAGCAAAACATTAACAAGCCAAAAGGTAAAGAGAGGTAGTAGCATGAACACTCCCGTAAACACGCCATCACTGGATCTGGTAACCATTGAGGCAATTAACGGCACGATGGCCACGGTACAGATTATTGGACTGGACAACAAGTTTGAAGCCATTATTCCGGACGGAGCGGACGTCAAGGTCGGTGAGATCTACAGTATTGCGATGGACTATAAACACCTGATTGTTGGCGATAACGTGCCTGATGAGGAGCGCGAAGAAGCGGACCGGCTCAACCGCTTGAAAGCCGATAACCTTGCTGAGATCGAACGTGTCGCTGAAGAGTTTGAACGACGCGCAGATCAGGAGTAATAATAGCAAATCTTAGACCAGTCTTAATGGCTGGTCTTTTTTAATCTTGTAAAATAGTTTATAATAATAGTGTTAATTGTAAGAAATATATTTTAGAAAGAGGGGTCCTTGATGAGCGGATTAACAATGACGCAAAAGGCCGAGTGGGTACTGGATCAGGCCCGGAAAAAAGCCGGTCACTCCTTTCAGATCTCAACGATCTCGAAGATGACCAGTATCTCACGGCCCATGATTTACAAATATATGGACGAGCCAACGCTATTGTCGGAACGTTCAGCGGAACAGCTGGCCTACTACTATGATGAACTGCACAAGTCGGTGGCTGGGCAGATGCTACAGGTAGCGATTGCCAAACAGCGCTTTAAGGATACGCAGGCGCGCCTTGTCAATATGATCAAGGACGCTAAGGACGAAACGCAACTGGATTCATACTCAGAAAAAGTGACTGAAGTGTTAATTATGTTACTCCAGAAAAAGGATTCGGAGCTATTGCACGTTTTAATTGAGTACCTGGGTGACGACGAAGCGGAATAAGAAACGATGATTTTACCGTAAAATCATTTACAAATTGATTTAAGATTGTATAATGAGATCATCAATTAGGAAATACAATTTTTGAACAAGAATCGAGGAGTTATTTATGGGGAAAAAAGTAGCTTTAACCGCAGCCGGGGTGGCTGCACTGACCACGGGCGCCGTTGCCACGACACAAACCGTTCACGCTGATACCGTTGCAACCAGCGAAACGGTCCAAAGTACGGCTACGGTAACGCCAGCTCAAAAGGCTCAATCCGCCGTTGACCAAGCACAAAGCAAGGCCGACTCAGCCAGTCAGATTGCTAGCGATGCCAACCAAAAACTGACCGAGGCCCAAAATACCAATAATCAGGCGCAATCAGCCGTTAATGATCAACAAAAGGTCGTTGACGCTGATCAGCAAAACGTCAACCAAGCACAATCAACGGTTGACCAAGCACAAAACGCGGTCAGCGATGCACAAAAGCTGGCTGATGAAGCAACGCCAGCAAACATTGAAAAGGCTCAATCCGCTGTTGATCAGCAAAACAATACGCTTGCAAATGATCAGCAAAAGGTAGCCGATGCACAAACGGCACAAAACGAGTCGCAAGCCAAGGCTGACTCAGCCCAAAAGGTTGTAGACGATACCCAAGCCAAAGTTGACAACCAGCAAAAGGTAACGGACGCGGCTTCCGATAATCTGAAGAACGCTGAAGATATCTTGAACAACAGCGATTCCGGCAAGGCTCAAAAAGCCGTTGACAATGCCCAAGCCAAGGTCAGCCAAGACCAAAGCGCGATCACTTCGCAAAACAACACGATTGCTAATGATCAGACAAAGATCAGCGATGCCAACAAGGCGCTGTCTGACGCTCAAAACGCTAAGACCAACGCTGATGCTAAGCTGACTGAGGCTCAAAAGGCGCAAAGCGAGTCGCAAACTAAGGCTGACTCAGCTCAAAAAGTTGTAGACGACGCCCAAGCCAAGGTTGACAATCAGCAAAAGGTAACGGACGCGGCTTCCGACAATCTGAAGAACGCTGAAGATATCTTGAACAACTCTTCAACAGCCAAGGCTAACGCTGACAAGGCACTGGCTGATGCCAAGGAAAAGACCAATGCGGCTCAAGCAACGGTCAACGCCAAGACTTCAGACGTGCAAAACGCGCAAAATGCCAAGACCAACGCTGACTCAGCACTGGCTAATGCCCAAACGGACTTGACCAATAAACAGTCTGCTCTGGCTGATGCTCAAAAGGCACAAAACACCGCGCAGGCTAACGCTGACTCAGCCAGTGCCACTCAAAAGACGGCGCAGAGTGCCTACGACACGACGAACAGTCAATTGAGCGACGTGCAGGATAAGCTGGACAACATGAACACGATTACGGTATCGGATGAATATGTAAATGCTTTACAAGCCTTCTTTAAGAACCAAAATGCAACAACTAGTCAGGCCGTTGAAGACGCGGCGGAAAAGCTTATCTCTGAAAATCAATACAAGTCCAATAAGGCCGATCAACAAATTCAAGTTACCTTTGGACCTAACCAACCGCTGTCTACTGATGTAGAACTAGAATTGACTCAATTTGTTGCTCAACTGTTAAACCCGATTCGCGCTCGCTTCGGTATGATTCCACTTTCAATCAATCAAGGGAGTTTGGATTTTGCAAAGTCTATTTCTCAAGCATACGATGCTGACGGATGGCATCTTGTTGTGAAAGGTTGGCATGATACAAAAGCGATTAATGAAGTCGCCGCGGATTATGGTCTTGCCCATGGTGCATTTAAGGATTATCTTCCTCAAATGTATGAGGATGCGGAAAGCGGATACTGGATTGATGGCAATCCCGTTTCCCCGATGACGTTTACTAAATCCTTAGATGAACTAAAAAGCCAACTATATGGGGCCATTACCGGTATGCTGTTCCAAGATGCTTCTCAAGATATTACTGCTGAATCAGCAACAAGTGATTGGGGTCACGCTAAAAGCATTGCTGGCTTAACTAATTCGATTTATAATCCTACAACTGAAGCCTTAGGTGTTATGATTGATTCAATGGGTAATGTTCATGTTATTGCTGTTACGGACGGTCATATTACTGATAATAATGGTAAGTATGCACAAGAGATGAACACTGCTTTTGCCGTACCAGACCAGCTGACTGAACTGACGAACCAGAAGCAGGCACTGACCGCCCAATTGGCTTCTCAGAAGACGACGCTGGATCAAGCTAACGCTAAGCTGGCAAGTGCCAACAGTGTTCTGTCTAGTGCCAAGACGACTACGGCCAACGCTCAATCTGCGGTAACTCAAGCTCAAGCTAATGTTGCTGAAAAGCAGGCCGCCGCTAATACCGCGGCTCAAAACCTGACCAACGCTCAATCAGCTCTGGCTAATGCTCAAGCCGCATTGACTAACGCTAAGACGGCTCAAGCCATCGCTCAGGCTAACGTTGACTCCTACTCAGCTGACGTATCGACTAAGCAGGCTAATGTTGCTAAGGCGCAAGTACAATACGACACGGAAAAGGCCGCCTTGACGCAGGCTCAAAACGAACTGGCAAATGCGAAGTCCGCTCTGGCAAGCATTCAAGCTGACCTGAATGCCAAGAAGCAAGCCGT
>NZ_AZEQ01000001.1 GCF_001436025.1 Limosilactobacillus mucosae DSM 13345 | reverse complement strand
CGCTCTTAATTTATCTAGTTCTGCCCACTCGGCTTTGGGCTTAGCCTTACCCCGCCGATCACGAAGTGATTGCGGGTCATTACCACTCTTACGATATTTCTGATACCAGCCATAGACTTGTTGGTAACTCACGTGATACTTATCTACAGCCCAACTGTAATTAACATCGTGCTTGATTAAGTCTTCAATAATCGATAATCGTTCTTCAAAAGTAGTTTTGCGTCCTGGCATAATTGAATCTCGCTTTCTCGGCGTATAAGCCTTCAGTTTTGATTCATTATACTGGATAATCCATTGTGATAATTGCCAATCGGATTTTAAACCATGCTTTAAAGCAAATTTTTCTAAGGTATCCGTTGAATGCTCAAATTCCACAACTAATTTGCGCTTAAACTCAACGGAATAAACTTTATTATGGTGAGCACTTTCAAGTCCTCTCATTCCCTGGTATTTGTACACTCTCTTCCATCTTCTGATGGTGTGTGCGTTGACGCAATATTCCTGAGCTAATCTTTCAATAGATTCTGTTTGAGCTTTCTTGATAATAATTAATTTTTGCTGAACTGAAAATTTGGCTCGTCTTCCCATAATTAAAAACACCCTCCAAGTATCAGACGAATTTTCTATTTCATCTGTATACTTAGAGGGCATTATAGCCACAAAAGTCCAAGACATTTTTTCATTATTCAGTTGCTTTTTCAGCAGCAGCTACCAATTCTTCTAGCGACTGGCTGCCAAAGATAACCGGTCCGTCATTGATAATCGTAGCCGGTACGCTCATAATCTGCCGTTCCTTTCTTAAAGCTGGGAAGTGCTGCAGATCAATCATTGTTGCTGTAATGCGCGGATTGAGCGAAGCCATCCGCTGACAAGCAGCCACGACATCCGGACAGAAGTGACACGTTAAAGAGACCCCAATCTTAATATCAGTCGATGGCAGCTTTTTGATTCGTTCAGCCAGCGCCGGTTCAACACTTTGGCCTGGACCGCCAACGTTATAGATTCCCAGAATCAATGACGTCAGCTCATGGCCGGTTGGAACCCCGGCATAATGCAGTCCGGTATCCGTACCGTCAACGACCAAGCGCAATTGTGGCGTGTAGACCAGACTATCCGGTGCCGTCGTCTTTTGAAGCTTAAGATGATCGCTGAGCTTGACCATTTCACCAATAAAGCTGTCCATTTCTTGGCTCAGCTCCGTGTCGTCATCCAAAAGCTGCAGCGTTACGTCCTTGGTCAATTTGCCAAAGACGGCCTGCATCTGCGCCACCAGATCTGGGGTAAACCAGTCCCCAGTATGATGGGCTGGCTGAGTACTTTCAACTTTGGAAGTCTGACCAACCGTAGCGGCTTTAGGAACCTCTTTTTTGACATGAACCGGGATTCCCAACCGCTGCTTTTGTTCCGTCACGTATTTTTCCGCGCTGGTAGCTGCTACCGCCCCATCAGCCGCGGCCGTGATGATCTGACGCAACTGCTTGACGATGACGTCGCCCGCCGCATAAACACCAGGCAGGTCGGTTGCCCCGTTTTGATCAACGTGAATATAGCCGCGTTCATCCAGATCAACGATACCCTTTAACCGCTCAGTAGCCGGCTGCGTACCAACATAAATAAAGACGCCAAAGGTTTGGTCGCCATCATCGACATGGTAGACCGTTTCCTCGCCGGTTTGATTATTGACCATCGTCAGCGAGTTCAGGTATTGATCACCATCAACGCGCTTGACTTCGGTATGATACATCACGCTGACCTTAGGATTGTCTAGCGCCCGAGAAGCTGTCAGTGGTGCACATTTGAAATGATCACCCCGGACTAAAACCGTAACGTGCTTGGCAAATCGCGTCAGGTAGTCAGCTTCTTCAGCGGCCGAATAGCCACCACCAACGACAAATACCTGCAGTCCACTGAACAACTCACCATCACAGGTTGAACAATAGGCGATCCCCCGCCCACGAAACTCTGCTTCACCAGGGAAACCAACCTTACGTGGACTGGCACCCATTGCCAAGATGATGCTGCGGGTTTGATAGACGGTACCACTCTTGCCAGTCAGCTTTTTGACGTCGCCATCAAGCTCAAACTTAACGATATCGTCTTTTTGAATATTAACGCCAAAGTCAGCAGTCTGCTGCTGCATTTGATTCATCAGTTTGGTGCCGTCAATGGCCGCATTGCCGGGATAGTTGTAGACCGTTGAAGTCGTAGTAACCTGACCGCCGACCGTGTCCGCCTCCAAAATCAAGGTGTCCAGCGTTGCCCGGCCAGCATAGATGCCAGCAGTCAACCCCGCAGGCCCAGCGCCCACGATAATCAGATCATAAATATGTTCTGCTGCCATTTTAATCACCTGCAATCATTAAAGCTTGCCGACCAAATCCAAGCTTGGCTTAATGGTATCTTGACCTGGCTTCCAGTTGGCTGGGCAGACCTGATCGCCATGCTCACGAACGAACTGAGCAGCCTGAAGCGTCCGCAGAATCTCCTCGGCGGAACGACCAATCCCCATGTTATTGATCGTGTATGACTGAATCTTGCCATCTGGGTCAACAATGAACACGCCACGGTAGGCTTGACCTTCATCTTCGTTTAAAACATCAAACATGCGTGCCAATTTACCAGCTGGGTCGGCCAACATGTGATACTTGATCTTGCCGATTTTTTCAGATGCTTCAGCCCAGGCCTTGTGAACGAATTCAGTGTCTTCTGAAACCGAGTAAATTTCCGCGTTGGCCTGCTTAAAGGCTTCATAGTTGTCCTGCAGCGCTTCCAGTTCGGTTGGGCAGACAAATGAAAAGTCGGCTGGGTAGAAGAAGAAAATGCTCCACTTGCCAAGAACGTCCTGCTTGGTTACATCCATCGTTTCGCCATCTTGATAGGCACGCACCTTAAAGTCTGCGATTTCTTGACCGATAAAGTTCATTATAATCCTCTCCTTTAGTTTAGAATGATTATCAACTACAACTATAATTTAACACTTTTATCGCTCAATGTAAATCAAATCACTTTTAATTTTGCAATTGCTTTACTTTTTTTAGATTTGTTTTTGAAATCGATAACCAAAACGTGCTCTGCCCATTAAAATGCTATCAAGTTTATTTTAACAAGTTTTATTTTCTTTGGAAAGCGGATACAATATCATAAGCTAAAAGCAGGAGGAATAAGCATGCAGTTTTTTGAAGACGGCTATCTGCCAACGATCAACACTACTTTTTCATTTTTTGGCGGCCATGCCGAAACCGTCGAGCCTGGCTGGCGCTGGCCAACTGAACACCACCCAGCCTTTGAAATCATGTACATCATGGATGGCGCGCAAAGAACCGTTACCGAATCAGCAGAAAAAATCATTAAAGCCGGCGAAATGATGATCATTCCCATTGGCATGGAACATACCAACTATTGCTGGGGCAACGAATCAATGACCTTTTTACCATGCATTTCAATCTTGACGGCCCAGCAATCAAATATCTGCTGGTGAAAAACTTTACCAACCAGATTATTGATCAGACCGCGCCTTACTATGACGAACTGCGCCAATCGCTTGACTAGGCTTTTTGTTGTTTCTGGAGTCCTTTTTCTAAAATATTCAGTGCTGCATTGTAATCACGGATATGATGAACATGGCACTGTGGACATATCCATTCGCGATCTGCCAGTGTCAGCTTTTTGGTCCCGGTACTCCCCATTACAAAACCGCAGTCATGGCAGGTTTGGGTAGTGTTTTTAGAGCTGACAGTGATAAATTGACGGTCAAATATGGATACTGCTAAAAAAAACAGAAGAAATCAAGTTAGATAAAAACGGGCGTATCTGCTTTACGCCCGGCTTCTTTATCTGTGCCATTCTTTGGGTGACTAGGATGGCGATCGTTTTGGCCTGCATCTTCATTCAGATGATTCGCTCTGTTAAATAATTTTTACGCTTGATCGTTGGTTTATCATCTCAACTCTTTTAAACAAAATTCCTATTGTAAAATCGCTAAAATTCATTAAAATCAACAACCAATAAAAGCGCTTCGCCATTTCAAAATGACGAAGCGCTTTTTAGTTGATTCAGATTCAGTATTATGGCTAATCCAGCATCAAGCTTTTAGAAAACCCGCTGCTCAGCTTGGAACTTAACCAAAGGACCAGCCGTTACCATGGCACCGTCACGATGGTTGCCAAAGAAGTCAGCATCAAAGACGATTGGCGTGCCATCAGGATTTTCATAGCGTTCTTCTGGTTCAAACGCCATCCCCAGCGTAGCAGTTGTAATCTTGGCATCGTTGTCTTGCGGCAGGAAATCAGCCAAATTAGTCTTAAGATACAGGCCATCAGCTCGCTTCTCCAATTCCAGGACGACTTGATCCTTATCGTCGACGAATTGGTTCTGTTCCTTGCTGCATGACTGGGCACCGTTGAAGTAAGCGTTGCCCGCGTTCCATACTGGCAGATGGTTGTAATAGTGATCGCTGTTTGGCGCATAGATTCCGCAATAGCCATCAAACTGCTGATCCCATTCTGCAAACGTTGGATATTCTTCAAATGGCTGGGTACCGACTTTAAAGTTGTAAGTATCCCATGCATCCGGCTTGTCATGCATCAGTTCAGCCAGCTTTTGCATTTCCGGCCGCAGCTTTTGTTGAACGAAGACATTATTGTAAAAACGATTGTCGCCATGTTGGAACGTCATAAAGCCCATTACCTTGGTGCCGTGATGTTCATGATATGGTGTAAAGCGGTTGGATGGCAGATTGACAGAATTATTGTCCGTCCCAACGCCAACCGCAGTAAAGCTGCCCGCAATCAGGTTGTGCACCATGGCAATTCCCTGCGCAGCAAACCGAATTGAGCGTTCTGAAAGGAATAGGTTGTTGTCAATCAGCGTTGGTCCATGCGAAACCTCGACCCACATATCTTCACCAAGCCCTTGCAGCACGTCGCCCACGTTCTCTTCGCTGACTTCAAAATGCTCTGGTAACGAATTGTGGTCAAAAACATTTTGAGTTACACGTGTCCCTTGTGCCTGCCAGTCCAGCCATAAGCCACGCGTACAGTGGTGAATATGATTATGACGGTAGATCACATCAATGGCAGCATGCATCTTAATGCCGCCAATTTCGGCTCCCACCAGATTTTGACGAATGTTGATATTGTAGATGTCGTTTTCTTCAATCAAGGAGAAGACACCGCCCAAGTGACCAACAATCCCGGTTTGACCACAGTCATGAATGCGATTGCGCCGTACGATATGCGAGCCGACGTGTTCTTTATCCCAGCCTTCATAAGATGCTTGACAGATTACGTCACGCTCCGTCTGAGTACCATCTTTGTATTTCCACTTAGACCATTTATTGTCATTGTTTGGCTGCAGGTACTTGCCAAGCGAGATACCAGAACATTTGGAATGCGAAATCTCACATTCTTCAATGATCCATCCTTTTGACCAGTGTGGACCAACCATCCCTTCTTGGTAAGCCGTTGGTGGCGCCCATTGCGTCGCCGCTTTGGTAACGCCAAATCCTTTTAAGGTAATATAGCCGATTCCTTCAGCCTGTGGGTAAAAACAGCTTTGACGCACGTTGATCTCCACGTTTTCCTGGTTGGGATCGAAATCATGGAAGTTGGCATAGATAATCGTTTCATCCGTGTCAGCATCTTGTTCCGTATACCAAGTATAGATCGTAAAGTCAGGATCCCATGATTTTTCATTGCGAACGGGCTGTTTTACCTCAGCCAGCGTGTTGACCTCATACAAGGCCTTGTCGTTTAAATAGACCTCACCTGTATGAGCCAGGATTCGTGCATCGAACCAGTCACCAAAAATCTTGGTCGTGTATGGATTGCGCTCACTAAACATACTGTTGGGAATTTTTACCTGCCAAATGCCATCTGCAGTTTTTTCCCAGCCTTTAACGACTTCCGCCCCAGTAATAATGGCCTTTAACGGCTCAACCGACTCATAGACGATGCGCTGATCTGCCGTGCCCGCATGCTTAGGATTAACGTTTTCACGATAAATGCCTGGAAAAACGCAAACCTTATCGCCTGGCATTGCGATATCTGCGGCTGCTTGAATCGTTTTAAATGGACGATGCTTGCTTCCATCGCCATCAAATGGTGCCTGCGCATCAACATAGATTTTCATGAACTTTCATCCTTTCCGTTATTTCTGCATTAAGACAGCTACTTTTCTTCAGCTTGGCGGCGATCTTCAATTTCGTGATTGATTTTGTCAACTTCTGCATCAGACAATGGGTACTTACTGATCACCCACATGCCAACAATTGCCAAAACAATTGGCAGCCAGATCATTGAAATCGTAATCCCATTCAAGGCCGTTGCTGATTGCGCAGCCTTAGTACCGTCAAAGTGGCAAGCTGCATTGATGTAGCCTGGAATGATCCCGCCAAGTGCCAGACCAATCTTGAAGAACAGTCCCATCAAGGCGTTGATGATCCCAGCAACCCGCTTCTTTGAGTTCCATTCACCATAGGAAACGACTTCCGGAACCAGTGACCACATGTAGCCAGTAGCGGCCGTAATTCCCCACTGCATGATAAAGCGACCAATGTAGCCCAGGGCAATGCTGTTCTTAAACTGTGGCCATGACCATACCCAAAGAAGCAGCGTCCCAACGATAAACATTCCCAAGAACAGTTGGAAGAATCCCTTTTTGCCGATCTTGCGCCGCACAATTGGCCACAAGAAGACGAGGAAGATCCCTGGAATCGAACCAATCAGATTGATTGAAGCCATCCATTCTGAGTGACCAATGTTGTACTGAACAAAGAATGGCCAAACCGTATTGCCAAAGAACATGAAGGTAAAGCCAACCAGGAAAAAGCAGCCTAGTACCCGTAGTGGTTTGTTACGACGCAGCTCATTCCAAAGATCAGAAAACTTAACGGAATCCGTTTCTTCTTCCGTTGGCAGCACCCGTTCATGAACACCAAAGTAAGTGCAAAGCAACAGAATAAAACCAATCAGCATATAGATTGACATAACGTGGAAGTAGGCACCAGCAGCGTGTGGCGAGGCATAGTTACCTAAATTAAGCTTGATGCCAAACATCCCGATATCTTTTAAATGCTTGGCAGGGGATGCCATTTGAACGAACAATGGCAAGAACGTGTAGACCAAGAGATTACCGATATTGGCTTCCGTCATCCGAACCGTCGTTAAAGTTGAGATCTCATCATTGTCCCGCGTCAGCGAAGCATTCAGCGAGCCATAAGGAATATTAACGAACGAATAGATCAAGGCCGTTGCCAGATACATCAAGAAGGCATAGGCAACATTGCCGCGGACGGCTGGAATTGGCAAGAACAGCATGGCACAGCAGATCGTGAGCGGAATTCCAAAGTAAATCAAAAATGGCTTGTATTTGCCGCCGTGCTTAAAGTGACTTTTATCGACAACCGTTCCAACCCAAGGATCCCAAAAAACATTGACCCAGCGAACAATCAGAAAAATCGTGGCCCCAACAGCTGCTGAGATTCCAAAAACCGTTGTCAGATAAAACAGCAACATTGAGCCAATCGTCCCAAAAATCAGATTTTGTGCCAAGTCACCGGCACCATAAGCGATTCGCTCGCCCCAGGATAGTTTGGCGAACTCATCGACTTGCTTGTTTTGTGGCTTGTCCATAGTTTTTACACCTCTTATAGATTTGATTCAAACAGGTGCAGCGCTGCACGTTAGTTTGTGTTTTCAACCAACGACCAAAATCTAACATAGTCTTTTTGAAAACGCTACCCTAAAAATCAATTTTTTTATCATTCCTGAGTTAGAATTTTTTATTTCGCTAAAATAATCGAGCTCTTTTCTTCATATAGCGTCAACAAAAAATGACCGCTGACAAAAACGAGGTCGCTTAGTAATAAAATTTAAAAATACATATGATTTATTTTTCATACTATTTTTAAAATAGATAGTCGTAAAGATTCCAATCGGCAATTTTAGCGGCATCAGTACGGGCTTCTTTAGGCGTTATCCCGGTTAAGGCATGAAAAACACGTGAGAAATGGGCCTGATCAGAAAAATCATAGCGTTCAGCGAGTTCAGCCATTGACAGATTGGTACCGATCAGATCCTCAATTGCATGATTGATCTGAACCAGGCGTTTAAATTGGCTGATGCTGACCCCGACCTGTTTTTTAAACTGGCTGCCAAGATAGCGACTGGACAATCCCACCGCCATTGCCAGCTCATCGATACTTTGGTCCGTAGTCGGATCACTCATCAGCTGCCAAAAGACTTTGCTGACGGCTGCAGTCATCTTGGCATTAACCATCTCACGGCAGCGTGTGGCCATATCCACATCTGCTGCCTCAATTGCCGCCAGCACTTCATTGTAGGACGTCAACGATTCGATATGTCGTACGTATTGATCATTCAGCGAATATACCAGTTCATAATCCAGCCCAACTTGAAACAGCGCGCGCAGATTTACGGAAACCGAGATAATACCCCAGTTTTTAACGTTGCGCAGTGCGTCTTGATTGTCTGCTAAAATGCCGATCCGCCCCGAATTGATGTTTTTAGAGAATATAATCGGCAAGGCAGCCAGATTTCCTTGCGCAATTGCTTTTTTGACTTCTCGCTCATACAGATAGCTAACGTGACCTCCCTCACTGCTCATCCGCAGCTTCAGCAATTGGGCATCAAGGTCTCTTGAAATACGTGCTTGATGAAATTCGTCACTAATGGTTTCAAAATCGATCGGCAGTTCTAATAACCGTCCCAACACCAAAATCTGCTGCAAAAACTGTTTTTCTTCCAGATAAACCGTCTTCAGCAGCTTTGGCATATACATAACGGCATGACTGCTGATCGCATTGTTATTTTGATAGCGCTGACTGACGTTGACAATCACTGGGCCAAAAAAGACAACTGTTTGATCATGCCACATTAGGCAGCTGTAAAGATTTTGACTGTGCCGCAAAAACTGCAGCGTTTTATGTGGGCAGCGGCGCAGGATTTTTAGATAGTCCATCAATAATAGCTTACCTTGGCGAAACTGCAGGCTATACTGGCCACGATCGTACTCCCAGATTGTAGCCGGTACCCCTAGTGACTCTAGATACTCAGTTACCATTTCCATTCTAATCCGTCCTTTATTCAAAAAATGATTCTAATCTTCAAGTTACTGTGTTAGCGATTACATAAAATAATAGCATGAGCTAGGGAAAATCAATATACTGCTGATTTTAATTCATATCGAATCAGTCTGTCTTTAGGCTGTCAGGCTGACTATTTCCTTAGCTCTCTTTATTAAAATCAGCCATTGACTATAAAACACCCCAATTCTGTTTTTCCCTGCTCATACTCATTGATAAATAGAATATTGGTTATTATCGTTTTGCCGATTGTTTTTAACAATGGGCAAAACTCATTTCACAAATTTTGCTGTTAACTCGGCTTAGACAAGTCCGTTAACCTGTCTACGAATTCGGTTTAATTATGATCATCTTATAAGGATAAATAGCTTGATCGATTGGTCGCTGTTTGTCTACTTTTTCATCCACTATATTAATTATGATCATCTTATAAAGACAAATGGCTTGATTCGCTGATCGCTGTTTGTCTGCTTTTTTGATCCTATATAATAGTAGAAAAAATCAAATACCATAAAAGCGTCATACAGAATTGCCCTAATGGCAGTCTGCATGGCGCTTTTTAATGATGCAAATGAGTTTTTAAGCTGTTAATTGATGAAATAAGTTTTAAGGATTGGACCAACCAGCTAGTCTTCACGACGGAAGTTCAATAAAGCATGGCACAGGTCTTTGGTCTGATCATAGACTTGGTGGTAGATTGCATACAGTTCATCGTACTTGGCAACATTGGCCGGCTTTGGCAGGTACTCCTTGCCAAAGTGAACGAACTCCTTGGCACAGTCCTGCAAAGAGTCAAACCAGCCCAGGCCAACTGCTGCAATCATGGCGGCCCCCAAACCAGGCCCCTGTTCATTGGTTAAGGCAACGACCTTCTTATTGAAGATATCGGCCTGCATCTGAAGCCAAAAGTCGCTCTTGGCCCCACCGCCGATTGCTACAACCGTGTCAAACTCTTGACCGTTTTGATCATAGATGTTCAAGATATCCCGGAAGCTAAAGGTGATCCCTTCCATAACGGCTCGGCAGAAGTCATAGCGATCCTGCATGCTGTCAACGCCAATAAAGCTGCCGCGAATATCAGCATCAGCATATGGCGTCCGTTCACCAACCACGTATGGCGTAAAGATCAAGCCATTCGCACCCAATGGCCGTTGAGAAGCTTTTTCAACCATCATTGAGAAGTCTTCATCTGGATCAAACTTGTGCTTGAACCAATTCAGCGAATGGCCCGCTGCCAAAGTAACCCCCATTGAGTAGTAAGTGTCGGGAATTGCATGGCATTCATATTGAATCTGACCATGATAGTTGACGTCAGCATTTTCTTCATATTTAAGCACCACGCCAGAAGTCCCAATCGAAGACATCACCATATTTGGATGCAGAATGCCGGCCCCAACCGCGCCACAGGCATTGTCACCGCCACCACCATAGATCTTGGTAGCAGTCGAAAGGCCCGAAAACATTGCATAGCTGGCGGAAACATTGCCAGCATAGTCAACTGATTTCATCAATGGTGGGCACATGCTCATTGGAATATCAAAAGCCTCACAGATTTCCCGGCTCCATTGACCTTCCTTGATGTCTAACAGCACCGTCCCCGTGGCATCCGAATAATCCATCCCCAGGTTACCCGTCATGCAGAAGCGAACATAGTCTTTTGGCAACAGGAACGTTTTGGCCTTAGCCCAGATCTCCGGTTCATTCTCCTTGACCCAAAGCAGCTTAGGCAGCGTGAAACCTTCCAGTGGCTTGTTGCCAGTAATATCGATGAAGCGATCGCCCATCTTATCCATGATTTCTTGGCACTGCTTGGTCGTACGCGTGTCGTTCCATAAAATAGCCGGCCGCAGAACTTGATTGTCCGCATCCAAAAGTACCAGCCCATGCATTTGACCAGAGAATGATATGCCCTTGATCTCTTCTTTTTTAATGCCATCTTTTAAGATCATGCGGTCAATGCCAATTGTTGTCCCATAAAGCCAGTCTTGTGGATTCTGCTCACTGTAGCCTGGCTTAGGCTGACTCAGTGGATAGTCATAGCTTTGCTGAGCGGCGATCTTACCAGAACGATCCATTGCTGAAACTTTAACGGCACTCGTTCCCAGATCGACCCCGATTACGTATTCGTTCATAATATTTCCTCCAAGAAAAAAGGATCCGCAGCCAGCTGCGGCGATGCGAATCCTTTCTATTAGTATTGTTAGAGTTTCAAGTGATTACTTAGCCAGCGTTTCAATCATAAAGTGGTTGATCGTATCCTTAACCTGTTCAAGGTGGTCAGATTGCGTAGCAGCCCGCAGTTCGCTTTGTGGCGTGTCCAAAACAGTTGGTTCGATCGACTTGAAGTCTTCCTTGCCTTCTTCGATGGACTTGCCCAGACCTTCATCCCATGATGCGTAACGATCCTTGAGTACCTTGTCCAGGTAGCCGTCTTCCTTAAGGGCAGCAGCAACCCGCAGACCGGCAGCAAACGTGTCCATGCCGACAATGTGGCTGTAGAACAGGTCTTCTGGCTTCCAGGAAGTCCGACGTGGCTTAGAGTCAAAGTTCAGACCACCACGAGGGCCGATCTGACCTGCTTCAACAACTTCGTACATAGCTGCCGTAGCTTCGTACAGGTTGGATGGGAATTCGTCGATGTCCCAGCCAATCAGCTTGTCACCTTGGTTGGCATCCAATGAGCCCAGCATACCGGCTTCACGAGCAACGCGAATTTCGTGTTGGTAAGTGTGACCAGCCAGGTTAGCATGGTTGCCTTCCAGGTTCAGCTTGAAGTCTTTGTCCAAGCCGTATTCCTTCATAAAGTTCAGCGTCGTTGCTGCATCAAAGTCGTATTGGTGCGTCGTTGGTTCCTTTGGCTTAGGTTCCAGCAGCATTTGAGCATCAAAGCCGATTTCGTTTGCGTAGTCCTTAGCCATGTGGAAGAACTTGGCAATGTGTGATTGTTCGCGCTTCATTTCAGTGTTCCAGAGTGATTCGTAACCTTCACGGCCGCCCCAGAAGACGTAGTTTTCAGCACCAACCCGCTTGCCGACTTCCAGACTGTGCTTCAGCTGTGCACAGGCGTATGCGTAGATCTTTGCAGATGGAGCCGTTCCAGCACCAGCCAAGAAACGAGGATTGGTAAACAGGTTGGACGTGTTCCACAATACCTTCATGCCAGTCGTCTTTTGGTATTCAACGATCTTGTCGATGACCTTGTCCAAATTCTGATTGGTTTCACGCAACGTGTCGCCTTCTGGAGCCAAGTCGCGGTCGTGGAAACAGAAGTAGTCAACACCCAGCTTGTCATAGAATTCAAAAGCATAGTCAACTTTTGCCAAAGCATTGTCCATTGGGTCAGTGTACTTGTCATATGGACGAACCGCCGTGCCATCACCAAATGGGTCAACCAGCCGTTGGTCAAACGTGTGCCAGTAGGCAACTGAGAACCGCAGCCAATCCTTCATCTTCTTGCCCAGAATTTCTTCTTCTGGGTTGTAGTATTGGAATGCCAGACGTGAGTTCAGGCCTTTGTGTGGACCTTCATACTTAACTTTATCAATACCTTGCCATAAATCACTCATAATATGGGCCTCCTGAAATTTATTAGTTTGAATAAACAACTAACTTACGACTTTTAATATAGACCATGCCTGCTGTTTTGTAAACCCTTTCTAGCAAAAAAATTCAAAATCAGTTGATCCTAAGCAGCGGCTTTTAAAATATATAATGAAGAAAAAAGTCGCTATCGTCAGCAGCAATTTTTTAAAAAAGCTGCTGCCTAGTTCTTCACTAAAAATTCACGCGACTATTTTTCAAATTCTGCTTGCTTTTATCTTTGAAAGCGGTTATATTATATTCGCGGGTTGGTTTTAGTTTTAAACCAACTAAAGCAATAGGAGTGTTTTATAGTTAAGGAGTTGTGTAATCATGCGCAAAGTATCTGCGGGCTTTATTTACTTTTTCGGGGCCCTCGGCGGTTTGCTCTTCGGTTACGATACTGGTGTTATTTCCGGGGCCATTCTGTTTATTCAAAAACAGATGCATCTGGGAACTTGGGAACAAGGCTGGATCGTTTCCGCGGTACTGCTGGGTGCCATCTTAGGTTCATTGTTTATCGGGCCATCGTCTGATAAGTATGGCCGTCGCAAGCTGCTATTATTGTCATCGGTTATCTTCTTTGTCGGTGCACTTGGTTCTGGATTCTCACAAGGATTCTGGTCACTGCTCTGCTTCCGGATCGTTTTAGGTTTAGCCGTTGGGGCATCATCTTCAATGGTTCCTACCTACTTAGCCGAGCTTTCGCCAGCCGACAAGCGGGGCATGGTTTCCAGTATGTTCCAATTAATGGTTATGACTGGTATTCTGGTTGCCTACATCACCAACTGGTCGTTTGAAAACATGTACACTGGTTGGCGCTGGATGCTTGGCTTTGCCGCTATCCCTGCTGCCATCATGTTCTTTGGTGCCCTTTACTTGCCAGAATCCCCTCGTTACCTGGTTAAGATTGGTCGTGAAGACGACGCACGGGCTGTTTTGATGAACATGAACCGCAATGACAAAGACGTCGTTGATAAAGACATGACCCAGATTGAACAGCAAGTCCACATGAAAAATGGCGGCTTAAAAGAACTGTTTGGTCCAATGGTTCGGCCGGCTTTGATTGCAGCAATCGGTCTGGCCGTCTTCCAACAGGTCATGGGCTGCAATACCGTGCTCTACTACGCACCAACGATCTTCACTGATGTTGGTTTCGGTGTTAACGCTGCGCTGCTGGCTCACATTGGGATCGGGACTTTTAATGTCATCGTTACGGCATTTGCCCTTTCCATCATGGATAAGGTTGACCGTAAAAAGATGCTGATCTATGGTGGTCTTGGCATGGGGATCTCATTGTTTGTCATGAGTGCCGGGATGAAATTCTCTGGCGGTTCAAAGGCAGCGGCGGTCATCTGTGTCGTTGCCATGACGATTTACATTGCTTTCTTCTCTGGTACTTGGGGTCCTGTTATGTGGGTCATGTTTGGTGAAATGTTCCCACTTAATATTCGTGGCCTGGGCAACTCATTTGGTTCCGTGGTCAACTGGACCGCCAACCTGATTGTTTCATTAACCTTCCCGACCCTGCTGGACTTCTTCGGTACGGGTAGTCTGTTTATCGGCTATGGCGTTCTTTGCTTCTTTGGTATTTGGTTCGTCCATGCCAAAGTCTTTGAAACCCGTGGCAAGTCTTTGGAAGATATTGAACAGACGCTGCGTGACCGCGCTGGTTCTAAGAACTAATCTCAGTCATTATTCAAAATCCCACTCAAATCTTAAATCTAAATTTAATCTTACTTGCTGAATCCTAAACCCTCTCAATATATCGATAGTAAGTATTTTGCCTGGCAGTTTTATTGTCGGGCTTTTTTATTGCGCTTAACAGCATGGTGCTGATTCTGGCATCATCCAGTTTCTTAAAAAAATAAAGTGAGTTTTCTTATTACCATTCTATTTTCAAGGCACTTATTTATTTCATTGATTAAACAACGATGATTATAGATTAAAGCAAGATTAGAGTTGACTTTGTTTTTCTCATAATATATACTCAATTCAACCTTTAGGAAATACTTAAATTAAGGAGCAGCATTATGAAAATTACAAACGTACGATTTAGCTATTATTATCAATCATATTAACGCTGACATGACATAGATTGTTGGCGTTAGTCTAGCAGTCTATGTGATTGATAATAGTTTGTAATTACCGATTACATGGCAGATGTTTTGTTAAAGCACTATGTAATCGGCTCCGCTCCAACCAGCATATCAATGCAAGCGCGAACCCTCATGGTGTTTTAACATCATGAGGGTTTTTGAATTGATTAGTAAGGGAGCGTTTATTATGATTATCGTATTAAAAAATGATCAAGCAAAAGCAGCAATTGAAGAATTAAAGCAGCATTTCGGCAGTCAGCAGGAGATTTTTGTCCATAACAATCGTGTTGCCATTCAAAATGCCGATCCAAGCGACCTTACCCCAGCCGAACAAGCCGCTGCTCAAGAAATTATTACCGATGTTCCAGCCGCCGTTCAAGCATCCCGCTTGTTCCATCCCGAGGATACGATCATTAAAACGCCACACTCAACGATTGGCGGAAAGAACTTTACCTTAATGGCTGGACCTTGCTCAGTAGAATCCGCCGAACATATTTTAAAAATGGCGCAAGTTGTTAAAAATGCTGGTGCAACCGTTCTGCGCGGTGGTGCCTTCAAGCCTCGCACCTCACCATACTCATTCCAGGGATTAGGCAAAGAAGGTCTGATTGCCTTGAGAAATGCAGCCGATCGACTAGAATTGGATGTGGTAACAGAAGTCATGGATGTTGAGCAGGTGCCGCTGGTTGAAGCCTACACTGATATTTTTCAGATTGGTGCCCGCAATATGCAAAACTTTTCTCTTCTAAAGGCGGTTGGAAAAACCCGTAAACCGGTAATGTTAAAGCGTGGAATGTCAGCAACGGTTGATGACGTCTTGAACGCAACCGAATACATTGCTGCTGGTGGAAATCACCAAATTATGATCGTTGAACGTGGGATTCGAACGTTTGACAACAAATACACGCGCAATACTTTTGATGTTGGTGTCATCCCGGTTTTACAAAAGTTGACCCACTACCCCGTAATTGCTGACCCAAGCCATGCTGCTGGTCATACTGAATTTGTAACGCCGCTTGCCTTGGCAGGTGTTGCTGCTGGTGCCAACGGATTGATTGTTGAAATTCATGATGACCCAGCCCATGCATTTTCTGATGGCGCGCAAGCCTTAAAACCAAATGAATTTAACGAAATGGTAGTCAAAACGAATGCGGTCCGCCAAGCTTTGCAGTCGATTGAATAATCAAAGAAGGAATTATCATGGAAAAAATCACGGTATCTTTAGCCAATCAACAATATCAAGTCTTAATTGAACCGGGTTTGTTAAAAACGGCCGGGGAGCGAATCGCCAAAATCTGGTCAGCGCGAAAGGTAGCACTGATCAGCGATGACAACGTTGCACCACTCTATCAGACTGACTTGGCTACCCAACTGACCGCACACGGCTTTGAGGTCCACTGCTATGATTTTCCAGCCGGTGAAGCTTCAAAATCGCTGTCACAGCTCCAAAGACTAAGTGAAAAATTGGTGGCGGCCAATTTTAATCGTGATGATGCGGTAATTGCGCTTGGCGGTGGCGTAACAGGTGATTTAGTAGGCTTTTTGGCAGCTACTTACATGCGAGGGATTTCCTTGATTCAAATTCCAACATCGCTGCTGGCTCAGGTTGACAGTTCAGTTGGTGGCAAGACTGCCGTTGATTTAGGAACGACCAAAAATATTGTTGGTGCCTTTTACGAACCTGATCTGGTGCTGATTGATCCAGAAACCTTAAAGACATTGCCGCCTCGCGATCTAGTAGAAGGCTATGGCGAGATCGTTAAAGCTGCCGCAATGGTTGGTGGTGATTTTTGGCAATTAATTGAACAAATTGACACTCCTGAAGCAATCTTGGAACATGCATTAGGACTAATCAAATATTCCATCCAATTTAAAGCTGAAGTCGTCATGAGCGATGAAAAAGAAAGTGGTCAGCGACAGTTGCTCAATTTTGGCCATACAATCGGTCACGCGGTTGAAGCTTTATCTGCCGGTGAGTTGCGCCATGGTGAAGCGGTCAGCATTGGCACGGTTGCGATTTGTCAAGCCTTTGAAAACGAAGGCAAAACAGCACCTGGCGTAACCAAAAAAATTAAAGACCGATTGGCAGCAGTTGGTCTGCCAACAACTTCACCATGGCTGGCCTCTGATAAGGTCTTGGATCTAATCAAACACGATAAGAAAAATCATAATGGTTACTTAAACTTAGTCTACGTCAAAACAATCGGCGCGCCTGCCATCCTAAAGGCACCTGCTGATCAGATTGCGGCAGTCCTACAGCTTCCTCGCTACTAAAAAACACGTCTCACTGAGCTGTCATGCTCGGAGACGTGTTTTTACTTAATATTGGAAACTGATTTAGGCCATTTCAGCGTCAACGAATAGCGATCCATATCTAAAAAACGATGGATGGCCATTGAGCTGGCGCCTAAAAGCGATGCCATTTCAGAACCTTTGATCATCTGCAGGGGAATATCGATCTGGTGGTCCTGCAGCCAGTCGCGCAAATGCTGATATAATTCAGGCATCTCATCAAACAGCGGTGAATCAAAGTAGACTGCCTGCGGGCCAAAACTGACGATTGCATCATAAACCAGCTTTTGCAGATTTCCCATTGCCTGGTTAATCACGCGAATGACGGTTTCATCATGCTGCCGATACAGCTCGTATAGCCGTGCTGGTCGCAGATTATCCAATCCCTTTGCCTGGGCAATCTGAGTCAGAATTGCATCTTCAGAGCAGAGTGCCTCAACTTTGACCAGCTGTCCATCCTGACCAACGACCAGACTGCGGCCAATTTCGCCAGCTCGACCATGAAAGCCGCGATACAGCTGCTGATTGGCAATGATTCCGGCACCCACGCCACGATGAATGCTGATTGCCAACAAATCGCGGTATGATTCCCGATCGCCAAAATCACGTTCAAAAATCGCGGCCAGGTTGGCTTCATTCTCTAAAATCGTCGGAACGTGAAACTCATTTTCAAAATAGGCGGCCAGGTCAATGCCATTCGTACTGATAAATGGCGCGTCAACAATCTGATTATGGTCAACGATTCCATGAACGGAAAAGCCAATCGCCAACAAGCCATGGATCGTATCATCGTTTTGTCCCATCTTCTGCAGCACTTCTTTGATTGTCTGCATGATTAAAAGCATATCGCGTTTTTCCAATGCAATCTGCTCATAGCTGATGATCTCGCCATTAATATAGCTGAACATAGCCCGCAGATGACCAGTGCCGACTTCAAAGCTGGCGACAAAGCCATACCGCTTGTTCAAACAGACCAGATTCGGCTTGCGTCCACCACGGTTGGTCGACTCACCCTGTCCCAACTCCTCAATGAAGCCTTCATCATTTAGTTCATTATAAATTGCTGAAACGGTTGATTTATTGATTTTTAATTCACGAGCGATGTCAACCCGAGTCGTGGTAGGATGATTGAACAGCTGCTGTAGTACCAGCTGCCGATTCGCTACCCGGACCAGGCTGCGACTATCGTTTTTCATGTCGGAGTCCCCTTTCTAGGTTAGTATGTATTTTAAACTATCTCTAGTTTACCCGTTTTTAAATGAATTATAAACCAATTATTGTATAAAAAAAGAGAAAAGCAAACTGCTTCTCTCTTGTCTTTATTTTTATGTTTAGGCAAATGCGGTTGCAATGCTGCCGATTACGATTAAAACGATTCCCCAGAAGGTAAATTTCGATTCACGTGGACTCTTGTGCTCATGCAGGATCAAGATTCCGCCAAACGTTGCGATAATCACGTTCAACTGGGTGAAGACAAAGGCAACCGTAACCCCAATCATCCGAGCCGCGAAGATGTAGGCAAATGCCGCAATCCCCCATGAGATACCAGCCAGAATATTGGTGTACTGTTCTTTTTGCGTAAAGGCCTTTGCATTGCCTGAAGCCAGATCATAGATGATGGCTCCTAATAAGATTCCCAGTACTTCTGGCAAGAAGATGCCGACTGAGTCTTCATGCGCCAGGATCGGCATCTTAGGGAACGATGAGTAGATCCAGTAACCAATCGTCGTTGCCAGCAGGAACAAAACATCCTTGGTCGTAACGTTTTGACCATTGGAACGATCGGTAAACGAGGTCATCATTGCCCCAATAATCACGATTGCCAACGCGATAAAGCCAATCGTCAGTGCCCGTGCCGAGTGCCATTCACCGAAAATCAGCACCCCGATGATTGAGTTACCAACCAATTGGAAGACAGTTGACAGCGGCACCGTATTGGATACCCCGATTCGCTTAAATGAAACGAACTGACCAACCTGAGCCGTTGACCACAGTGCCCCGCAAAGCAATGAGAACAAAAATGCCTTCATGCTTACTTGCGGATGCATGATCAAAAAGGCAACCAAACCAACCAATGAAGCTCCAGCACCAATCCCAAAAATCTGGTTGGCTTCTGATCCACCAACCTTACCAGTAATCAGTGGCATAAAACCCCAGCCCAACGCTGGAATTAAAGCAATAAGATAAGCCATAATCAAAATCTCTCTCTCTTAAAAATTTCGATAAAAGTAGTTAAAAACTTTACGAAAAATAACTATACCTTAATGCAATCGTTTTCACAAGTATTTACATTCAAAAAGTTAGTAAAACTATTGGTGGTATCGATATCCTAAAATCGTTTACCATCGGCCTTGCAAGCGATTACTCAAAAAGTTGGTCTAAAATTGAAAAGGTTTGCAATTATATTTTCCAAAACGCAATTTAATCATCTTCACTGTGCGGTGTAATGGCATGCGGGGCGTATTCTCGATCAGGGAAAAAGAGCGTAAAAGTCGTTCCCTTGCCTAATTCGCTGGCAACCTTGATTGTTCCTCCATGCAGCTCAACTAAATGATGGACGATCGCCAAACCAAGTCCTGATTCACCATACTGCGTGTTCATTCGCGAGCGGTCGGCTTTATAGAAGCGTTCCCAGATCTGTTCCGTCTGCTCTTTAGTCATCCCAATCCCGTTGTCCTTAATCGCAAATTCAGCTCCTTTTGGCAGTCGCCGACCGGAAATCTCAATTTTGCCATTTTTCGTAAACTGAATGGCATTTTGGATGATGTTAAACATAATCTGGACAAACCGGTCATAATCGGCATAGACACGCAGAACCTTGGGCAGATCCACAGCCAGCTCATCATTTTGCACCTTGGCCTTTTTTCGCAGCTGAGCCTGGAGATTGTTGATCACTGCTGTTGCATCAAAGACTTTGCGGTCCATTGAGATCTGATTGGTCCGTATCTTTTCATAGTCCAGCGTGTCGTTGACCAGACGAATCAGGCGCCGCGTGTCATTTTGCATCAATTGAATACTATGCTTTTTATCCTCTTCTGGAATCGCATCGTAGGCCAGGCCTTCCAGTAAGCCATTGATCGTGGTCAAAGGCGTCCGCATTTCATGAGCTGCATCAGCCATAAAGCGCCGCCGCCGTTCTTCTTGTTGACGAATCTCTTCTTGTGATGCCTGCAGTGCATCTGCCATCTGATTGAAGTCGCGGCCCAGGTCATCAAGTTCATCATTAGATTGAGTATCAATATGCACTTTATAGTTGCCGCGTGCGATCTGGTGCGTTGCTCGGCGCATTTTACTGATCCGCTGCGTGGTTGAGCGAGCCAAGAGATAACTGACCACCAGTGCCACCAGCATTGCGATTACAAACGTTGCCAGCAGATTGTTAAGGATCTGGTGCCGGCTTTGCTCAACCGTTGATACAAAAGTCCCAATTGATACTACCGCGACCAGCTTTCCCTGATAAAAATACGGTCTTAAAATATCGGTCATGCTTGGATGCGGACCCGGCTTTGACTTTTCTTTTGTTCTGTTTTTATCGGAAACGTCCAAACGGGGATGGTCGATTTTCTTTTGAATCGTCTTCCCCTGCTTTAGGGCCTGCCATTCCTTTTTGGTCAGTGTCGCCGTATAGCCGTTGCTGGCAAAAATTTTCTGCTGGTCGGCATCATAAATCGCAAAGTGCACGTTTTGCCGCGCTAAAAGATTCGCATTGCTTTTCAGCGATGACGTCTTTAATCCCTTAAACTGGCGCGTTGTCTGATCATATTTAATGGAGTCTTGAATCAGACTATCGGCGTCCTGCTGCAATTCTCGCCAGGTATTGGTATACAAGGTTCGATTAGTAACGTTGATAAATGAGATGGTTACAATGATCAGCAGTGTGCAGATGACGGCAAAAAAGCTCAGCATCTGCCGGTAGATCAGCTTCATTGATCTTCAACCTCGCTGTCATCAAATTTATAGCCAACGCCCCATACCGTTTGAATAACTTGGGGACCAGCCTTTTCAATCTTTTGACGCAGCTTTTTGATGTGTGCGTCAACCGTTCGTTCATCACCATAGTATTCATAGTTCCAGACCAGCTGCAGCAGCTGTTCTCTGGTAAATACCTGTTTCGGTTTGGAAGCCAGCGTCTTTAACAGGTCAAATTCTTTGGGCGTCAGGTTTTCGATCTGCTGGTCATCCAAAAATGCCTCACGCGTCTTGGAATTCAGCTTGAAATGCGGCGTCTGCACGTCAAAGTCACTGGCAATCTGCTGTGTGCTGCTGCTGAGCTGATTAAGCTGGGTGCGGCGATACAGAGCTTTAATCCGGGCAATCAGCGCGATCGTACTAAATGGCTTGGTAACGTATTCGTCAGCACCCATTTCAAGCCCCAGCACCTGATCACTTTCCGAGTCACGTGCCGTCAGCATGATGATCGGTACGGTTGGCGAAATTTTACGCATTTCAGCTGCCACCTGCATCCCATCCATCTTGGGCAGATTGAGGTCCAGCAAGACAATATCCCAGCCCGTTGGATCCTTTTTAAACATTTCCACGGCTTTAACGCCATCTTGCGCGTAGCCAGCCTCCCATTTTTCTTTTTTGAAGAACATTGCCATCATTTCGCATAAGGTTTGATTGTCCTCCACCATTAAGATTTTCATTTTCTTCACCCCGTCAGTAATTCTTGATTGATTCTAAAAGTCATTATACGGCATTGATCTACTACAATAGGAATATTTTGTGACCAAAGTGCGAAACTTTAATAAATTCAGCACCGTTGTCAAATTAATCAGGACCCTGAAATTCTTGTCGCGTGCATTCAGAAATCAAATATGTTAAGATTTATTCAGTAACGGGGATGTTTATGGATTCGACGGGTATAGTTCGAATTCCGGCTGCGTTTCGAAGGTTGCGGCTTCGTAAAAACGCTCAGTTTCAAATTATAACTGCAAACAATAATTCAAACTCTTACGCATACGCTGCCTAACAAGTAAGCATGCGTAAATCCGGCTGGGCTCGTCCATGGTGCAGTACCGGGTTTTATCTAACAGTGGACTTACGCTTGCTGCTCCGGCTTGAAGCAACAAGAAGAGACCAATCAAGCTAGTTGTGTGGGTGAGCCCTGATCAGCGGCGTTCCAGACAATGAACCTTAAATAGCTGAGATATGAACGTAGACGCCGAAATGGCGATATATTCGGACGCGGGTTCAAATCCCGCCATCTCCATTTATAACTTGTTCAAGAGTGTTGATAGGTATTTAAAGTACCAATATATCAACACTTTTTTATTTCCATCAGCCGATGTCAGACGGTATTAAAAAAAAAAACTGCGGACAATCTATCCAACAAGCATTCTCAATCGGGGATGCTTGTTTTATTTATATCAAAAACCTCTAAGCAGCTGGCTGTTTTCCAACTGCTTAGAGGTATTGCTAAGCTTGCGATAACGCTATTCAATTCGCATAATCAGTTGATCTCAATCAACGTTTTTAATCAACTTTTTATTGACCGACAGATTCGCCGGCAATGGCTTTGATGACATCAGCCTCAACGTCACCGACATTTTGCCGCTTTAGATCATCCTCAAAATCCCGTTGAATCTTAAACAGTTTATCGCTTAAAGCGTGATGAATGTTGCGGCCAACCGGACAATCCAGATTGACGTGTTCGTGGAAGTTAAACAGCTCATCTTTGTTTTTCTCCACTGCTACATAGACGTCATAAAACGTAATCTGATCCAGCGGCTTTAAGAGCTTGATGCTGCCAGGTCCTCGTTTGGTATCAATTAGTCCCGCCCGTTTGAGATCTGACATTAAAGTCCGGATGATTACCGGATTACTGCCAATACTGTCGGCCAACATGCTGCTGTTGACCGTTTCTTTATCGCTAAAGTAGTCAATTGCCACCAACATGTGAATTGCAATCGTAAATTTAGTTGAAATCTGCATTTAAACACTTCTTTATTATAAATCTGCTTAAAAGTATTTTATTACAGAGATTCAAGAATTGCTAATCAGCTTAAGCCTCAACGACTGAGATCCGCTGTTGAACGTGGTTGCCCTTTTCAATCTCGTCAATCATGGCAACAGCATAATCAGCATATGAGATCACGCTTTGCTGGCGATCGTTAAGCATGAATTCTTCGCCGCCCAGCAGATACTTGCCCGTCTTTTGACCATCAGCCTGAAAATCAGCTGCTGGTGAAACATAGGTCCATTTAACGTCTTTAGCAGCGCGCAGAATTGCCAAAGCCGATCCATGCGTTGCACTGACTGGTTTGTATGCGTCTGGAAAATCAGGCTGCAGTTCCAAAGTTGAGGTATGTTCAGGATTTACGTACAGTGAGCCCGCACCGCCAACCACCAGCAGCCGCGTATCGGTTCCCTTCAGCAGATCAGCCAGGTAGGCAGCTGCCTTGGGAATTACGTAAAGATTCGTCAATTCCCAGGCCCCGACTGCATCTACGACCGCGTCAAAGCCCTGCAGATCAGTCTTCGTCAGGTCAAAAACGTCTTTTTGAACATAGCTGGCAGCCTGCGTATTGTTTTCATGACGACCAAATGCAGTCACGTCTAAGCCACGTTCAACGGCTTCACTGATAATTTTTTGCGCAGCCCGACCATTAGCAGCAACAACGGCAATCTTCTTACTCATTTTAAATCACTCCATTTTGTAATATAATAAGTTACAATTAATTGTTGTTTATAATATATTATGTTACAAATTATTTGTCAAGGATTTAATTACAAAAAATCAGTCTCCACTCCGGGAAACTGATTTTAATTTCTTATTCTTATAATTCTATGGCATCCGCTGAAAGCTAGTTATCGGCAATTACGACTTTGGTACCCTCAGGCAGGTTTTGCTCCATCCACTTAGCATCTGGAACCGACAGCCGAATACAGCCATGTGAACCTGTTGACTTGCCTAGCTTGGCAGCTTCCTTTAGATTATATGAGCCGTCTGCTTTGGTAGGAACCGAGTGGAAAAGATATTCGCCATGATTGAGCCAGGAAACATAGTAATTGGCGCCTTCGCCCAGCTCTTGATTATAAAAGCTGTCGCCGCGCTCAGCTTGAACGTAAAAAGTACCAGTTGGCGTAGTGCTCTTCATCTTGCCGGTCTTGGCATCTTTTTGATAGACTCCGCCTGAACTGTACATGGTGTAGATCAGCTTAGAGCCATCATAAAGATAGGTCCGGTTGCCTTTTAAGCTGACCTTGACCCAAAGATTTTTAACCTTGCTCAAGTCTGGGTACGGAACGGTTTCAGATGATTTCTGCCAGTCAATCGGTGTCCGCATATTGCTTTGAGACTTGGAACTAGAACTGGTTGCCTTGGATTTGGCAGTCGTAGCGACCGTCTTGTTGGTGGCAGCCGGCTGCTTAAGATGATTATTATACATATAGAAGCCGCCTAAAATAATTACAACCAAACAAAGCAGCCAGTAAATCGTATGTCTTGATTTCAATTTTCTTTCTTCCTATTTCCTATTTCTGTAGTAAAATTGTAGCAAATTCGAGCGATGGGAGAGTCTGAATTGCGCACCAATTTAAAAATTGCCTATCTTTCGGCAATCGGATTTGCTACTGCAGCTATTATTTTATCAAATTGGCACTAATAATGCTCGCGGGGGAAGTAATATTGACCGATTTTTTAAAGAAATTATGGCGATTGATCAACACCCACAAATGGCTCAAAGATCTGCTGCGGGCCGATTGTCTGTACTGTTTGATAGTCGGCAGCTATAATCTTTTTTGCCTGGTTGTTCCGCAATTGCTGCATTCAGTTTCGCTTTACGTTTTCGGGGGATATTTTCTGCTGCTTAATCTTTGCCTGTTGGGGCGGACCATCTTTTTGAAGACCGTAGCTCATCAATACTAATTCATAGCTTTCTAAACCGCATCGTCTTGCTTATCAGCAGGCGATTTTTTTATTACTGTCAATGCTAAACCAAACGCTAAATTTTAGTTTTGATCAACGAATCTTCAATCTTGTTGCTTAATGTTATGATAAAATGACGCTGATGTAATTGTTTATTATCTATTAGGAGCTTTTCGTTCAATGAAAAAATTTATCGCTATTTTTCTAACCTGCTGGCTGGCTTTACTGAGCTGGCTGCCAAGCGTTCATGCCGAGACGTTTATAAACGCCAATCAGCTGGACGCAGCAGCAGCTTTGGCAATCGATGCCAAGACTGGTCAGATTCTGTATTCGCAAAACATCAATCAAAAGCTGCCAATTGCTTCAATCAGCAAGCTGTTAACGGTAATGGTCATTGAAGATGAGATCAGCCAGCATCAATTAAGCTGGAACACTAAAGTCAAGATCAACCAAAAAGTGGCTGCCATTGCTGATGACCCTGAATACTCAAATGTCAGTCTGACGCAAGGCCAGTCTTACACCGTCTCCGATCTGGTCAAAGCCGCACTGATCAAGTCAGCTGACGGTGCAACGGTTGCTCTAGCCGGCGCTTTAGGCGACAGTACCGCGCAGTTTAACCAAAAGCTGCAGAAAAAAGCGCGGCAGATCGGGATTAAAGATGCTACCATCGTTAACAGCGTCGGTTTGACCAACAGCCAGCTAAAGGATCTGGCCGTTAAAAACATTGATGACAACGCCGAAAACAAGATGTCAGCCAAAGACGTCGGTAAAATGGCCGCCTATCTGGTCAATCATTATCCCGATCTATTAAAAATTGCCGGTCAGACCTCATTTCAACTGGATGGATCGACCGTCAACAATATCAACAAAATGCTGACGGATTCCCAGTATCAGACCAGCGGCGTAACGATTGACGGCTTAAAGACCGGGACTTCAGATGCTGCCGGTGCCTGTCTGGTCAGCACGGCAACTTTCCAAAATCGGCGCATTGTAACGGTGGTGCTGCATGCCAATGGCGATAGCACTGATGCCCGTTTTACGGCAACGCAAAAGCTGTATCAGCTGATTGCCAATAGCAGTCTGACTCCGCAAAAAACAGCTCTGCCCAAATCGTTTTATCAAAGAAGCGTTGTCAAGTTTCTGTTTTTCAAGCATCAGATCAAGCTGCGCCCCCGTTCAATCACGATCTGGGAAAACGCCAGTGATGCCAACCAGTCATCCCGCTTGACCATCTATGACCATTTAACGGCTAAAACCAACCGAAGCGGACAGTTAAAAGCACCGATCAAAAAGGGCCAGTCGCTAGGATATTCCTACGTAAAGGTAAAAGGCGTTCAATTTATCAATAATCACGGCTTAAGGCTGCCATTGATCAGTCAGACGACCGTGCAATAGATTATAAGTCAGTGACTGCCACTGGCTTTTTTATTTTCTGCCATTCAGATTCGATTAAAATCAGCTTTGATAAATTAAGTTTTTAATGAACTTTTTTATCCTTCATCAACAAAAAACAGGCGTATAATTTATCCCAATGTATAAATATTTATTGAGAGAAGGAATTCAGCTATGGATTCACAGTCATCCAACACCAAGATTAAGCTTGGTGCATTGGTCTTGATGATTTTTTCATCAATTTTTGGCTTTAGCAACTCTTTGACTGCCTTTTATCAAATGGGCTATGCCAGCATCATCTGGTATATCGTGACCGCAGTGCTGTTCTTTTTACCTTCCGCATTGATGTTTGCCGAATATGGCGCTTCATTTAAGGCAGCTCGCGGCGGCATCTTCTCATGGCTGCGCGGCTCGATCGGTGAAAAGCCAGCCTTTATCGGAACTTTTATCTGGCTGGCAGCTTGGGTCATCTGGCTGGTATCGTCAACCCAGTTTTTCTTGGTTTCGGTATCAACCATGATCTCGGGGCATGATCAAACGCAGACTTGGCATTTGTTCGACCTCAGCGCCAATCAGACATTAGGTATTTTGGAAATCGTCTTTTTATGCATCGTTACTTTAATTGCCTCTCAAGGGATCGACAAAATTGCCAAGATTTCCTCGTTTTGCGGCATTTTTACGCTGGGCATCTCAATCATCTTTATCCTGGCCAGTCTGCTGGTATGGATATTGGGACATGGTCAGCTGGCTGAGCCAATGACGGCCGCCAGTCTGATTCACTCGCCAAATACCGCGTTCGTCTCACCAATTGCCGTCATCTCATTTATCGTCTACGCGTTGTTTGCCTATGGCGGTCTGGAGACGATGGCCGGCGTGATTGACTCGGTTGATCAGCCAGAGCGGACTTTCCCCCGCGCCATGATCATTGCCATGTTTTTGATGACTTTCATCTACATTGCCGTAATTTTTCTTTGCGGAGTCTGCACCAACTGGCAGGCCGTTTTAAGCGGCAAAAAAGTCGATCTGGCCAACGTTGAATACGTTTTGATTAACAATATGGGACTGGTAACGGCACAAAAGCTGGGGCTCTCTCATGCAGTCGGCGTCATGCTGGGCAAGGCCTTTGCTCGCTTTACGGCACTGACTGACGTCTTGGGCGGATTGGGAGCAGCTTTTGTCATGACCTATTCGCCAATCAAGTCGTTTATTGAAGGATGCGATCCGCGCCTTTTGCCAAAAAAACTGACCGCTATGAATAAGTACCAGATGCCTTCATTTGCCATGTGGATTCAAGTCATCATCGTTTCGGTCATTATTTTGTTTGTTTCGTTTGGCGGCAATGCTGCGGGACGCTTCTATACCATTCTCACCGATATGATGAACGTTTCATCATCGACGCCATATCTGTTTTTGGTAGGGGCCTTTCCATTCTTTAAGATGAAAAAGAATCTGGAGCGTCCATTCGTGTTCTACAAGAATATGACGGTTGCCTGGATCGTCTCGATGATCGTCTGGCTGGTACTGGCCGTGGGAATCATCTTCACCTGCATTGAACCGATTCTTGAACACGACTACGCCACTGCTTTTTGGACGGCAATCGGACCATTGGCATTCGGCGTTGTAGCCTGGATCTATTATTCATGGGCTGAGCATAAGCATGTTTTAGATGATAAGCCAGCTGCAGAATCAAATGATGATTAGCCAAAACCGATCAAATAAAAATCGCACTGCCACTGGACAGTGCGATTTTTATTATCTAGAGACACTACTTAAGACTGGCCGCCATTTGAACCAAGGTATCGATACTGTGGGCTTCCATTGTATAAACCACGTTGCCGCGCATCCAGGTCAAAACCTGAGGCCGCTGACCATCGCCTACGCTGACCTCAAAAGTCCCCGTCCCACGATCGTCTGGTGCTGGCAGATAAAATTGTTCCAATAATTCAACAATATGGCGTGCAGTCGGCACTGGATCTTCACCATTCACTGCTGCGGCATGAACCGTCAGCTGCCAATGTCCTTCTTTCCACGTCAGATAGCGCTGACCAGCCCCCGCGTCAATCGTCCCCGTTAAGCCATGACCAAGATCAACGGTTGGCAGGCCAGCAGTGCTGCTGTCATCATAGTGTCTGATTGCCTGGGCAGCCGCAGCCTTGCTGGCATAGGTCTTTTTACTTAAGATCAGGTAAGGCGTCTGTGAGCTTAAAGTTGGATCATTCAAGCGCTTGGCCGTGTAGCCGACACTGTAATAGATCGTGTAGCTATTGGCATTTCCAGAATAGCGAACGTTTAGATGACCATTAGTCGTAGCAAGTCCTGGCGTGGTAGGCAAAAGAACGTTCCCCAGCTGCGCGCGGATCGATTGATTAAAGGCTGCCAGACGCTGTGCATCGCTGCCGGCTGGATTGACTGCACTGGTCTTGATTTGACCGGCAGCTGAATTATCTGTCGTTGATTTTGCCGCAGCTGATGAAGAGCTGGCAACTGACGATGTTGAGCCATTACTGGTACTTGATTGACTGGCTGATGATTGCGCGGCTTGTGATGATTGGCCAGCTGCTGTCGACTGGGCTTTTTTGCTTGTCTTTTTGGCCGACGAATGCTGCTTGGCCGTCTTAGTACTGCTGGAACTGGATGAAGTCTTTTGACTCGATGTCGTTGCCGAACCGCATCCAGTCAGCAGCATGGCTAAAACCACTGCACTGGCCATTAGATTGAATTTCCGTTTCATGTTATTTCCTCCCATCAACAGATTTGAGAAAGCGTTTTCGTTTAACTATATTATCCATCAAGTCCGCATCAAAAACAAATTCAATTCGGCAAGCACAATGAGTGGCCGTTTTAGGAACCTTCACAGGCAATAAAAAAAGCCGCTGGGATTTTTCATCCTAGCGGCGATTAATCAGGTTTGGCTAAAATACCAAGCGAGCACCCAGTACCAAAACGGAAATGGCAATTACGATGCCCACGCATTCAACGAAAAGGCAGCTGATGTTGATTGTCGTTGCTACCCAGGGGGCCGTTTGCGGCAGGTTATCCTGCACATCCTTTAATACGACAAACAAACTGCCTAGACCCATGACGGCAAAAACAATTAATGCGCCGAAAAGAGCGGCCTGGTTGAGAGCAGCAACAGCAACAAACATAGTAAAACTTCCCTTCTTCAACTTATTTGCAAGGCTTATTCTAACACAAGCAACTATTAAATCCACCCCACCACCCTTGACAACTGATGGCATCTATGTTTAAAAATGTTTGAAAAATGAATAAATTCGTTTTTAACCCATAAATGTCGTTTAAACCTTGATTAAATCGGAATTTATGCATATTTAATTTTTAAAATATTTTTTTAAAAAGTTTTTTGCATTTCTCGAAGATACCGCTTTCACAATTGATTTAGTTAATTCTAAGCGTTTTATCATTGATTTTTTCAATATTTGTTCACAATCTCAGATGTTGTTTTTTTCATATTTAAATAAAAAATAACTCCTCGTCCTGCTTTCCAGACGAGGAGTTATTACAATCAATTAAAGCTTAAAGCACCGTCAAATGCATCTCGCCATCTCGTACCAGCTTCATCTTTTTCATGATCTGGAAGCCAACGACTGAGATCAATGCTGGCAGTGCCATCCCGCAGACAACATAGGTTGCAAATGAGCCAGTACCTTGCCCCCAGAAGTAGATTGGCGCGATAAACGAGTTAAGACCCAGGCCGCCAACCGTGTAAGTAGCGCGGAAATTAAACAGAACCGTTGCCAATGGCGCACAGACCGCGGCAGCAACAACCGGTGGAATCAGTTGCAGTGGATTAACGATCAAATTAGGGAACTGCAGCTTAGGCGTAACTACAAATTGAGCAATATTGGCACCAACCGTGTTCTGCTTCCAAGACATTGCCGTAAAGCCAACGAATTGAGCTGTCGTACCAATGGCAGCCGCTGCAGCAGAAACTGGATCCAGCGTCAGTGCTACCGCCAATGCCGCTGAAGAAGCCGGCGTCATTAAGAACAAGGCCCAGACTACCGAGATGCAGACCGAACCAAGCACTGGGTTGACTGCCATCGACTTGGCAATAAATCCACTGACGGCAATCAAAGCTGGCGTTACAACCGCAGCCAGGCCCAGACCAGCCAGCGTCCCGACCATGGTTGCCGCAAATGGAACCAATACCATATCCAAAGGCGTCTTACCAGAAAGGTACTTGCCCAGCAGTGCCGCAATCAATGCTGCACAGACGGCCGAAACCGGCTGTCCCGTGCTAAAAACACCAGTCCCCGCAGCTTGAACGGCGGTCTGACCCGTTGCCGTTACAGCTGCAACCCCTTTGGTCGCCGTAACAAAGTGCACCGCGTTGGAACCAACCGTCGCTGCAATCATTGAGCTGAACATTACCAGCGTCGTCGTTCTTAATTCGACGGCCACGGCAATTCCCAGGGCTGGGGCTAAAAGATCCTGTGCCAGCGTTCCGGCCATATACAGCGGCTGGAAGTGAACAAAACCGGCAATCGTCTGCATCAACAGTCCCATCCCCAGTGTGACCAGAATGGCGTTGGCAACCGCGGCAGAAATATTGTAGGCATATTCCTTAACGGTTGTTTTGTGTACGGCCCTTTCACGAGCACTCATGCTAAAGTTCGCTTGTTTGGTATTGGCTGCTTGCTCCATATGCATTACCTCTTTCTTCTCATCTATTTTTAATAAAAACATCCACTGCCGATTCAACAAGCAGTGGATGTCAAGCGAGGATCCAAATTCATGCTTGTCCACTACCGCGTTTTCGGTTTTAGGCGCGCGTCGTGGACAGAAATCTCAATGCTAAAAAGCTGGGATTCTTGATCGCACGGCCCGCACGATAATAATGACCAGGACTAGGATAATAATGGTTAGGACAATTGCTGATGGTGCCATTGCGATCAAGCTCCTTTCTTAAAATAAAATGAGATTTCTTAATGCATTTATAATATCAAATCAAAGCGATTATGCAAGACGTTTTTTATAGTTTGTCTATTATTAAGTTGGTTTATGTTAAAGCTACAAAAAAGAGCCGTTGCAAGCGACTCCATTCACAACTCATATTATTTTCTTAATGAACATAACGTTAATTATCTTAACATAGTGTCATCTTAACGCTGTCCCCGATCGCCATTGTCTTTAAGCCGTGGCACGTATTTAATCAACGCAGCCAGCAGGCAATCAACATCTTCAATCGTATTGTAGATACCAAAACTAAATCTTAACGTCTCCCAGACACGAGGACTGTCTTGACCATACATGGCTACCAAGACATGCGAAGGGTCCAACGAGCCAGACGTGCAGGCCGATCCCGCCGCGCCGACAATGCCATCCAGATCCAGATTCGTCAAAAGAGCATCGTTGGGGACACCTTTAAACCAGATACTGATGACTTGTGGCGCCATTCCCTCGTTTAAGCGACCATTGACCGCAAAGTCGATTCCATTGGCTTCTAGTCCATCAACCAGATGCTTTTTCAAATCCAGATAGCGCGCGGCCTGCTTTTCTAAATCAGCCAGGTGCAGATCAATTGCTTTGGCAAAACCAGCCGCTGCCGGTACGTTTTCAGTCCCTGCCCGCCGTTTAAGCTCTTGGTCGCCACCACGGACGAACGATGGAAAATTAATGCCCCGCCGTCGATATAAAAAGCCAATCATCTTAGGACCGTTCAGCTTATGACCAGAAACCGAGAGCAGATCAATCTTGTCTTTTTGGACGTCGATTGGCACGGTTCCATAAGCCTGAACCGCATCTGTGTGGAACCAGGCATTGGTTGGTGCCACGATCTCACCGATTTCATGAATTGGCAGATGACTGCCGACTTCATTATTGACCGTCATGATCGAGACCAGAATCGTATCAGGACGAAGCGCCCGTTTCAGCTCTGCCAGATCAATCTGACCGTTCTCATCAACATCAAGGTAGGTAACCTCATACCCTTGCCGTTCCAGATCTTCTAAAGGCCGTAGAATCGCCTCGTGCTCAAACCGCGTCGTAATGATATGGCGTCCTTCACTGGCGCGGGCCAATGCCGTCTGCTTGATGGCGGTATTGTCACTTTCCGTTCCACCACTGGTAATCACGATCTCATCATCATAAGCAGCGTTGATTGACTTGGCCATCACATGACGGCTGTCTTCCAATACCTGTTTGGCAATCCGGCCATAATAGTTGGTCGTTGAGGCATTGCCAAAGACATTGCTCATCTTATCGGTCATTTCAGCAACGACCTCTGGAGCCATTGGCGTGGTGCCGGCATTATCAATATATACTCGCTTGTCCAAAATATTCGCTCCCATTTTTTGATTTGGTCAAGGTTCTTGTTCTAGCGCATTTCCTAGTATAAACCTTTGCCGTCCAGACGCAAAATAAAGCCGCTCAGCTTGGGGGAACTGAGCGGCTTTGTTAGTGCTTTATTCAATAATTGGGAGTATTTTTGAGAAAAAGTAGGGGATCATCAAATCAATCACCGTTGCTTGATTAATTTGATTGTCATTATCTTACCGATTAAATGCAATTAAGCTGTGGCAGATTTGTGAAGTAATTGCGAATATTGCTTAAGAAAGCTTAATCATAACAGCATCTCAGTCAAAATCTCAGTCAAAATCACCTGCTGATTTTCACCTGTCAGCCAGATTCGATTCGTTCAGCTGCCGGCAGATCCGTGCCAGCTGGTGGCGCTGGTTTTTAAAGAAGCTGTTTTGAGCCGTTACCAGATAAAGCGCGTGCTCAATTGCCAGTCCGTTCAACTTCCATTCAAAAAGCTGTCCGGCTGCCAGTTCGTCTTCAACCAGCGCTTGGTACATAAAGCTGATGCCCACGCCGTCTTTAAGCAGCTCAATAATGGCATTGGGACTGCCAATCTCAATTATCTGTTTAAAATCTGTCAAGGAACTGCCATGCCCCTGCAGCCATTTTTCCAGAATCTGTCGTGTCCCGGATCCCGGTTCACGAACTAAAAGCGGATAGTCAAACAAATTTTCTAGATTGACCGCTGCTTTAAGCTGGTGGCTGCCAAACAGGGCAAATTTTTCTTGGCCAATGGTTTCCCAGACAAAATGCCGATGATCAAAATCTCCCTCAACTAGTGCCGCATCCAGTTCCCCTCTTTGAATTTGGCTGAGCAGTGTCTGCGTATTGCCGATCTGTGTCGTAACTGGCCAGTCCTGCTCGATCATTTTAGCCAGCACCTGGGGCAGTAGAAAACTGCCAATTGAAAGCGTCGACCCCAATCTTAATGGCGCAGTCTGTATTTTCAGCTCTGCCAGCATTTTTTGGTTCTCATTCCTTAGAAACGTCAAATAATCAACCAAGCGCTTGGCACCAGGAGTCAAGGCTACTTTCTTTCCCTGATGATCAAGCAGCTTGAATCCCAGCTCCTTTTCCCAAGCGTTCAGCTGCTGTGAAACGGCCGGCTGCGTAACAAACAGCAATTTGGCGGCTGCCGTCAGCGATCCCGTTTTTGAAACGGCCAGCAACGTTTCGCTGCGATGATCGAGCAGCGGATCTGGTTGCATAAGCGTCACCTCAATTTTTAATAAGTAAAACTTTGAATATCTAAAAAATACTAATTTTTATTTATTAATATAACATGATAGGCTTAAATCATCATCAATCCGAGTTAAGAGAAAGGGTTTTGGATATGATTAATACATTATTCTCACGGCAGTTTATCGTAGCATTTTTGCTTACGCTGCTCTGCTCTCTGGCAGGCTCTTTTTTAGGCGGTCTGCCCTACCTGTCCGTAATTGGTGCTTTGGTAATTGCCTTGATTCTAGGAATGCTGATGCAGTTAGCTCAGCCTGCCGTTGCTTACAGTCAGCCTGGAATCGGCCTGATCTCCAATAAATTTTTGCGTCTGGGCATTATTCTTTTAGGATTTAAGTTGAATCTGATTGCCCTGGCACAAGCCGGCATCAAGACCATCCTGCTGGCAGTCGTAATCGTTTCGGGGACGATTCTGCTGGTTTATTCCTTGGCGCGGCGCTTTGGCGTTGATCGTCATCTGGCCATTCTGGTCGCCAGCGGAACCGGAATCTGCGGTGCGGCAGCCGTAATGGGAATCTCATCACAGTTTGACAATGCCGCCAACGAAACCGAAGCTGAGCGTCAGCGTGAAAACAAGGTCGTTGCCGTTGCTATCGTTGCGATTCTGGGAACTTTATTCACGCTTTTGGAAATTGGCATCAAGCCGCTTTTACACATGTCTGCCGTTCAGTTTGGCGTTATGACGGGCGGCTCGCTGCACGAGATCGCCCATGCCGTAGCTGCCAGCAGCGCTGGTGGTCCGGTCAGTCTGGACACTGCAATCATTACCAAGCTTTCACGAGTCCTGATGCTGGCACCGGCCGCGATGATCATTGGCTGGTGGTACCAAAAACAAGGGATTAAGGATGGCTCAATCGTTTTAACGAATGACCAAAAACGCGTCCCGATTCCTTGGTTTATGGTCGGCTTTATTCTGGCCAGCGTGATTGGCACCTTTATGCCATTAGGCGCCGCTGTTATTGCTGGTCTGGTTAAGCTGGCCTACCTGGTCTTAGGAATGGCAATGGCTGCCCTTGGTATGAGCGTTAACTTTAAGGTCTTGCTGACACGCGGCCGCAACGCGCTGCTGGCTGCCATTTTAGGCTCGGTGGTATTATTAACCTTCGTGGCTGCCATGAGCAAATTATTCTTCTAAATGTCAAAAAAAAGCTGAGGAATTCCTCAGCTCTTTTTTAATTGCTTACAACCGTACTATATTCGGCACCGTTTGGCAGCGTGAACTCAAGATTGTTGATTCCATCATAGCCATTTTGAACGGCATAGTTGTAAAGTCTGGTTTCCGTGTTGGTAACATGTTTTGGCTTTTCACCAATTGATTTGCGAATTGCCTTGGAGACCCGGTTGATCTCAGTTGGCGTGACTGCCTGGAAGGATACGCCATCAATCGTGGCACTGATTCCCTGCAGATGATCGATCTTAACGTTGCTCAGTGCTGGACTGTATTTGGTATAAAGCGTCGTAACGGCTTTAACCGGCAGATCGGTCCGGACGCCATCGCCAGCCGCCTGCAAAAGCTTATTGGCAACCGTGATCGAGCCATTTTTCTTAAACTTATTGATAACGGCCTCTAAGATCTGCTGTTGACGGTATTGACGGCCATAGTCGCCTCTTGGATCATCATAGCGCATCCGGGAATATTTAAGTGCTTGACTGCCGTTCAAATGCTGCTTGCCCTTTTTAAAGTGATGTCCTTCATAGGTAAAGGCAAATGAATTGTTGACCGTTACCCCGCCAACCGCATCAACGACTTTTTCCAAGACTCCCATGTCAACAGAGGCGTAGTAGTCGATCTTAATGCCAAGCAGGTCCTCTACCTGCTTCTTCGTTTCCTTGACGCCGCCCAGCGCATAGGCCGCGTTCAGCTTAACGTAGGTGTATCCTTTACTTGTTTTTACCTTTACTGGAATATCACGAGAAATTGCTGTTAACCGAACAGTTTTCTTCTTTGGGTTAACGGTAATGACTTCAATCGAGTCGGTATTGCCAACTCCCCAATTTTTACGCCCTAAAGCCCCTGAATCAAGTCCCAGCGTTAAAATCGTGATTGGCTTACCTTGACGCAGCTTTTTATCAACCTTGGCATTATCACTAAATACTTTTGAAGCAGCTTGATGAACCTGATAGTATTCATAGCCGCCACCAATTGCAAGCCCTGCAACGATTAAAGCCAACAGCCATTTAAGCCAGCGCCATTTTTTATTTTTAGGCGCTTTAGCTGGTTGTGTTTTTTCTTCCATATTTTATCCGCATCTAAAATCAGGAATCTGTTTAAACTATTATTTTAACTGATCCTTGATCAATAATGCGATCCCTCCCGTCATTGATTTGGCAGTCACATAAATAACTGCCACGTTTAGCCTGACTAATTCAATTTAGCAGAAAAAAACAGTGATAATCTGGTTTCACCGAAAAATTTAACAATCAATAACTTTCTTTAAAAAAATTTAGAAACTATTTGAAAATAAAAAAAGCATCGTTTTCATAAAACGATGCCTCAAATTATTAAAGTCTGATTTTAGTACCAGCCATTGCTCAGCCAGTGTTGCTTAGCATTCGTCCAAGAACCATAACGACCAGCAACATACTGATCAGCTACGCGTTCTTGGTTGGCAGGTGAGTAGTCGCCATTCAGGTAGGCCGCGCTCAATTGGTACTTACCGATGTATTGACCATTGCGGGCGCCATAGTTGTTGCCAGATTCATGAGCGGCGATCCAAGCCTTGGCATCTGCTTCAGAGCCGTAAGCCGTGGAAGTGTAGTTGGAAGTGGTTTGTGAAGTTTGAGCAGCAGCTGATTGCGTAGTTGCTTGAGCGACTGGCTGAGCAGTCGTTTGAGCATCAGTTGCCTGGCCATCAGTCTTAACAACCAATTGTTGACCAACGTAGATCTTGTTGATGTCTTGAATGTTGTTTTGCTGAGCCAGCGTTTGAACCAAGCTGTTGTCATTAGCGAACTTTTGAGAAATGCTGGACAGCGTGTCGCCGGATTGAACCGTGTACAGCGTGTCAGCGTTGGCAACCGTAGCCGTAGCAGCAACGCCAAAGGCAACGGCACCCAAAGCAGCGGTAATCTTCTTAAAGTTCTTCTTCATAAAAATCAAAACCATCCTTTATCAATTATCAATTCGTTTTTATCATTTCCTTATCAACGTCCCTTATCATACACGCTCAATATTACTAATTGATAACAAGGCAATTGCGTTTTAAGAGTTTTTTACGGCTATTTTGTAACATTCTGTAATAAAGTCATAACCATTCAAACAACCTTTTGATTATAAATGTTGTTAGATCAATATTTTTCGGTTTGACTAACTTTTTTATATTGACGTTTAAAATGTTGCAAAAAAAATCGTAAAAAGTCACACAAAAACCATTTTTATGATTTCAGCGGCTTTTTACGACCAGATTTTAAGACTGAATTACGCCTTATATTACATTAATGTTGCAAAAAAATTCTCCAAGTAAACGGCAACGCCATCCTCATTATTAGATTTGGTCAGATGATCGGCAGCTTTTTTGACGCTATCCAAACCATTTGCCATTACTACGCCATCGCCAGCATCGCGAATCATCTCATAATCATTATCGGCATCGCCAAACGTCATCAGATTGGCAAAATCCCAGCTATAATGCTCCAGCAGTGCCCGCAGACCCACGCTCTTGTTGACCCCGTTTGGTAAAAATTCCAATACCATTGGCTGCGACTGAACAACATTGACCTGCTGCCGTAATTCATCAGGAACGGCTGGCAGAACCTCTTGACTCATCTTAACAGCTGGAATCGCCATAATCGCTTTGGCATAGACATGATCGCCACCTGGCAGATCATTGAAGTGTGCGTCTTTAAATTCAATGTTTTTTAAAATCGTTTTATAGATGGAACGCGGCATGTCCATGATTTCATAGACGCGATCAAAGTCTAAGACATCTAGCGAAAAATCGTGCTGCTTGGCAAAATCAAAGACTGCCTGCAGCTTGTCTTTTGAGATCCCATGTTCTGACAAAGCAGCCCGCGTTTGATTATTGACAACCAGCCCGCCATTAAAAGTAATCGTGTAGTCGTCAGCCGTAGTCAGACCTAATTGTTCAATATAAGGCCAGATTGCGTTGATTGGGCGACCCGTACAGAGCACGATTTTGATGCCTTGTTCATGCAGCCGTTTCAAGACCGCCTCGTTTCGGGGACTGATCTCTTTTTGGCTGTTGAGCAGCGTGTTATCCATATCTAATGCAATCATTTTAATCATAAGCGTTTCTCTTTTCTATTTGTTTTTCAAGATCGTTTTAACAATCAGCCGCGTAAAGTACGCATTCCCCTGCTCATTCATATGAACCTTGTCCTGTGCAAACCACTCGGCATGACCATTGGCAGCCTGATTCCAGTCAATCACGTGTACATTGGCATTTTGCTTAGCGGCCTGCTTGATCTGATCGCAAACCGTCTGTTCCCAGTCACGCGTCGGCACGTGCGGCGTGATCCAATAAACCTGATGATCCTTGCCGATTGCCGTTAAGATATCATTAATCGTCTGCGAATCCATCGCGCCATTGGTTCCAAGATTTAGAATCACGTTTTTTTGCAGCTGCCCCTTGGCTTTAAGATCTTTAATAACGGCTGGCGTAGCGCTCCCCTGACGCCCGACTTCAGCATCAACATAAGCATGCGGCATGATTTCTTGAATATCCTGAGATGCATCGGCCATTACCGAATCACCGATTGCCGTGACTTTTAGCTCTGAGGCTGCCTTAAGCTGGTTCGAGGTCAGACCATATTTTTTCTGCAGCGACTTGCTGTTGACGTTAACTTTAGCCGTCTTTCCCTTTGCAATCTGCTTGTTTTTAGCAGCCGTGGCCTGGCGACTCTTTTCAATGCGGGTCTGAACCGCACTTTTTTTAGCCGGCTTGCTTGGCAGCATCAGACCGCACAGCGCGATAAAGCAGATGATGACGACTGGGCCAACTTTTAGCCATTGGTGCCAATCATGCATTTTAAAGTCGATCCAATGACGAATGCTGGCCGGCAGATACCGCCACTGATAATGAGCAAGCGGCTGTTCAACCAATCGATAGGAGAACTCGCTGATCGCTAAAATCAACAGACATTCAACCAAAGCATTGATTACTGGGTGCCGGCCAATCTCAACGACTCGTTCATAAAAGACCATAACCGGCAGCTGGTAGACGTAAATGCCGTATGAGCGCTGACCGATCCAGGTAAAGAAAGGGTTGGTCAGCCAGCGATTCATATGACTGCCTGGATGAACTACCGTCGCAATCAAAATCATTCCGATCAGGCTGTAAAAAAACATGCCGCCGCGATAGGTCCAGCTGCTTTGGCCTGGCAGCGTAAAAAAGCCCAGCAGCGTGATCAGCAGTGCCCCAATCCCGACTCCATCCAAGATTCTGGCAGCATGTGCCGTCAAGCTGGCGTTAAGGCGATCAATCGGCCAGCATAAGGCCAGCCAGGAACCCAAAAGCAGCGAAAAGGCTCGGGTATCGGTTCCATAGTAGACTCGGTTGATATTTTGCGGATCAAACAGCAGCGCCATTTCAACTGCTGAAGCAACCGCTAGGATAAAGACGGTCCACTTGATTTTGGAACGTTTGCGCAAAATCAAAAACAGCATGAATAAAATCAGCGGCCACAAGAAGTAAAACTGGGCTTCAACGCCTAACGTCCACAAATGCGTAAACGGCGACTCGCCATTGAAACGATCAAAATAAGACTGGCCATGGCCGATTTCCCACCAGTTGTAGACCCATAGCAGATTAGTAGCGATGGTACTTTTGATATTATGCAGCAGATCGCGAGCAAACAATGTAATATAGGCCGTCGTGACCGTCAGCATAACGATCAGCACCGGATACAGCCGCCGCAGACGCTTAAGGTAAAACTTCGTCAGCTGAATACCGCCCGTCTGATCCATTTGCCGCACCAGCTGTAAGGTAACGAAATACCCAGAGATCAATAAGAACAGCGGCACGCCCAAATAACCGCCTGGCAACGTTGTCGGCAACAGGTGATAGATGATCACGCCAAGCACGGCCAACGTTCGGACGCCATCAATTCCTGTCACGTATTGCTTGGACCGCATAGATTTCCCCCCAAATAAAAAAATAACAACTTTTATTATAATCACAGTTGACCAATAAGTCCCATTAAAATGATTTTTTTATAAAACAACGGTCGTGACAGCCTTTTTCTGCCCCGACCGTTATTAGAAATATCAGAATTACTTAATCAGCCGACTCGGTTTTCACGCAGAATCGCCTTGACCAGCTGATCGGCTTCTGGGGTTCGTTTCCATTCCTCCCAGTGATCCATCGACTCATCTTGCATCTGATAGTGCGTGTTGATGAAATGCTCATAATTGATCACGTTTTGTGAATGTGGGATATTCAGCTTTAAAATACGAACTTCCTTAATATAGCCACGCTCAGCAGCCAGCTCGGCACGGCCGTTATGCACCATATTGCCGATTTCATAATATTTGGTGCCATCATTACGCGTAATTTCTTCTATTAGGGTAAAGACTTCATGCTGTTCTTCCATTAAATAAATCCCCTTTCGCATCTATTGTATCAGAAAACAAAAATCATCGCCGTGGACCGACGATGATTGGCATAAGAGAGAAAGAGAATTGATTAGAAGGTAAATACTTAATACCTTGTGACTATATATTACAAAATATTGTAAGCGCTGTCAATAGTTATTCAGATTTTTTCAGCTGTTAACATAAAATAAAAAGAAGAAACGGCCAACCGCTTCTTCTTTTTATAATTACTGTACCGTAACCGACTTAGCCAGGTTACGCGGCTTGTCAACGTCTAAGCCCTTGCCCAGACTCGTGTAGTAGGCAAGCAGCTGTGCAGGAACGACACTCAAAAGCGGCGTCAGCAGTTCGTCAACGTCTGGAATGATGATATTGTCGTCTTCATGTGCCAGATGACGTGAAACAATCGTTAAGACAGCAGCACCCCGTGACTGCGTTTCTTCCAGATTGCTGCGCGTAAGGCCCGCAGTCCGATCCTGAGTAATAATAGCAATTACCGGCGTTTGGTTTTCAATCAGCGCGATCGTACCATGCTTAAGCTCACCGGATGCAAAACCTTCCGCTTGAACATAGGAGATTTCCTTAAGCTTCAAGGCTGCCTCCAAAGAAACCGACCAGTCAATGCCCCGGCCAATGTAAAAGGCGTTGCGTGGCTTAGAGAGGTAGCGAGAGGCCAGTGCTTCAATGTCTTCTTTTGAGTCGGTAATTGACTGCATCCCGTTGGCAATCGTTCCCAGCTGGTGCTTTAAGTCGAAGTTTTGAGCAGCATCGCGACTCAGATATTCACCCAATGCCTTGGCTAAAATAGCTTCAACCGCGATCTGAGCCGTGTAGGCCTTAGTGGAGGCAACGGCAATCTCTGGGCCAGCGTACAGCAGCAGGGTAAAGGTAGCCTCACGAGAAAGCGTTGACTTATCAACATTAGTAATCGTCAGGCTTGGCCAGTTGTGCTCATTGACGTGTACCAGTACTTCGCGACTGTCTGCCGTTTCACCACTTTGCGACAGGAACAGGAAGAACGGCTTTTGACTAAGCAGCGGCTGCTCATAGGCAAATTCTGATGAGATATGAACCGTAGTTGGCACGCCACAAAGCTTCTCAAACATCCGGGCCCCAATCAGACCGGCATGATAGCTGGTCCCGGCACCAATGATGTAGATGTGATCGGATTCAGCCATTGCCTGCAAAAGCTTTTCGCTGATCTGCGGCTGGTCGTCACTGTCAAAGTATTCCTGAACGAGCTTGCGCATTACGGCAGGCTGCTCATCAATTTCCTTTAGCATATAGAATGGGTAGGTACCCTTGTCGGCAGCGCTTGGATCCATGTCAACCTTAAAGGAATCGCGCTTCTTTTCCGTGCCATCGAATTCTTCAATCGTTACATTGTCTGGCTTGACGATTACCAACTCATGGTCGTTGATTTCCATAAATTCGTTGGTTTCATCAATCATCGACATGGCATCAGAACCTACCATGTTATAGCCTTGGCACAAACCAACCAGCAATGGGCTCTTATTCTTAGCCACAAACAGCGTATCTGGCTGCTCGCGATCCATCAAGGCAAAGGCATATGAAGAATCAGGACTGATCAAGCGCAGAACCTTAAGCAGCGCGTCCTTGGTATCCATCTTGTAGTCAACTACGAACTTGTCAACCAACTGAACGATAACTTCCGTGTCGGTTTGACTCTTGAATTCAACACCCTTAAGATATTCTTCTTTCAGCTGCTGATAGTTTTCAATTACCCCGTTGTGAACCAGATAGAATCGTTCATCATTGGAGTAGTGCGGATGCGCGTTGGTTTCATTTGGAACACCGTGCGTCGCCCAGCGCGTGTGGCCAATCCCAGCCAACCCTTTAACTTCTGGCGTTAAGGCAGCTTCCAGGTTGCTGATGCGGCCGGAACGCTTAACCAGGTAGTCATGTCCTTTTTCGTCGTTGACGTAGATGCCGGCGGAGTCGTAACCGCGGTATTCCAGACGCTTCAACCCGTCGATCAAAATGGAAACGCTGCGATCGTTTCCTGTAACACCAACAATTCCACACATAATATTTCCCATCCTTCAATAAAATTGGTATAGATAACTTTAAAATCAAGCTATTATTTAATAACACTATTGTATATTAATAATTGCCGGCCCCAATGTCAATCGATTAACCTCGATTGGTATAGAGTCGGCAATTTTTTAATAGTTTTAAAGGCGTCACGGCAACGATTCAGCCCCTCGCTGCCAGCCTAAATATTATCTAAGATTATTTAACTTCAAGCTCGCGGCGGGCAACTTCCGCGATTTTTTCAACATAGGCATGGACCAGTTCTTTGGTTGGCGCTTCAGCCATGATTCGCAAAAGCGGTTCAGTACCAGAAGGACGAACCAAGACGCGCCCATCACCGTTCATTTCTTTTTCAACATCGGCAATGACGGCCTTCAAAGCTGGATTGTCCATTGCAGCTTGCTTGTCAGCCACGGTGATATTGACCAGCTCTTGTGGATAGGTCTTGACATCAGATGCCAGTTCCTTAAGGCTCTTGCCACTGGATTTAACGACCTGCAGCAGCTGCAGTGCCGTCAGCATCCCATCACCAGTCGTATTGTGGTCAAGGAAGATAATGTGGCCTGACTGCTCGCCACCCAGATTGTAGCCTGACTTCAGCATTTCTTCAACGACATAACGATCGCCAACCTTAGTCTGCACGCTCTTCATGCCATGAGCCTCCATTGCCTTGTACATTCCCAGGTTGCTCATCACCGTGGTAACGATCGTATCTTTTTTCAAGCGGCCATTTTCATTCAGATACTTGCCGCAGATGTACATGATCTTGTCGCCGTCAACCAGATTACCCTCGTTGTCAACGGCAATGCAGCGATCGCCATCACCATCAAATGCCAGACCTAGATCAGCATGGTTGGCAACTACGGCTTCCTGCAGACTTTCCGGATGCGTTGACCCACAGTCAAGGTTGGTGTTGAGACCATTAGGATTGGCATGAATTGGCGTAAAATCAACATTTAAGTCTGCCAACAGATTGGAGACAAAGCCGCTGGTAGCACCATTGGCAGCATCAACAACTACCTTTAGGCCAGACAGATCCGTTGAAATCGTCTGTTCCAAAAATGACGTGTATTTGAGCGCGCCTTCGTGGTAGTCCTCAACCGTTCCCAAACCAGCATCAGATGGACGTGGCAAAGTATCCGCTTCGGCATCCAACAGCTGTTCGATCTCATATTCCAGCTCATCGGAAAGCTTGAAGCCATCACTGCCAAAATACTTGATTCCATTATATTGGATTGGATTATGACTGGCCGTGATCATTACACCAGCATCGGCTCCCTGTGCTCTAACCAGGTAGGCAACGCCAGGCGTAGTGACGACGCCTAAGCGCAGTACCTCGATGCCGACCGAAAGCAGACCAGCAACTAAGGCATTTTCCAGCATCTGACCGGAAATTCGCGTATCACGGGAAACCAAGACTTGGGGCTGCTTGCGTTCTGAGTGCCGAGTCAAGACATAGCCCCCGGCACGGCCAACCTTAAAAGCCAGTTCTGGACTCAGGTCGCGATTGGCCACGCCACGAACGCCATCAGTTCCAAAATATTTTAACTTCATGTTTCTCCTCGTTTCTGGGCTAAAAAGCTCCGTTAAAATTCACTATGTTTGATTATACTACTTTGTATCATTTTCGCTTGCCGAAACCGACGAATTATTTGACTGACTGCCAGATGCCGAGCTGGCTGAACTGTGCTTGGCTGAAGAAGCGCTCGCAGACTCCGCTGAACTGTCAGAATTGGACTGCGTTATCGCCGAGCTGGTCGTCGCAGATGAACTGGAATTCTTGTCGCCGCTGTCAGTCTGACTGATTGGTACGGTTACGGAGACCGTATTTGGCATGATCACCACGTTCATTGTCTGACCGCTTTCATTGATTGCCTGCAGCGTTACCGTCCGATGCAGCGTACTTTGCGCGTTTTTAGGCACGTTGACATAAGCAATTACTTTGGCAACCTGTTGAACCTCACTTTTGGCCCCGGTAATCTGGACCTTTTCCAATGCGGCTTTAGGCGTTCCAACCTGATAGCTACCATTTAAGGTTTTAGAGCTTAAGCGCACTTCTACCGGCACCGTCGCGGTATTGCGCGATTGAATGTTGACCTTGATCTTGGCCGGCGTGATCGTATAACTCAATTCCTTATTCAATCCCGATGCCTTCAGACGCACCTCATGCTTGCCGGTTCCCAGCTTGGTCAGATCCGCATAGACCTTAAAATTTTGCGTATTAGCCGTGGTCGTTACCAAGGCAGAGGGTCCGGTAATCTTGATTTTGACATATTGCGGAAAGCCGGTGACAACGTATTTTTCCGAATTCGACTCAACCTCTAGCGGTATTTTGAGCGTCTGCGTCTTATTGGCCATCAGCGCAGTATTTTGACCGTTTTGTGATGACTGACGCGTATCGCTGCTTTTGCTGCCAGTAACGTATATAAACAATAGGATTGCCAATACCAAGGAAACGATTCGCAATACCCAGACATGGTCGAACAGGCCCATCTTGTCATTTTTCATGCTGATCGCCTCCCTGCTTACGAAAACGCCGCATTAAATTGGTAAGAAAATTCTCGGGACTTGGATGCTGAGGAGTTTCAGTATAAAGCTGCGCCCGCAAAAACTTCAGATAGTCTTTGCGTGACATGCCACGCATCAGCTCGTTGTTTTTGGTGATCGAGACTTCACCCGTTTCTTCTGAGACTACAATCGTCAGCGCGTCGGTAACCTCGCTGATCCCGACTGCCGCGCGGTGCCGCGTGCCAAGATCTTTAGGAATCAGCTTCGAGTCAGAAAGCGGCAGATAAGCAGCGGCGACAGCGATGCGATTATTTTTGATGATCACGGCTCCATCATGCAGCGGCGTATTTGGAATAAACGTATTGATCAAAAGGGCACCAGTAACTTCGGCATCTAATGGTATCCCCGTTTCAATGTATTCTTCCAGGCCGGTTTCCATCTCAATACAGATCAAGGCCCCAATCCGTCGTTTAGAAAGATATTGAATCGCCTGGTCCAATTGCCGAATCAAGTCCTCTTCTTCTTCGTTGGCTTTAGGCGTACGGGCAAACAGCGCGCCACGGCCTAAATGCTCCAGCCCCCGCCGAATCTCTGGCTGGAAGATCACAACAATGGCGATGACCCCCCAGTTGATGACCTGATCCATCACCCAAGAAACCGTGCTGAGTCCGATATACCAACTGATCAGCTTAACCAGGATGATAATCAGAATCCCTTTGAACAGCTGCACGGCCTTAGTCCCGCGAACCAGCATCAACAACTCATAGATCAAAAACCAGATGACTAAAATGTCAATTAGATTGACCAGATTATGCCAGTTGAGGAGTGATGCAAGAAACTGCAATATATATCTCTCCCTTCTGCCTTAAAATAAAATTCTTAAATATGATTATATCATTAAAAATGTTCGTTATTTAACCAGTCAAGCCGATTGTCTGTTATGCTAGGCATAAGTTTTTTAAAGAGGTGGTTTTTTGCCTAAACTGTCTTATCAATGGAAATTAAGACTTTATTTTTTGATTCTGCTGGCAACGCTGCAGCTACTTTTGAAGTCGCCATTTAATTTTATGGTCTTGAACGTTTTTCTAGCCTATCTGCCAATCGAATTTGGTTTTTGGGTCCAGCATTTTGCCGATCGACGCTCACTGGCTTTTTGGTCGCTGCTGTTTTTATGGCTGATTTTTTATCCCAATGCTCCCTACGTCATGACCGATCTCTTCCATCTTTCATGGCTGCATCCCCATACCAGTACTACTGGCATCCTGCGTGCTGATCCTAAGATGTGGCTGATTTTTGCGCTGATGGTTCTGTCGGCATTCAGCTGTGCAATTTTTGGCACGGTTGAGATGGCCCGCCTCAGTCGACTGTTAGAAAAGATGCTGACGCCTAAATTTTCCCATAGTCATTTAATCTGGGTTGGCTGCTTCTCTTTTCTAGCCGGTATTGGCATCTATATTGGCCGTTTTTTACGCCTGCACTCAATCTACCTTTTTATAACGCCATCTTGGTTCTTTAGACAGCTGTTAAGCATCTGGAGCTGGCCAATGCTTGAATTCGTCTTGATCATGACCATATTGCAGCTGCTGCTTTACTGGTGTCTGCACTTGATCAAACAAACCGATTTGATGTAATTGAGGATTCTCGTCGCTAACTGGGACGAGAATTTTTTATACCAAAATAAAAACCAGGATTATCAGTGACAATCCCAGTTAAATTCATGAAACTTTTATTCAGTTTCCCGGCCGATAATACGGACCTCAGTTTCCAAGCTGACGCCGAATTTTTCTTTAACGGTTGCTTGAACATGATGAATTACGTTTAGATAATCCGTTGCTGTACCATGGTCAACATTAACGATAAAACCGGCATGCTTGGTTGAAACCTGCGCGCCGCCTGAGGTATATCCCTGCAGACCGGCATCATGGATCAGCTTGCCGGCAAAGTAGCCTTCTGGACGCTTAAAGACTGAACCGCAAGATGGCAATTCCAACGGCTGCTTAGCGGCTCGCCGGGCGTTAAGATCATCCATCAATGCGGTAATCTCAGCTTGATCACCTGGCTTCAGATCAAACACGGCTTCCAGAACGATGCCGTGATTATCCTGAACCGCGCTGTGCCGATAGCCAAAATCAAGCTCTTCATTGTCATAATGCTTGATCGTTCCATCTGGCAGCATTGCAGTGACTTCACTGGCAACGTTTTTAGTTTCACCGCCATAGGCACCGGCATTCATAAAAATTGCGCCGCCAACGCTGCCGGGAATGCCAGCAGCAAACTCAAGGCCAGTAAGCGAATGATCGCGAGCTGCCTTGGTTGTTTCAATGTATGAGGCCCCAGCCTGAGCAATGACGCGGTTGCCTTCAACTTGAATCCCATTCATCTGAGTCAGGATCATGGTCAGACCTTCAATACCGCCATCACGCACGATCAGATTGCTGGCGTTGCCGATTACCGTCAGTGGCATGGCATTGGCATCAGCAAACTGAACCAGCTTTTGAACTTCCGCAACGTCTTTAGGGAATGCCAACCAGTCTGCTGGGCCACCAGTTTTAGTATTGGTATACTTTGAAAGTGGCTCGTCCTTTAAGATTTGAATATCAGGAAATTCTTGCATCAGATTATTTGCCATAAATTCGTTCTCTCGCTTTCTCAACAAAAATTCGTCAATCTTTTCTTATTGTAGCATTCTTTTGGAAATTGACGATCCGAACCTCTACAATAGTACCAGATAATTTATTTGCGAGGTTGACTGCAATGACCAAATTTATTTCTTGGAACGTCAATGGATTAAGGGCCGCAATCAAGCATGGCTTTTTACAGGTTTTCAATGAAATGGACGCGGATTTTTTCTGCATCCAAGAAACCAAACTAGCACCCGGCCAATTGGATCTTGATTTGCCCGGCTATCATCAATACTGGAACTATGCCGAAAAGAAAGGCTATTCGGGGACGGCCATCTTTGCCAAACAGCCACCGCTTAGCGTTCAGTATGACATCAATGTACCGGAGTTTGATCATGAAGGCCGTGTCATCACTTTAGAGTATCCTGATTTCTATCTGATCAATACCTATGTGCCCAACTCCGGTGCTGAACTGAAGCGCTTGGATTTTCGACATGGTTTTAATGAAGCTTTTTATGAATACGTTAATCAGCTTAGTCAGCAAAAAAGCATCGTTTGGTGTGGCGATCTCAACGTGGCCCATCAAGAAATCGACTTAAAAAATCCACAGAGCAATCATCATCATCCGGGATTTACCGACGAAGAGCGCTTTGACTTCTCTAAGCTGCTAAAAAGCGGGTTTACTGATACGTTTCGTTATTTTTATCCTGACCAAGAGCACAGCTATTCTTGGTGGAGCTATCGTTTCCACGCTCGTCAGCGCAATGCTGGCTGGCGGATTGATTATTTCGTTGCCTCAGCCGATCTTGACTCACAGCTGGTTGATGCCAAGATTCATGATCAGGTTCTTGGCAGTGATCACTGTCCCGTCGAATTAGACATTCAATTATAGGAGGAAATTAACATGAACTTTGTTGCGATGGACTTTGAAACTGCCAGTGGCAAACGCTGGTCGGCCTGCTCGCTTTCTTTGGTCGTCGTTCGTCAAAATCAAATCGTTGATGAGTTCTATACCTTGATCAATCCACAGACGCCTTTTTTCTGGCGCAACGTTCAGATCCATGGCATTCATGAAAAAGACGTTGCCAATGCCCCAGTCTTTCCTGAAGTCTGGGATCATATTCAGCCATTCTTTGATGCCAACAAGCTGGTGATTGCCCATAACGCCTCCTTTGACAACAGCGTCCTCAAAAATACGCTGACTCATTATGAATTACCGGTTCCCAATTTCTTATCATTGGACACGTTAAAGACCAGTCGCCAGTTCTGGCCGCAGCTGCCTAATCACAAGCTCAATACGATCTGCGATGCATTGAATATTCAGCTGCATCATCATCATAACGCGCTTGATGATGCTCAAGCCTGCGCCAATATCCTGCTGACGCAAAATCGCCAGTTCGGCCCGGAAATGATCAAGCCGTTTATCGTTAATGTCTAGTTATCGATTCAACAAAAAAGCACCGTCAAAACTGACGGTGCTTTTTTGGACCGGCTGACTGCCGATCAAGAGAGTTTTAATGTCTTAGAAAGCCTATTGATCCATGCCGCGTTTTAAAATCTCAACGTCCCACGGTTCCAGTTTGGCTTTCGGAGCGGCTCCGGTCAAGATATCCACGAAGCCGGCCTGCTGCAGATCTGTTGGCAGCAGGCGCGACTCATTGCGCAGATTAAGCACAAAGTAGAGTTCCTGCCCATTCTTAACACGCCGCGTGATTTCCAGATCGGTTGTTTGGCTGGTTAGGCCGGCAAGCCCAGTCTGATCAATGACGCGCTCAATTACTTTGCCAAGTCCCTGATCATCTAAACGCGTGCCAACGTACCACGCCAGCCCCTTGCCAAATATATTTTCAACTACAGCTGGCGTGCCGGCATAAAATTCACTGGCATAATGAGCCAATGCCCGAGTTTTTGATCCCGTCAGATGAATCTGATCACACAGCAGCCGCCCTTCATATTGCTGCGCTGACTGATCAAAAGCTACTTTGACGGTTTGTCCTGGTACCGTCGCATCAGTTTCTTCAACCCAGATGCCCAATACCCTGCTTAAAGGACCTGGATAGCCGCCCAGGTAGACATTGTCGGATTCATCAACCATCCCCGATGCATAGGTGGTCAGCAGATGCCCGCCATTTTGCACGTAATCACTGATCTTTTCGCCCAGTCCCTTTTTGACCATGTACAATACTGGCGCGACGATCAGATCATATTGTGAAAAGTCATCGTCAACGCCAATCACGTCAACTGGGATCTGGTGCTGATAAAACTGGCGGTAGTAGTCCAAGATCAGTGGCACGTACTGCAGATCCTGCGTAATCCCGGCCACGTACTCAAAGGCCCAGAAGTTGCTCCAGTCAAAAACAATGGCTGCCTTAGCTGGAGTCGCGGCATCTTTAAAATCAGCGCCATTTTTTTTCAAATCGTGTCCCAGGCGTGCTACTTCTTGAAATGCGCGCGTATCGGTCCGCTGCGAATGACTGATTACGGCACCATGAAATTTTTCGGATCCCCCTACGGCCTGCTTCAACTGAAAATACTGAACAGTGTCCGCGCCATGAGCCACCGCCTGCAGTTCCGTGGCCCGCATTTGATTAGGGCGCTTCAACGGACTGTATGGCTGCCAGTTGACCTGCGAAGGCGTTGATTCCATCAGCATGAACGGCTGGTGTTTCAATCCCCGCATTAAGTCATAGCGAAACGCGGCTACATAGGCTGGATCGTCATAGGCTGGGTAGCTGTCATAGGCAATGATATCTTGATCCTTGGCCCAGGCATGATAGTCAATCCACTTATTAGGCGTGCCATGGAAATTGGTCAGAATCGGTGTCTGCCTGTCATATTTTTCAATCGTCTGTTTTTCAAGATTGTATAACGAAAGCATTGCATCCGACTGAAAACGCAGATAGTCAACCGACAGCCCAGCCACGATCGTATGCGTGCCTTCTGCTCCCCAGGCATCACCCAGCTCGTTGGGAACTTGAATCTCATCCCAGTCATAGATCGTATGGCTCCAGACATTGTTGTCCCAAGCCTGATTTAGATTATCCAGCGTTTGATAGCGCTGCTTGAGCCATTCTTGAAAAGCCCGGCGACAGTTTTCACAATAGCAGTTGCCGCCATACTCATTATTAACATGCCAAGCAACGATATGCGAATTGCCAGCATAGCGCCGGGCCAATTGATCAACCAATCGACCTGCTAATCGGCGATAGTTGGGTGAACTCGGGCAGAAATTATGTCGTTGACCAAAGACGTGCCGCCGCCCTTGATAATCAACTCTGGCGACATCCGGATATTTTTTAAACATCCAGGCAGGCATCGCGGCCGTGGAAGTTGCCATAACAATCTTAAAGTCAGCTTGACTCAGCTTTGCAACGATATGATCCAGTTTTTCAAAATCATATTCGCCTTCACGCGGTTCTAAAAGGGCCCATGAAAAGACGTTGATCGTTGCCGAATTGATATCGGCCTGCTTAAAGACCTTGATATCGTCATCCCAATCTGTTTCTGGCCATTGATCTGGATTATAGTCGCCGCCATATAGAACGGTCGGCAGTCCCTGTTTCATACTTCTCCCTCCAAGCCTTTATTTTTTATATTCTGCTTTGGCAATTGGCTGACCATGCTCAACCTTGTCCCCAAGCCGTAGCTCTTGTAACTGAACTTTTTGCGGCTGTGTTAAAAAGTCTACAACGATATCATCATAACCATTTTGTAAAATCAGATCACGGTTAAATTCCATCAACAGGTCACCGGCATGCACGGTCTGTCCTTCTTGGAAATGAATATTAAAGCCGGCGCCACGCATATTGACCGTACCGATACCAACATGAACTACCAGGCCAATCCCGGCAGCTGATTCAATCTCAAAGACATGCTGCGTTGAGAAGGCAAACTTGATCGTGCCGTCAAATGGTGCATAGATGCGACCATCAGCTGGCTCAATCGCAAAGCCCTTGCCAGGGAATCCTTTTGTGCCGTCTTCATTGGTTACGGAAGCAAGATCAACGACTTTTCCATCGACTGGAGCCAAAAGCGTTAATGTCGTTTGAGCGGCAGAGACATCCTCAACCGCTTCCGCACCATTGCCGGCAGCCAATTCATTCTTTAATTCTTCAACGACTTGAGCATGCTTCTTTTCGCTCAGCGTAACCTTGCTTAAGAAAATGACGATTGACAGCAGCGCCAAAACCATTGGAATGTAAAAGGCCATGCCATCAAACGTACGAATGCTCTTGGCAGTCATGTCAGCTGCCGTAGCACTGCCGGTCATGCCACAGGCTAAGGCAATCCAGCCAACCAAACCATTTGAGATCGCGCCCGTCAGCTTATCGATCATCGGCCGCACTGCTAAAACAACGGCTTCGTTTCGCTGACCAGACTTAAGCTGACCATATTCAATCGCATCCGTCAGCGTCAAAACCGTTACCAGCTGAGCACAGTTGATGTTGAACAAAACCAACCCCAGATCCATTACATAGATGTTGCTGCGGCCAAAGATAAAAATCAAGTAGGCTGCTACCATACAGCATTGACCAATCGTAAACAGCCATTTCCGTGGTACGTATTTGTTGAAAATCGGGAACAGTGGGCTGACAAAGAAACCAACAATCGTCGCAATTACCCCAACGACCCAGAAATGACCGGGCTCGCCGATAACAAACTTGTACAGGTAGAACAAAACCCCATTGGTAACAACATAGGCACAAGAATACATCAAGTATGCCAGTGCTGGCCACATGATCTGGTCGTTATGGAAAATTGCTGAAAAGACGTCCTTGATCGATGTCTTTTGCTTGGCTGACTGCCGAATGATGTTGTCGTTTTCCTTAGTTCCCAAACAAACCGCCAAGGCACTCAGCAACGCCAGCAGCGTAACGATTGCCGCAAAAGCAAACCAGCCGGCTGGACCCTCAGTACGATGGCCGGTTGCCAGATAGGTAAACGTTGTAACGATTGGAACCACGATAATCGTCAAACCGTTCCAGCCAATCGTACCGGCAAAGGCTCCCAGTGAGGTATAGATGCTGCGTTCATGCGAGTCTTCACTCAACGCTGGTACCATGCCCCAATAGGAAACATCAGAAAAAGAATAGAAAATATCAAACGTAATGAAGATCACGACAAACAAAATCGCAAACAGGACCCAGTTGACCTTTGCCAAGCCAAAAATTCCAGTAAACAGGACTAAAAGCAGGGCACCGCTGACGATATTGCCCCATAAGATCCAAGGCTTAAACTTCCCCCAACGCGTGTGCGTATTGTCGACGATATTGCCCAGCAGCGGATCGATAACCAGCTCAATAATCCGTACCCCGACAATCAAGCCAGTAATCAGTCCGATTAAACGGTTGGCAACTGATTTGCTTAATCCAGCAAACATGCCGCTGGTAACAAAAATAATAAAATAATTGCTCATAACGCCATAAAAAGCGGAGTGGCCAACATTCCCAAAACAGAATGCTGAACGAGAAATCCACTGCTGCTTGCTTAAATGCTGCCGTGGCGCTGCAGTTTTGGTGGTAGTATCCACGATAATGCCTCCCTTAATTTACTCTCACTCAAATTCATCTCGTAATCGATCGTTTCGTTCTAAATGCATTTATCTGAAATCGCTTACAGCTAATATTGTACGCATTTAACGAGTAAAGTAAATAATTTATCATAAAAAATAAATCATTTACCATATTTAGTAAATGATTTATTCAATCCAGCCATTATCACAGATATATCTTTCATTCTATTTCAGTTTAAAACTTTCACGCATAATTAAATTGGTATCAACCAATGCATGAACGTGCGGTCGCTTCGGATTAGCGATTGCATCCCGCAGAATATTCAGCGCCATGCGGGAAATCACCTTTTGATTGATGTTATACGTTGAAAGCGGCGGCGATACGTATTCGGCAATATCGCTGTTGTTAATGCTGATGATGCTGGTATCGCGTGGTACGATCACTCCAGCATCGTTAAACGCCTGGAGTACCCCAACGCTTAAGGTATCCGAGGCAATCAAAAAGCCTTCCGGCAGCTGATCGCCGTATTGCTTGATGGCTGCTTCTCCCAGCTGACGACCGTTTAAAACGCTGAACGAGCCGCTAGAAAAAACATCCGCCTGCTTGAATTCCAGTTCCTCAGCCACGACTCTAAAGGCCGTTTCCCGTGAGTCTCTTTGTCTTGGCCGCTTCCCGATCTGCGGACCGATACCGCCAATAAAGGCAATCCGCTGGTAGCCAGCATCAGCAAACTGTTCCAGGGCATCTCGCACCGTCATCGACAGATTGGGCTGCACTGAATCAAACAGATGCGGCAATGGATCAGTGTCAACAAACACCCCCGCTGGCAGCAGCCGATGCAGCCGCTTAAAAACGTTCAGCTCAACGTTGTCGTCACCAACGCATAAAAAGCCTTGAAATTCTTCTGCCTGATCAATCAGCTCCTCGGCATATTGAAAGACCTTGACTTGCATGCCGGCATCTTCAATCGTTTTCAGCAGGGCATCCTTAAGACTGGCAAAATACGAGTCCTGCAGCTGTTCTTGGTTGTTCATTCGAAACAGCAGCGCGATCGTGGGTGCAACTGCTGGTTTCTTGCGGTCTTTCCAATACCCCAGCTGGTTGGCAACCTTTAAAATCTTGTTGCGCGTCGTTTGGGTAACCGAAAGCGTCTGATCGTTATTGAGCAGGCGCGAAACCGTGGCTGGCGAATAGCCAGAGCGCTGGGCAATCTCTTTGATGGTAACCATTTGCTCACCTCTTCTGCTTAGTTGCGTGGTTTAATTATACCTTATTTAGTAAATCTAAATAAATAATAAGTAAAAAAGCGCGAAACAGCAGGCTGCCGTTCCGCGTTGCTTGATTAGTCATGATCAGCTGCAGCGGGCTGAAACTCCATTAGAACTGCTGCGCGCTGCTGGCCTTGTTGATCAGTCACCTTAGCCTCACCGGTCTTGACAAAGCCATATTTTTGATAAAGCTTGATGGCCGGCACGTTATCATCAAAAACGTCCAATACCAGCTTTTGCAGGGTACTGTAGTTTGCAAACCAGTACGTAGCCTCATCAACTAAAAGACTGCCAATCCCGTTTCGCCAAAAGTCCTTTAAGACAGCCACGCCCAACTCGCCTACCTGTGGCCGATCAGCCAGTTCCATGATCGTAACGATACCAATGGGATGATTTCGATACTGAGCCAGTAAGATCAATGAATCAGTACTGTCGTTAATATCATAGAGACTGTACGCTTCTTGTTCGACCGTCAGCGTATCCAGATGCGGCACCAAGATGGCCGAGCTCTCTTGAGAAAGCTGTTTGAGCAGATTCAGGATTGCCTGTGCATCATCTGGCGTGGCCAGCTTGATTCCAACCGTTTCAGTCATGATCTGCCACCAATCGTTTTACCAATGATTCAAAGTGCCGTCCATGCGGTTCAAAACTCAGCTCACGGGTCTGTTCATCATCAGTCCGCTTAAAATTGATTGCCAAAAATTCGGTCGGCAATTCGTCTTCAATAAATTCTGCCCATTCAACCACACTGATGCCATCACCATCAAAATATTCTTCCAATCCTAAGTCTTCGGCCCCGCCATTCTCAAGTCGATAGATATCCATATGGTAAAGCGGCAGGCGTCCTGATTGATATTCACGAATAATCGTAAAAGTTGGGCTCTTGATCACGTCTGAAATACCCAGACCAGCTGCCAGTCCTTTGGTAAAAGTGGTCTTGCCAGCTCCCAGATCGCCATTTAATACGATTACGTCGCCAGCCTGCAAAAACGGGGCCATTTTCTTTCCTACCGCCATCGTTGCTTCTCGATTGTGTAAAGTTAGTTGAGTCATTATCATTATCCTTTGCTGGAATTGACCATTTTGATCAAATCAACGATCATGGTCTTCGATAGTTCCTATTTTATCGTATCCTGCCCGTAAATCAAAAAGGTCGCTTGACTTTTGCCAAACGACCTTTGAGTTTACAGTGCCTGAGCCGCCGTAATCAAAGCAACCTTATAAACGTCTTCTTCATTGCATCCCCGCGACAGATCGGCAATTGGTGCGTTCAATCCCTGCAGAACCGGACCGATAGCTTCAAATCCACCTAAGCGCTGAGCAATCTTGTAGCCAATGTTGCCGGCTTCCAGACTTGGGAAGACAAAGACATTGGCATGACCTGCAACCTTGGATCCAGGAGCCTTCAATTCTGCAACGGCTGGAACGATTGCCGCGTCAAACTGCAGCTCGCCATCGACAGCCAGTTCTGGATCAGCTTCCTGGGCCAGTTTAGTCGCTTCGGCAACCTTGGTAACCATTTCGCCTTTTGCTGATCCCTTGGTTGAAAAGCTCAGCATGGCAACGCGGGGATCAATCCCAAACAGTTTGGCCGTCTTGGCGCTTTCAACGGCAACCTCAGCCATCGTTGGCGCATCCAGTTCAATGTTGATCGCACAGTCAGCAAAGATATAGCGCTGATCGCCTTTTTGCATCAAGAATGCCCCACTGATCCGCTTGATGCCAGGCTTGGTCTTAACGATCTGCAACGCTGGCCGGACCGTGTCGCCGGTTGAGTGAATCGCGCCAGAAACCATCCCGTCAACCTTGCCCATGTAAACCAGCATCGTAGCAAAATAGCTGACGTCTTTTAACATCGCGTCGACCTGTTCTGGTGTATTCTTACCGTGACGCCGTTCTAAAAGTGCGGCATGCATTGCTTGATAGTCGGCTGCCGGATAAGTCTGCGGGTCCATGATTTCAACCCCAGTCAGATCAATGCCATCCTGCTTGGCAGCTGCTTTGATCTTTGCTTCATTTCCCAGCAGAATCGGCGTCAGCAGACCATCATGCGCTAACCGAGCTGCTGCGCCAAAGATCCGTTCATCCTCACCCTCTGGAAAAACGATCCGCTTGTCTTGTGATGAAAGCTGTGACTTTAAGTGTTCAAATACATCCATTATTCATAACCTCATTTCCATTGTGCGTCAATATCAACATGTTCGGGCAGACGCCAGTCAATCGGTGTCTCACCCATTGCCACCAGAGCCTCATTGGTTTTAGAAAAAGGCTTTGAGCCAAAGAAGCCACGGTTGGCAGAAAAAGGACTGGGGTGCGGTGATTGCAGAACAATGTTGGTCTGCGTGTTGATCAAAGGAATTTTTGATTGGGCTGCCTTGCCCCAAAGAATAAACACCACTGGTCGCGGCCGTTCAGACAACGCATGAATCGCTGCATCCGTAAGCTGCTCCCAACCATGACCGCGGTGCGAGAACGCCTGACCAGCCCGGACGGTGAGCACGGAATTTAACAACAGCACGCCTTGATCGGCCCACTTCTTTAAATAGCCATGCTCAACGGGCGGATAGCCAAGATCGTCTTGCAGCTCTTTATAGATGTTTTGCAAAGAAGGCGGAATCTTGACGCCTGGCAAAACTGAAAAACTGCAGCCGTGTGCCTGGTGCGGTCCATGATAAGGATCCTGTCCTAAGATTACCACTTTTACCTTTGAAAAGGGAGTCCATTCAAAGGCTTCAAAAATATGATGCATCTCTGGATATATCGTCTGATGGGCATACTCATCAGCTAAAAAAGCGTGCAGCTGAGCATAATAGGCAGATTCAAACTGGGGTTCAAGCACGCCCCACCAATCGTTATGGATAAGTTGTTTCAAAGTCAGCACCTCGTGAATATTTTAACATGATTATTATAAATACGATACCTATTTTGATCGCGTTAATTGACTGTTTTTATTGCCGACAGCTGTTAAAATGGTAGTTAGATATTTAGGAAAAGTGGTGATTTCTGTCATGCGGCAATTGTACATCCGCGACCGTTCGACCGACTTGAACAGCGCTACCGTCATTCACGACGCAAGCGGCCATTCATGCTACCTGTTAGCCGGTAAATGGGGGATTCGCTATGATGCACTTTCATTATATACGATGAGCGGTGAATTGTTAGCTGAAGCCAAGCAATTAACGCTCGGTCTTACGCCAAAATTCGCTCTTTATTTAAATCGGCGTCAAGTTGGCACGATCGGCAAATCACTGGGACTTTTTCATGAACTGATCTATATCCACGGTCTCAACTGGATTGTCGTCGGCTCATTAGTAAGTGGACGCTTCAAGGTCTTTTGCGGCAGCCGCTTGATCTTTGCAGTTGAGCCGGTACCGAATACTGGTGGCTTTTGCAGCTGTTTAAGCGTCACCAATCAAGCCGATGAGCCATTGGCAATCTTAACGGCCACCATCATCAACCGCTGGGCCAGACATCATGATCGCCAGCCGCTGCGAGAACGATTGCGTCAGCTGAATCCGATGTCATCAACTGACCAGGGCGATCTAAGCATGGGATTCGTACCTAAAACAGTGCTTAATGATCAAAGCCTCAGTAGACACGTTCATCAGCCAGAATAAAAACGGGGTGCATTTTTTTAGAATGCACGCCCGTTTTATTTTGCACGAAATCTGATTTTTAGTAATGTTTCAAAACACGTTCGATCTGGCGCTCCTGCTCACGCTTCTTGATCGACTCGCGCTTATCGTATTCATGCTTTCCCTTAGCCAGGCCCAGCAGTACTTTGGCATAGCCATGCTTGATATACATTTTCAGCGGAATCAGCGTAATCCCCTTGGTCGACAGCTCACCGGCAATCTTTTTAATCTCTTTTTTATGCAGCAGCAGCTTACGATTGCGCAGGGGATCATGATTAAAGAAGGTGCCGTTGTCATATTGACTGATATGCACGTTCATCAGCCATAATTCACCGTTATGAAGCTGAGCAAAGCCATCTTTAAGATTGACGCGCCGAGCTCGGACGGATTTGATCTCAGTCCCAGTCAAAGCAATCCCAGCTTCATAAGTCTCTAAAACTGAATAATCGTGACGCGCTTTTTTGTTCTGCGCGATTAGATTATCATCTTTTTCGTGATGGGATTTTTTTGCCATCTTTTTCCCTCCCGTCATAGCTTAACGCGAGCGGCGATCACCATTGTTGCGGCCGCGCTGGGAACGCTTGCCGCCATCATGCCGACGTGAAGGCCCGCGATCAAACAGATGATTGCTGCGCCGACCATTACCGTTGCCATTGCTGCGGTAGGAACGCTTACCATCTTTTTTGTCCCGCTCGCCATGGCCGAATCTGCTGTGCTTGTCGTCACGACTGCCACGTCCTCGACCATTAAAGCGACCATCGTTTTTACGCGGCACCCGCAGCTTGGTTGTTGGGGCTTCCTCAGGGTTAACCAGTTCAAAGTCAACCTCGCGCTGATCCTTGTCTACTCGAATCAGTTTAACCTTGACTGGCTGACCGATTTGGAAGATATGATGATGGCGGCGGCCAACCAATGCCATGTTGGATTCCAGATACTCGTAGAAGTCATCGTTCATGACACTGATATGGATCAGGCCTTCAACGGTATTTTCCAAGGCTACGAACAAGCCAAACTTCATGACGGAACTAACAACGGCATCAAAGGTCTCGCCAACATGATCTTCCATGTATTCTGCCTTCTTCATGCTGTCAACGTCGCGTTCCGTATCAATACCCCGCCGTTCGGTAACCGAGGTGTGCTCAGCTACTTCTGGCAGCCAGTCGCGATATTTAGCCTTGGCTTTTTCTGTCGTGCCGTTTTCAGCATACCAGCTAATCAAGCGGTGCACCATTTCATCAGGATAACGACGAATTGGCGAGGTAAAGTGCGTATAGTATTGGGCACCCAAACCAAAGTGACCGACTTCTTCATCAGCATACTTAGCCTGCTGCATACTGCGCAGCATCATCACCTGGACCATCTGTTCTTCTGGCTTGCCAGCCACGCTCTTTAAGACGTCTTGGAGCATCTTGGGCTTAACGTTTTTCAAGTCACCCTTCATTTCAATGCCAAAGACGCTGAGCAGCTCAGCAAAGCTCTTGATTCGATCGGCATCCGGCGTTTCATGAATCCGGTATAAAAACGGTACGTGCAGCTTATAGTAGTGTTCCGCCACGGTTTCATTGGCTGCCAGCATAAAGGATTCAATCATTCGTTCAGAAGTCCCCCGCTCGCGCAGCTGAATGTCGGTTGGGTGACCCTCCTCATCAACAATGATCTTGGCTTCTGGCGCATCAAAGTCAATGGCGCCGCGATCATGCCGATGCTTTAAAAGAATCTGGTGCAGCTCGCCCATCGTCTCAAACATTGGCACCAGTTCTTCGTATTCTTTGATAACCTGTGGATCATGATCTTCTAAAATTGCGTTGACGGCTTTATAGGTCATCCGAGCATGAGAACGCATTACACTAGGAAAGATCTCGTGCTTGACAATGTTGCCCTGGGGATCAATCTCCATCTCACAGCTCATTGCCAACCGTTCTTCATTCGGATTCAAGGAACAGATGCCGTTTGAAAGTCGCTTTGGCAGCATTGGAATCACACGATCCGTTAAGTAGACTGAAGTTCCTCGTTTAAAGGCCTCTTTGTCCAGTGCCGAGCCCGGCTTAACATAGTGCGTAACGTCAGCAATATGAACCCCCAGATGATAGTTGCCGTTGTCAAGCTTCCAAGCCACGACGGCATCATCAAGGTCTTTGGACTCAATACTGTCGATCGTAACCAGTGGCTGAGCGGTAATGTCTTTACGACCCTTCTTTTCTTCTGGCAGCACGTGATCAGGAATGGCGTTGGCCTCATCCATGACCGCTTGTGGGAAAACATGCGGAACGTCATGGGCATAGACAACGGAGAGAATATCAATTCCCGGCTGATCCTTGTCGCCAATAACCTCAGTGACCATCCCTGTCATGATCTGCGGTGAATCATCGCTTGGATATGATGCAATCGTGGCGTTGACGATTTCGTTGTCTTCTGGGTGCAAACCATCATCAGTGACAAAAAAGCGGAAATTGCTGAGCTTTTTGTCTTTTAAAATGATCTCACCAATAAAGTTGCCCATCGTAATGTTTTTAAACTCGCCAACCACATGCTCATAATGACGCGTGAGAATTTCCGTTACCTGTCCTTCTGGTCCCTGGTCGCTGCCGGGTTCAGGAGCACGCAGGATCTTGACTTCAACCTCGTCACCGCTCATTGCATGCATGGTGTGATCAGGGTTGACATAAACGTCTGGCTGCTCCGGATCATAAGCTACAAAGCCAAAGCCCTTTGCATTGCCACGAAAGATCCCGCTGATCGTTTTAGGCTTGATAACCGCCTTAAATTCACCCTGATCGGTTACCATGACTTTTTTATCCCGTTCCAATTGTGCCAGTGCCTGAACGATCGGCGTAAATTGATCTGCTCTGTTCATTCCCAGCTGCTGGGCGATTTTTTCAGCCGAAAAGCTGAGTTCTTGATGATCGAGTAAACGCTTGAGTATTTCAAGTTGTAATTGTGTCATCCATATACCTCTTTAAAATAAATAAAAAGCCCCCTGATATTGGCAGGAGGCACTTAAACTAGTGTGAAGAAACATAGACCAGCGCCAGTGCCAGGATAAAAAACAGGGCACCAAAGATGGTCGTAGCAATCTGCATAACCGCTTCAAAACCGCGAGCCTTGCGCCGACTGAACAGGTCGCCAGCTCCCCCGGTCAAAGCGGACATGGCATCGTTGTCATTCTTGGCTGGCTGCATCATTACGCAAGCAATCAAAATGACGCAGACAATCAAGAAGAGGGTCATAATCGTATTATACAAAAAAATTTCCTCCTATTTCACCCGCTATATCCGTTAAATAATACCATATTTCCAGTCATTTGGCTAATCATGCGCTGATTGTCGGGCTGCCAGATTGATCCGCGCCTGGTTGGCAATGTGATTTTTGCCGCGCAACTGGATGACCAGCGTATCGCCCGCTTTCAGTCGCGTATCACCATGCGGAATCAGCTGATTTTCGCCACGATAGATACAGGTGATCAGAGCACCGACTGGCCAAGCAAAATCCTTGATCAGACAGCCATCCAGCCTGGAGCCGACAAAAATTGGCGTAGTCATCTGTGTCAGCCCCAGCAGTTCTTTTTGCGGCTGTTTATGCATCATATTGGCAAACATAGCCGCGTATACCGGTGTCCCACCCATCAGATCAACGACCAGCCAAGCTACGATTGAAACGATTGCCAGCGGCATAAGATGCGTCATCGTGCCGACCATTTCGGTAATCAAAAGAATAGCAGTAAACGGCGCCTTGCTGATGCAGGCAAAGTAGCCGGCCATGGCATAGATCACGTAATTAGGCAGATATCTGGCTGGAATTAATCCCCAATGCATCATGATTACGCAATATAGAGCACCAATAATGCCACCCAGCGTCAGAATCGGTAAAAAGATCCCCCCTGGCAGCTCAGTCGCGTAGCTGATCATCGAAAAGACAAAGCGCAAAACCAATAAGCCCAGCATTACCTTAAGCTCAGCCGGCATCTTAGGCAGCGCAACGACCAGATTGTTTCCTCCACCCAGCGTTACCGGCCACCACCAGGCGATTGGAATGACCAGCAGAAATGGGATGATTGGATAACAGACTGGTTTGAGAAATTTTATCTGGCGCATCCATTTAGGCAGCCGTAAGATAACGACCTGATATAGCCTGCCCAGCAAGCCCAGTAAAATCCCCAACAAGATCAGATGCCAATACTGTGAAGCTGGAAACAGCACCTCATGCGGCACGTTCAGATCAGGTTCCAGGCCAAAGAACGCCATCGAAACCAGATTAGCCGACAGTGAGCTGATAAATACCGATAGCCAGACCAGTGGCGAGAAATTATGATAAACCTCTTCTAAAATAAACATCGTGCTGGCAATTGGCGCGTTAAAGGCTGCCGAAAGCCCGGCTGCCGCGCCGCTGGCAATGCCAACTCGTCTTTCAATTTCAGTTCTGGCATTTTTTTCGGCAATTCCCTGACCAACAGCAGCTCCCAGCTGGATCGAGGGTCCTTCACGGCCTAAAAACAGCCCCGAACCAATGCTGATAATGCCACCAAAGAATTTACGCCAAAGAACCGGCCACCATTCTTCATCAAACTGTCCCGTCAGCTGACCTTCAACTTGTGGAATCCCTGAGCCTTTAATATCCGGATTTTTTTGAACCAGATTGCCTAAAAGCAGTGCAATGAAAATACTCATGCCAATCCAAGGCAGCAGCCAGACCGGATGCCCATGAAAATAGGCAAATGCTTTGATAACCACACCCAATAGATTTTGAATTGCCCAGCGAAAGAGACTGACAACCAAGCCTGCCGCCAAGCCAATTAAAACGGCGCGGCCTGCCTGGCGCAGATTTGAATAACTGAGTCCTGCAATTCTAGTTGTTTTCACTTTCTTCTCACACCTAAAAAATTTTGTTACCTAATCAGTCTAGCACAAATCAAAGCAATCAAAAAAAGCGTTTGGAAAAATCCAAACGCTTTTAAAATCATTAATTTAGATATTAACGGTTTTCGATGTCTTGACGAGCTTGTTCGCTCAAGTTGTAGAAGGAGTGAATCCCCTTGTATTGAGCAACGTCGCCCAGGTTGTCTTCGATCCGCATCAGCTGGTTGTACTTAGCAAGACGGTCAGTCCGGCTCATGGAACCAGTCTTGATTTGGCCGGCGTTGGTAGCAACAACCAGGTCAGCAATCGTCGTGTCTTCAGTTTCACCAGAACGGTGAGAAACGATTGCCGTGTAGCCAGCTTCCTTAGCCATTTCGATTGCTTCAACCGTTTCCGTCAAGGTACCGATTTGGTTCAGCTTGATCAGGATCGAGTTGGCAGCACCCATCTTGATACCCTTGCGCAGGTAGTCAGTGTTCGTAACGAAGAAGTCGTCACCAACAAGTTGAACCTTCTTGCCCAGCTTGTTGGTAATCGTTACCCAGTCATCCCAGTTGTTTTCGTCGATTGGGTCTTCTACGGATACGATTGGGTACTTTTCAATGATGCCCGTCAGGTATTCGATCCATTCTTCAGTAGTGTATTCTTCACCAGTGGACCAACGCAGCTTGTACTTCTTGTCTTCGTCGTTCCAAAGTTCAGAAGCAGCAACGTCGCAGGCAATAGCAATGTCCTTACCTGGCTTGTAGCCGGCATCCTCAATTGCCTTGATCAAGTATTGGAATGGTTCTTCATTGTTGGCAAAGTCAGGAGCAAAACCACCTTCGTCACCAACTGAGGTAACCTTACCAGCAGCTTCCAGTTCCTTCTTCAGGGCGTGGAAAGTTTCGGCACCCCAACGAATTGCTTCACGAACAGTTGGTGCACCAACTGGCATGATCATGAATTCTTGGAAGTCAACCTTGTTGTCGGAGTGGGCACCACCATTGATGACGTTCATCATTGGCGTTGGCAGCAGATGAGCATTGAAACCGCCAAGGTAGTTGTACAGTGGCACTTGCAGCTCATCAGCAGCAGCCCGTGCAGCAGCCAAGGAAACGGCCAGGATAGCGTTGGCACCCAGCTTGCCCTTGTTAGGCGTACCGTCAAGCTTGATCATAGCCTTGTCGATGGCAACTTGGTCAGTAACTTCCATGCCAACGATTTCCTTAGCGATTACGTTGTTAACGTTGGCAACGGCCTTCAAAACACCCTTGCCGCCGAAACGGTTCTTGTCGCCATCGCGAAGTTCAACTGCTTCGTGTTCACCAGTAGAAGCACCAGATGGCACGATGCCGCGGCCAACGCCACCGGCTTCAGTGTAGACTTCTGCTTCAACAGTTGGGTTACCACGTGAGTCCAAGACTTCACGAGCATAAATATCAGTAATGAGTGACATTGATGAATCTCTCCTCTGTCATTTTAAAATTGGAAAGTTCTTCCGCTTTCCATTGTATTATTCAGAACAATTTAAAACAAGCTTTATCTTAAGAGTTTACAAGCTTTAAGAAACGATCAGGATCCAGGCTGGCACCGCCAACCAAAACACCATCGATATCATCATAGGCCATCAAGGCTTTGATATTGGTTTCATTGACGCTGCCGCCGTAAAGAATTCGGACGGCGTTGCCAATGTCTTCACCATACATATCACGAATCGTCTGGCGAATCAGATAGCAGCCTTCAGCAGCCTGTTCAGGATCAGCACTTTGGCCAGTACCGATTGCCCAGCTTGGCTCAAAGGCCATCGTAACCTTGGTAACATCAGCTGGTGACAGTCCCTTAAGATCTGCCAGAATGCGGCTGACTACCCAACGAACCTTTTTACCGGCAATTCGTCGTCCCATCGTATCATCACAGCAGACGATCGGACACAAGCCATTGCGCAAGGCAACCTGGACTTTTTGATTGATCAGCTCATCAGTTTCATTAAATAAACGACGCCGTTCAGAATGTCCCAGAATGACATGATGAATGCCAGCCAAAGACAATGAGCGTGGACTGGTTTCGCCGGTGTACGCACCTGCAATCCGGCAATAGCAGTTTTCAGCAGCGATTTTTAACGGCGTATCTTTCGCGGCTTGTACCATCGACGTCAATGAAAGCGTCGGTGCAGCCAGGACGATTTCTCGTTCACTGGGGTCTGGCAATTCATTTTTAATATAGTTGACAAACTCAACTGCTTCAGAAACCGTTTTGTTCATCTTCCAATTGCCGGCGATGATTGGTACTCGCATGCAAAAGCCCCCCTTTTTAATTTTTCCGCTGCTTTAATTTTAGCAAAAAAAGCGACTGAATCGCTACTATGCTAATCAATCGCTTATCTAGCTTTACTTTTCAGAAATTGCTGCGATCCCTGGCAGTTCTTTACCTTCCAAGTAAGTCAATGAGGCACCGCCACCAGTTGAGATGTGGCTCAAACGGTCAGCAATTCCCAATTGCTTGGCTGCAGCCGTGGAGTCCCCGCCACCAACAATCGTCGTAGCACCAGTCAACGTGCCCAGGAACTTGCCGATTTCCAGCGTACCCTTGGCAAAGTTACTCATTTCAAAGACACCCATTGGGCCGTTCCATACAACCGTCTTGGCATCAGCCAAAACGCTCTTGTACAGTTCAATCGTCTTAGGACCAATGTCCAAAGCCATCCAGCCATCATCAATGTCGCCTTCAACTACTTTAGTGTTGGCGTCATTCTTAAAGGCATCAGCAACTACATTGTCAATTGGCAGAACCAGCTTGTCGCCGGCTTTGTCCATAATTTGCTTGGCAACATCGATCTTGTCTTTTTCAACCAGTGAGTTACCAGTCTTAATGCCCTTGGCAGCATAGAACGTGTAGGCCATCCCACCACCGATGATGATCTTGTCAGCCTTGTCCAGCAGGTGGTCGATAACGCCAATCTTGTCAGATACCTTGGCACCACCCAAGATGGCAACAAAAGGACGAACTGGATTGTCAACAGCGTCACCCAAGAACTTGATTTCTTTTTCCATCAAGAAGCCAACGCCTGACTTGCCAGCGCCGATTGCTTGGGCAATACCAACGTTGGAAGCATGGGCACGGTGTGCAGTACCAAAGGCGTCGTTTACAAAAACATCGCCCAATGATGCCCAGTACTTGCCCAATTCAGGGTCATTGCCTGATTCACGCTTAACGTATTCACCGTCTTTAACATCTTCGTAACGCGTGTTTTGAACCAGCAGCACGTCACCATTGTTCATTTGGCTGATGGCATCTTCCAACTGCTTGCCTTCAGTTACCGGAACAAAAGTAACTGGCTTGTTCAGCAGGTTGGAGAGACGTTCAGCAACTGGACGCAGCGACAGACCTGGCTTGTCTTCTTCTTTCTTGATCCGACCCAGGTGAGAGAACAGGATTGCCCGACCACCATGATCGATAACGTAGTTGATCGTTGGCAGAGCAGCCACGATTCGGTTGTCGTCGCCAACGACGCCATCCTTGATTGGCACGTTAAAGTCAACGCGCATCAAAACTTTTTTGCCTTCCAATGGAAGATCTTCAACAGTCATTTTAGCCATAATTGACCAATTCCTCCTTAATCTGCAAAGAAGGCGGGCGGAGTTTCCTCCTCCCGCCTTTCAATTGATACTATTCAGTTCGCCTTACAGGGTAGCGAAGTGAAGCAGCGTACGGATCATGTTGCAAGTGAAGCCGTATTCGTTGTCGTACCAAGCAACCGTCTTAACCAGTTGTGCGCCATCTTCGCCTTCCATGATTTCAGTTTGGGATGGGTCAAAGACGGAACCAAAAGTAGAGCCGATAATGTCGGAAGATACGATTGGGTCTTCAGTGTAACCAAAGGCTTCGTTGCCTTCAGTTGCCTTCTTCATAGCATTGTTTACGTCGTCAACCGTAACCTTCTTGTCCAGAATGGAAACAAGTTCAGTCAGGGAGCCATCAACAACACCAACACGTTGTGCGTGACCGGACAGCTTACCGTTCAGTTCTGGAATAACCAGGCCGATAGCCTTGGCAGCACCAGAAGAGTGAGGAATCGTGTTCGTGCTTGCAGTACGGTTGTTACGCATCTTCTTGCCACGAGGGCCATCCAGGATGGCTTGCGTAGAAGTAAATGCGTGGATCGTAGTCATGGTACCAACCTTAACGCCGAATTCCTTGTTCAGGAAGTAAGCCATTGGAGCCAGGCAGCTGGTCGTGCAGGAACCAGCAGAAACGATCTTGTCGTCAGCCTTCAGCGTGTCCAGGTTAACGCCTGGAACAACAGTTGGGATGTTACCAGCAGGTGCAGAAATCAGCACACGCTTTGCGCCAGCGTCCAGGTGTGCTTGTGACTTTTCTGCAGAAGTGTAGAAACCAGTACATTCCAGAACGAAGTCAACACCATCGTTCTTAACCCAAGGAATGTCCCGTGCATCGCGTTCAGCGTATACAGGGTATTCCTTACCGTCTACAACGATGCCCTTGTCAGTAGAAGAAACTTCGCCAGGGAACTTGCCGTGAGTAGAGTCGTACTTCAGCAGGTAAGCCAGCATTGAAGGGGTAGTCAAGTCGTTGATTGCTACCACTTCGATGTCCTTGGAGCCCAGTTCGTGGATCCGACGGAATGCCAAACGACCAATACGGCCAAAGCCATTAATACCAATTTTTACAGTCATACTGCAATTTCCTCCTTTAGGAAAATAATTCAATGTTCTTGTTTAGTTTAACATACATTTTTATCCAAAATTGACATTTTTAAGGAAAAAATTCGGAATTTTGGCTGTTAGCTAAACAATCGCACTAACCTACGTTTTTTATAATACTCAAAACCGACTAACTTGTCCATGGAAATGTGTTCAGTTTTAGATAAACCAGCTTCATCCAATTTTTTTGTAAAAATATTCATTTTTTGCTTGCATTTTATCGTCACTGGGGATATTATAATAAACGTTCGTGTTAATTCAGCGAGCTTAAAATTATTTCGCGCCCTTAGTGTAATGGATCGCACGTGAGATTCCGGTTCTCGAGATCCGGGTTCGACTCCCGGGGGGCGCACTTAAATATAAAAAAGCACTGATCAATCTGATCAGTGCTTTTTTATTACCACGAAGTCAAAACTACATCACAACATATTAAAAGACCTCATCCATAATCCTGGATGAGGTCTTCTTAAACGGAAAAGCAAATTACTTTTCTTCAGCTGGCTTTTGCTTAGCCCACTTGCGAATTGCTTCGATTTTCTTTTCCTTCTTAGCCCGCGTGTAACGGTCTGCGACTGGGCGACGGCCTTGTACGCCGTATGGATGTGCTTTACGCATTGCAATATGCCTCCTTTATATCTAACGTAAATAATCAACATTCCAATTATAAAGGTCAGGTTATTAAAAATCAACAACTATTATTGCAACCAACTGATCAGCAATAAATTTAAAAAAATTTTTGGACGGTCGAATTGAATTTTGGACATCTTGCTCACTTTTTATCTTTTTCAACACAAAGGCTATTCAGCATCAAATTTGGAAACGGTAGCACTATTTTCACAAATGAAAATTGATAAACGTTTTCCGTCAATTTGAACTATACCAATTTGATTATTAAAACACTAAATCGCCTTAAACTGGCACTTGTCAATAATACCAATTTGGTGTATAGTCTTAGACATCACAGAGGTTAACAATTAATTCATTCACAATTTCAACTAAACGGGGAGATGAGACTTATGTTTAAAAAGAACATGCACGAATTAAACGAACTTAAAAAAATGATCGAAAACGATGATCGCGCAATGCTGGATGCCGAAATCGCCAACCAAGAACTGAGCATGATCTCAGCTGATTTGAAATAACTATAACTATACCTATATTATCTACCAGCATTAAGGCACTGCTGCTAACGATATCAGCATCGTTAGCAGCAGTGTTTTTTTCTGACAAAACATTTGACCTTTTCTGACCTATCGAGTATAGTATTCACATAAGTTAGCAATCGATGCTGACTACTGCTAATTAAGAGGGAGGCCAAAGCATGAACCTAGTTCCAACGGTCATTGAACAGTCATCGCGTGGCGAACGCGCCTATGACATCTACTCACGTCTGTTGAAGGACCGCATCATTATGCTATCCGGTCCAATTGAAGACGACATGGCAAACTCAATCGTTGCGCAACTGTTATTCTTGGATGCGCAAGATTCTACCAAAGATATTTACCTTTACATTAACTCACCTGGTGGCGTCGTAACCTCAGGGATGGCCATCTACGATACGATGAACTTCATCAAGGCTGATGTCCAGACGATCGTAATCGGCATGGCCGCATCAATGGCCAGCGTGCTGGTATCATCCGGTGCCAAAGGCAAACGTTTCGGTTTGCCACACTCAACGGTTATGATTCACCAGCCTTCTGGCGGCGCACAAGGTCAGCAAACTGAAATTCAGATTGCGGCCGAAGAAATCTTGAAGACGCGCAAGATGATCAATGGTATTCTGGCTGAAAATTCTGGCCAGCCAATTGAGCAAATCGAACGTGATACGGAACGCGATCACTACTTAACGGCCCAAGAAGCCGTTGATTATGGTCTGCTTGACGGAATCATGGAAAACAGCGCCAAACTAAAGTAATTGTTTGACCTAAATAGCTAAAAAAACCACGACTGCATCCAGTCGTGGTTTTTTAGTTGCTCTTAGCCTGTCGCAGTTCTTCGGCATAAGCATTTAGCTTGCGCAGCCGATGATTAACCCCTGATTTTGAGATCGGGCCACCTGGTACCAAAACGCCAAGCTCCTTTAAGCTGACCTCTTGATGTGCGAGCCTGGTTTCAGCAATTGCCCGCAGTTTTTCTGGCAAGCTGTCCAAACCGACCATTGAATCGATCAAACGAATATTTTCAATCTGACGATTAGAGGCATTGGCTACCTTATCCATATTGGCATTTTCACAGTTAACCAAGCGATTGACGGAATTACGCATATCACGAACGATTCGGATATTTTCAAACTTGAGCATGCCGTTAGTGGCACCGATCAGCTGAAGAAACTCCGCAATTTTTTCCGCTTCCTTTAAGTAGACGATATAGCCGCTGCGACGAGCCGTAGTTCTGGCATTCAGGTGGTAGCGATTGATCATCTGAGCAATCATCTCATTATGTTCTTCATATAGTGAATAGATTTCCAGATGATAGCGCGAGGTTTCTGGGTTATTGACCGAGCCGCCCGCCAAAAAAGCCCCGCGCAGGTATGAACGAATCATTAAATCATCTTTAAGCAGCGCCATCGGGACTTTTTCTTTGATCTGAAACCCCTCTAAAATCCCCAGATCGCTGAGAATCTCTTGCGCATGGTAGCGAAGCCTTACAACGTATTGATTGTTCTTTTTCAGCTTCATTTTTCGCCGGACGACGATCTCACTTTCGACTTGATAAAACTGCTTTAAAAGCGAATAGATTCTTCTGGCAATGGCGGGACTTTCTGTTTGGACGTTAAGAATCATGTTGCGATTAGCAATTCCTAAAGATCCATTCATCCGAATCAGCGCCATCAGTTCGGCCTTGGCATTATCCAAGTGCACCTGCAGCCCCGTCAGCTCTTTTTTTACCTCGCTGGCATATGACATGCGCGATCCTCCTCTTATTTAATAGTGTACGCCATGCAGACGATTCAGCAGTTCGGCTACCACCTTGTCGCGATCATGAAAGGCACCGTTATCTCTTAAGCGCAGGAAATTACTGGAGATTACCCGACACCCCATATCCCGCAATCCTTGAAAATCATGCTTGACTGGCTGGGAAATCTCATTCCATTCCTTAAAATCAATGTAGTCTTTAGGTACCGGCTGGATATTTACCAAAACGGTATCAATAAAGTTCTGTTTCAAATGCGAATTAAGCACGCGTACATGATCGGCATCAGAGAAATTATCGGTTTCACCCTTTTGAGTCATAATGTTGCAGATATAGACGACTTCTGCTTTGGTTTCACAAACGGCCTTGCCGACGTTTTCAATCATCAGGTTGGGCAAGATACTGGTAAACAGACTCCCAGGTCCCAAGACAATCTGATCGGCGTCCATAATGGCATCAATAACCTGCTTAACGGCCGCCGCTTGATGATGGTCATTGTTATTGGACGGCGTAATCCAGACACGCTGAATTCGTTTATGAGCAGCCGTAATCTCTGACTCGCCGCTTAGAGTCGAGCCATCTGTAAATTCAGCGTTTAAGGTTAATGGCTCGTCGGTAACGGGATAGATATGTCCTCTGATTTTCATCAGCGATGACAGTTCCTGGACCGCCGCAAAAATATCGCCGCCTTTCATCTCAGTCAGCGCCGAAATGATCAGGTTGCCAATTGCATGGCCAGCTAAAAACTGGTCGGTACTGTTAAAACGATACTGAAAAATCTCTAGTTCCAGTTCAGAAAGCTCTGATAAGGCAACCAATGCATTACGGATATCACCAGGTGGCACCACGTTGACATAGTTACGCAAAATTCCTGAGGAGCCGCCATCATCAGCTACCGTCACGATTGCCGTTACATCAACGTCTTTATCCCTAAGGCCATGCAGAATCTCAGGAAGTCCCGTCCCGCCGCCAATCATTACGATTTTAGGTTTATGGATCATTCAAATACCTCCTTATTTTGCCTTATCAACATCGCGATGATGCAGATTGACCGTATAGCCGCCTTTGCGCAGATCTTGATTTAACAGGTTGGCAATCGTCACCGAACGATGCTGCCCACCCGTACAGCCAATCGCGATCGTCAAGCTGCTCTTACCCTCTTGGATATAGCCTGGCAAAGCAACCTTCAGCAAAGCCTTTAAGTGTGAGTAGAAATCTTTAGCCAGCTGACTCTGCATGACATAATCCTGTACTGGCTTATCATTGCCGGTTAGATGCTTAAGCTCGGGCAAGTAGAAAGGGTTGGGCAGAAAGCGGGCATCCATAACGATATCAGCATCCAATGGCAAGCCGTACTTAAAGCCAAATGACATCACCTCAACAAAAAAACTGCTGGTCTGGCCATCGCCAAAGTAATCATCAATTCTTAAGCGTAGATTGCGCGGCGTCAGCTCGGTCGTATCAATCACGACATCGGCCTGACTCTTTAAATCACTCAATAATGTCCGTTCTTTTTGGATTCCTTCTAAGACACCGCCTTGCCGCGATAATGGATGTGAGCGGCGCGTCTCTTTATAGCGCGAAACCAGCTCAACATCGCTGGCATCCAAAAATAAAATCTCAACCTGCAGATCAGTACGACTCTTTAAGCGCTGAATGCAGGGTAGAATCTGATCATAAAATTCCTGTGAGCGCGAATCCATTACCATTGCCATTTTGTCAAATTCGGCAGCGTTTTGGATCACGTCGGCAAATTTTTCCGCCAGATTCGGCAGCATGTTATCAATTACAAAGTAGCCAAGATCCTCAAAGCTTTGAACGGCAACCGTCTTACCGGCACCGCTCATCCCTGTAATGATCACGACTTGCAGTGGTTTTGCCACGGAGCTGTCACCTCTATTCAAAATACGCTTTCCATTGTATCATACCCGGGCGTGTCTTTTAATTTTGAAGTCTTTTTCATCTAAATAAAAGGCACTCTTGAAGCGACCAATGGCTTCCAGAATGCCTAATGAATTAAATTCTTAGATTGGCTAAAGCCTGCCTTAAATCAGCAATGCTCAGCTGACCAGGCGCTGAAGCCGTACCAACCGTGCCAAACGTCAACGCCGATCCAAAAACTGCACCGGCAATCCGCGTTACCTTGCCTAAATCTCCCATTGCCATGGTAATCAAAGGCAGGTCCAGTTTTTCATTGGCCTGGTGAGTGGCCGACAGCAGCGTCAAAACATCAGCAGGATTTTGAGGCATCACGGCAATCTTGGCGACATCAGCTCCCAGATCAGCCATTTTATGAAGTCGATAGTAGATTTCACAGTCAGTTGGCGTCTGCTTAAAGTCATGACTGCTCATGATTACCTTGATGCCATGATCATGAGCCAACTTAACGATTCGCATAACGCCTTCTTTTGGATGAAATAACTCAACATCAATGGCCGTCGTCAGTTCATTTTCAACTACCAGGCGTACAATTTGAAAATACGTCTCATCATCAACGGCTAGATTGCCGCCTTCCTTAGCCGTGCGAAACGTAGTCAAAAGCGGCGTCTCACCCAACGTTTGTCTTAGGTCGAGAGCAGCCGTCTTTAGTTTTTCTGGATCTAAAACGCTAGCCAAAAAATCAATCCGCCATTCGATGACATCCGGCTGAGCGGCTAAAACCGTTTTTGCCTGCTCAATGATTGCCGCTTGTTCCGTGGCCACAATCGGAACGGCAATCTTGGGACTTCCATCGCCCAAAACAACGTTATTCAGCTTTACTTTTTTCATCTAGTCTTCCTCTTTAAAAAGCAGATTGCGAATGTATTCAACCGGCATATCTTGGCCAGTCCAAAGCTTAAAGGCTGCTGCCCCCTGTTCCAGCATCATTCCCAGCCCATTAAAGACGTGATCGACGCCGGCCTGCTTGGCAACCTGCATTAATTTGGTCTCACGCGGCGCATAGACCGTATCATAAACGATCATATCTTGGTGGAACCACGTTGGATCTTCAACCAAAGTCATGTCTTCCAATGGCTTCATGCCCACTCCTGTTGCATCTACATAGATATCACAGCTGGCCAGTTCTTTTTTTAAGTCGGCCTGGTCTTCGAGATGATGCAGCGTGGCATGCGCACCCGTTTTTTCGTTGATGATCTTAACATTGCGAACGGCATTTTCCCATTTGTCGTCATCAATGTTGAATAAGGCGATTTCTTTAACTCCCTCAATAGCTGCCTGCATGGCAATCGGCGTTCCGGCCCCGCCAGCTCCAGTCAGCACCATCTTTTGACCGGTAATGTCCAATCCTTCATCCTTTAATGACTGCATAAAGCCGATCCCATCCGTCGTGTACCCGGTTAAAATGCCGTGATCATTGACAATGGTATTAACGGCTTGGCAGAGTTCAGCTGACTCATCCAAGCGATCAAGGTAAGGGATTACTTTTTGTTTATTGGGCATTGAGATGTTTGAGCCGCGCATATCCAGCGTTCTGATAGCATCAATGGCTTTAGGCAGCTTTTGATTGTCAATTTCAAAACAGAGGTAGGCATAATTAAGCCCCAGCTTGGCAAAAGCATTATTGTGCATGGTTGGCGACATTGAATGACGAATCGGGTCCGCCATTAAGCCAATCAAAATCGTATGACCATTCAGTGAGATATTTTTTCCTGTATGAATGTTGTTCAGATCCATCTGCAAGACCTCCGCTTTAACTTTACTTTAATGAAATTATAATGTTTTAATCTTAATATAATGGCATTGCAATTTCAATCATAAACATAGAAAAAGCTTAGTGCACCTTTATGCAGCTAAGCTTAATCCCTTTATATTTTAAAGTTCATTTATTTTTCCTGCTGAGCCTTTCTTTGTCGATCCCGCTCGAGCATTGGCTTCAAGTACTGTCCTGTGTAGCTTTCAGGTACTGCAGCAATCGTTTCTGGCGTTCCGGCTGCTACGACAAAGCCGCCAGCCTCGCCACCCTCTGGACCCAGATCAATCAGCCAATCCGCTGATTTCACTACGTCTAGATCATGCTCAATCACCAAAACCGTATTCCCGGCATCAACCAAGCGCTGTAAGACGCCCAACAGCCGCTTGATATCTGCCATATGCAGACCAGTTGTCGGCTCATCAAGGATATAGAAACTCTTGCCATTCGATTGGCGATGCAGCTCACTGGCCAGTTTCATCCGCTGGGCTTCCCCACCAGAAAGCGTTGTTGCCGGCTGCCCCAGCTGTACGTAGCCCAGACCAACATCCTCAATCGTCTGCAGCTTGCGCCGAATCTTAGGAATTGCACTGAAAAATTCCAAAGCTTCTGAAACCGTCATTTTCAAAACTTCAGCAATGTTTTTGCCCTTATACTCAACTTCCAGCGTTTCAGAATTATAGCGCGTACCGTGACAGACCTCGCATGGTACATAAACATCCGGCAAGAAGTTCATTTCAATCTTTAAAATCCCGTCGCCTCGGCAGGCCTCACAGCGACCGCCCTTAACGTTAAAGCTAAAGCGTCCCTTGGTGTAGCCGCGCAGTTTAGCCTCATTGGTCTGAGCAAACAGGTCACGAATATCATCAAAAACACCGGTATAGGTTGCCGGATTGCTGCGTGGCGTTCTGCCAATTGGCGATTGATCAATATCGATTACCTTTTCAACGTTTTCCAGACCGCTGATTGACTGATAGCTTCCCGGCTTTGCTGATGCACCATTGAGTTTTTGTGCCAGGATTCGTTTTAAGATCAGGTTGACCAGTGTCGACTTGCCGGAGCCAGAAACCCCGGTAACGCATATAAATTCGCCCAATGGAAACTTAACGTCGATGTTTTTGAGATTATTGGCGCGCGCACCCTTAAGCTCAATAAAATTGCCATTACCCGTTCGCCGCTTTTCTGGTACCGGAATCTGCTGTTTGCCAGAAAGATACTGTCCAGTCAGTGATTTACGTGAGCGCATAATCTGCTTAGGCGTTCCCGCTGCCATGACCTGACCGCCGTTTTCACCCGCGCCAGGACCAATATCAACAATATAGTCGGCAGCCCGCATCGTGTCCTCATCATGCTCGACGACAATCAGCGTATTGCCAAGATCTCGCATTTTTTTGAGCGAGGCAATCAATCGATCGTTATCGCGCTGATGAAGCCCGATTGACGGCTCGTCTAAGACATACATTACCCCAGAAAGATTCGAACCGATCTGGGTAGCCAGCCGAATCCGTTGCGCCTCGCCACCGGAAAGCGTCCGTGCGGCTCGACTCAGGGTCAGATATTCAACGCCAACATTGGCCATAAAAGTCAGCCGATCCAGAATTTCTTTTAAGATCGGCTGAGCAATCTTGGCCTTGGCTGGTGAAAGCTCAACCGATTCAAAAAACGGAATTGCCTTGCTGATTGGCAGCTCTGAGACCTCACCAATGTTTTGGCCCATGATCTTAACCGCCAGTGCCTTTTGATTTAAGCGATAGCCATGGCAGGCCGGACAAGGAAGCTCAGTCATGTATTTGCGCATCTGTTCGCGCGTAAAGTCAGAATTGGTTTCCCGATAGCGACGCTTAACGTTATTAATCACGCCTTCAAATGGAACGTCAACATCCCGCACGCCGCCAAAGTCGTTTTCATAATGGAAATGGAAAGTGGTTTCGCCATTGCCATAAAGCACTTGTTTTTGCTGTTTGGCAGACAGTTTCTCAAATGGAACATCCATGTCAATCCCTGCTGAGTCACAAAACTGTTCCAGCATTTTGGGATAATACTGTGAAGAAATGGGGTTCCAAGGCAGCATCGCCCCTTCACGCAGCGTTTTTTTCCGATCCGGCACGACCAGCTCCTCATCGACCTCCAACTTGCTGCCCAGCCCCTCGCATTCCGGACAGGCCCCCAGTGGCGCGTTAAATGAAAACAACCGCGGTTCCAGCTCGCCAACCGTAAAGCCACAGATTGGACAGGCATACTGTTCAGAAAACATCAACGGTTCGCCGCCAATCACATCCGCCGTGGCATAGCCGTCACTCAAGCGCAGGGCAGCTTCAAATGAATCAAATAGGCGTGAACGGATGCCTTGTTTGATAATGATCCGGTCAACCACGACGTTAACGGTGTGCTTCTTATTTTTGTCCAGTGCTGGAACCTCTTCTAGATCATAGGTTTGACCATCAACCTGAACCCGTACGAACCCAGCTTTTTTGATTTTTTCAAAAACGCTTTTTTGAGTTCCTTTCTTATCACGGACAATCGGCGCCAACACTTGCAGCCGTGTTCGCTCTGGCAGTTCCATGACCCGATCAACCATCTGATCAACGGACTGGCTGGCAATCACGCTGCCATCATTAGGACAGATTGGCGTTCCTACACGAGCCCATAACAGCCGTAAAAAGTCATTGATTTCGGTCACCGTCCCAACCGTTGAGCGCGGATTATGAGAAGTCGTTTTTTGATCGATCGAGATCGCCGGTGACAGTCCATCAATTGAATCAACATCCGGCTTATCCATCTGTCCTAAGAACTGCCGCGCATAGGCCGACAAGCTCTCCACATAGCGCCGCTGCCCCTCTGCATACAGGGTATCAAAGGCCAGCGAGCTTTTTCCAGATCCGGAAAGCCCGGTAATTACGACCAGCTTATTTTTAGGAATCGTCACGTCAATGTTTTTTAGGTTGTGGGCACGTGCGCCATGCACCACAATTTTATCGTTGGCCATTGCCAAATCCCCCTAGCTTCATTGTTTAGCTTGTTTGGTTTTTTTATTCTTGACTGCCGCATTAAGCTCCATAATTGTGTCGCGCAGCGTGGCGGCCTGTTCAAAGTCAAGTCGTTTAGCGGCTGAACGCATCTGCTCAGTCAGCTCAGCTAGCAGATTCTGCTGCTCGTCTTTTGCCAAAGCCTTGAAATCTTTAACCGTAAACTCAGTATCATGCTCGATCTCACCAGCATCCTCAGCCGGCTTAACTGCAGTAATTGCTTCTTGAATCGGCTTGATTATAGTCTTAGGTACGATATGGTGGGCTTGATTATAGGCTTCTTGAATCTCACGCCGCCGTTTCGTCTCATCAATAGCGGCCTGCATCGATGCAGTAATCGTATCGGCATACATGATGACCTGACCGTTGGCATTACGGGCAGCCCGCCCAATAGTTTGAATCAAGGAGCGTTCATTACGCAAGAAGCCTTCCTTATCCGCATCCAAAATTGCGACCAGCGAAACTTCCGGAATGTCCAGACCCTCCCGCAGCAGGTTGATTCCGACCAACACATCGAATTTACCCAACCGGAGTTCACGAATGATCTGCGTTCTTTCCAAGGTCTTGATGTCACTGTGCAGATACTTGACTTTTAAGCCGAGATCTTTTAGATAATCCGTTAAGTCTTCTGACATTTTCTTGGTCAGAGTAGTAATCAAGACCCGCTCATTTTTTTCGATCCGCTGATTGATTTCGCCAACCAGATCATCAATCTGTCCCATAACCGGGCGAACCTCAACTTTAGGATCCAAAAGTCCAGTTGGCCGAATGATCTGCTGAACAACGTGATCAGTCTGTTCCTGCTCATATGGTCCAGGCGTGGCTGACATGTAGATGACCTGATTGACCCGTTCCTCAAACTCGCTCAGCTTAAGCGGCCGGTTGTCCAATGCACTCGGCAGTCGGAATCCATAGTCGATCAGCTGCTGCTTACGGGCCCGATCGCCATTATACATTCCGCGCACCTGTGGCATGGTCTGGTGCGATTCGTCAACGACCAACAGAAAATCCTTAGGGAAGAAATCCAAAAGCGTAAACGGCGGCTCGCCTGGCTTGCGGCCGTCCATGTAACGCGAGTAGTTTTCAATGCCGTTGGTGTAGCCCATTTCACGCATCATTTCAATATCATAGGTCGTTCGCTGCTGAATTCGCTCGGCTTCTAGCGGTTTGCCTTCCTGGGTAAATTTTGCGACCTGTTCTTTCATTTCAGCCTCGATTTGCGGCAAAGCGGTATCCATAATGTCATCACTGGTTAAAAAGTGTGTAGCTGGGAAGATTGAGACCTGCTCACGATCGCCGATAATCTCGCCAGTCAAGGCATCAACCTCACGAATCCGGTCAATCTCATCGCCAAAAAACTCGACGCGCAGTGCCCGCTCATCGCGTGAAGCTGGGAAAATCTCAACGACATCGCCATGCACGCGAAAACGGCCTCGCTGAAAATCAATATCATTGCGATCAAACTGAATCTCGACCAGATCTCTTAACAGCTGATTACGCTCAATTTCTTGGCCGACATGCAGCGACAGAACGTGATCGCGATATTTGCGCGGATCACCCAAGCCAAAGATACTAGAAACCGAGGCAACGACAATTACGTCATTGCGTTCCAAAAGCGCACTGGTTGCCGCGTGTCGCAGCTTGTCGATCTCATCGTTGATTGAGGCATCCTTTTCAATATAAGTATCACTGGATGGTACATAGGCTTCGGGCTGATAGTAGTCGTAATATGAAACGAAATACTCAACTGCATTATTAGGGAAAAATTTTTTCATTTCACCATACAACTGACCAGCCAGCGTTTTGTTATGCGACAAAATCAGCGTTGGCTTATTGGCTTTGGCAATAACGTTTGAAATCGTAAACGTCTTGCCTGTTCCCGTGGCTCCCAGCAAAATCTGAGCGTGCTCGCCTTTTTTTAGCCCTTGCGTCAGTTGCGCGATGGCTTCGGGCTGATCGCCGGTTGGCTGGTAGTCAGAAATCAATTCAAATGGTCGATCTGGCTGACGATAAATCAAAGTTTTTCCCCCTTGCAGACGGTTGATGGCTGTTACCTTAATAAAATCGGTACAAGTCTATCACACGAACGTTTATTCGTCTAATGATTTGCACTATCATTTTCAGATCATTTCAAAATAAAAAGCTGCCTTTGTTCTGGCAGCTTATCTTGCTTAGTTTGACTGGCGTCCAGCACGTTCTTCCATATCTGGCGCCACGCGTGCGATATAGTCCGGCAATTTCTCCAGAGTCGGCAAAGCCTTGTTATGCTTGTACATCCGCGAGTTGGCCATTGCCTGACGATTGATCCAGACATTATGCCAGGAACGATCCGCAGCCGGCTTAATGTCTTGCCAATAGTCGCTGCCAATGTGAGCATGCGCTTGATGGTCAAAATCAAGTTTTTCAGCAACTCGCTCAAACAAGGCAGCTTGCGGCTGGTAGGACTGTGCCTGTTCAGCCGTTAAAATACCATCCAGCCATTCATCAAGCACTTGCAGCTGAGCCTGCGCAATATCATTGTCAGTGTTGGCAACTGCATATAGCTTATTGTGGCGCTTGAGCAGCGGCAGCGCTTTTAACGCATCATCAAATGGCGACAGTTCTTTTTGGGCAGCCAGCAGTTCTTCATAGTGACGAGCAAACCAGCCCCGATCATTAAACTGAACATCCATCAGCATCAAAGTCTGTTTTAAAATCGTCTTGGCATCTTGATAGGCCTGGCCATACTGCAGACGGGCCTGATAAAAACGATAGGCAAAAGCCACCTGTTCTGCATCCAGTTTTGGTTCTTCAGCAAGTGCTTTTAATTTTTCAAAAAATGGCGTTTCATCCAATAGCGTGCCATTGACGGCAAAAGTCAAAATCATTGGCAAAGGGCTCCTTTTTAAATTATTCTTTCATCCAGTATAGCGCACTTTCAATCATCGTGACGCTGTTCAACGGCTAATTTACCCATTAGATAAAACTGCAGTCCGGTAGCTGCTAAATAGATCAGCAGCATAACCGCCATCCAGCCCATATGCTTGCCGGCCAGACAAAAACCGCCGACAAACATGGCAAAATTAGCCAGCCCTGATAATAAGATCTGGCCATCAATCCGACGACGCGTTGGCTTATCCATTCCAATTCCTCCTTGAGGTAGCGTTTTCTTAAATTATAGGTGATTGACGCGCAAATTGCATTTATTTGTCAAACCGCGAAAAACGTGAAAGAATTAGTTATCTTATCAGTCTATCGGAAAGGATGTTTGGCATGTTTGTTACGCCAGCTATGTGTAAAGGACTAGAACGTGAATATCTTACCTATCGCTTCAATCAGCATACCAATTATCTGACGGAATTTTTTCGCTCACCGCTTTTAGAACCGGGGCGGACCGAATTTATTTTTCGCCCCACTAAAGCAACGATTACTGCCTATGATCGTGCGCGGCTGGAATTGAATGAGCGTTCCCGATTGGCACAGCAAAAAGCCGGCATTCCCGAAAATCTTCAGCAGCTGGCATTTTCCCAAAGCTTTAGCCAGGATTTCAATGAAAACGACTATCGCTACTCAACGGTTCAGGCCACGCGCTGGATGGAGGAGCTGACTGGTCAGCCGATTCATATCTGGCGAGTCAGTGCCCAGCTGCTGGATCATGTAGGCACGACTTCATTGGATCATGCCCTGCTGTGCTTTTTTGGCACCGATCCAATGCATCATGACTACCAGATGTTTACTGCTGGTTTTGCACCACTGTACCACTTAGCACATTCAATGGAGACGGCTTTCAACTTTTCTGCCAACGATCTTTTTTCAACCAACTACCATCAGTTTGATCAATGGGTCTTTACCCTGTTCCATGCCTTAGCGTTGGAAATGACCGAACAGCCCGATCAAGGCGAGGCAGCTGCCAGTGATACCTTGTTTTTACAGCCAGATCGCCATTTTGAACGGTGGACGCTTCAAGACGACTTTCCGACCCGTGCCGACTATTGGAATCTGCACGGCCGAGTTATCATGGCAATGTCGCTGGATGCTGATCTAGCTGGCGAAGATCCAGATTAGAAAGGATGGCGCGTATGATTCCAGATGAATTGTTTGAACAGCTGTTGCAGGAATTCTCCAGCGATCCAGTTCATGACTACATTTTAAAAACTTTTTCATCTTCACCGCTCAAACCAGGCGAGACCGAATTTTTTTACTCACCCCTGGGACTTGATACCTTCACTGCTTTTGACGAACAGCGCAGTCGCATTGCGGCTCAAAGGATTCATCATTCGATCCCTTCATTTACCGAAGAATTCATGACTGATCCTAAAAGATTCGCTGGCTCAACCAGATTTGCCAATCAATTGCTGACCAGCTATGCTAATTCGACGCGTGATCGGTCTGATCAAACCGTAGTTCAGACAAAAGCAGTCGTGGCCGCGCTGCTTGACGTTATTGGCACTCAGCAGCCCTGGCAGACGCTGCAGCTTTATTATGGTCAATCACATGACGAGCAGGACTATTTTCTGCTGCAGACGGGAATCGTTCCATTGATTGCCCTGGCTCGCGATCTGGCGCATGATCATGAAATTCTGAACCAAGACGCTGATCTGGCTCATATCAATGACATCCAGAACTTCGCCGCTGCCCTAAACGATATCGCATTTGCCCTGGCTCATCGCTGGTTTAGCGAGATTGTTTCAGCATCGCCAGTTATGACAAGTTTGCAGGCGGCCTGGCCTTATCTGCTGATCCCAGCTCAAAAAAGTCTTTTTAATGCGTTGTTATCCGTAGATTCATTCAGCTCTTTAACGACCAGTCAGCGACACGTCCAATTGCTGGTACCATTCAGATTAATCCACTAAAAAAAGATTCTGCCTGCTCAGCAGAATCTTTTTTGATCAGCGCTGAATTATCTGCGTAGTAATCACAGCCAATTGGGTTTGGCTTTGTGTCCCGGCATTGTCTTTTAAAAGTTCTGGCAGAATCTTTTTTAAGAAGTACTTTACGCTGGCCATCTCATGGAACTCCATGATCGACTCCAGACTAGAGCGATAGATATCCATGTAGACCGGCTCAGGATTGCCCTTTTGAATCTCGCCAAACGATTCATACATCAGATCAATCTTGTCGGCTACCGACAGAATCCGCCCTTCCAAGCTGTCATCCTTGCCTTCACTGAACCGACGACGATAAGCCTGGCGAAACTCTGGCGGAATCTCGGTTTCAATAAAGTTATCCGTCAAAGAGTCGTCAACCTTGGCCAGCATTTCGCGCAGCTCAGGCGTGGCATACTTCACTGGCGTCTTGATGTCGCCGATAAAACGTTCCGTATAATCATGGTTCAAGGCCTTTTCATAAAGCGAGCGCCAATCGACCTCATTGCCGGATTGTTCTTCAATATCGCCCAGCATCTGTGCCGCCTGCGTAACCTTAAATGAATGCGCCGCTACGTTATGCTGCTCAAACTTAAAGTATCCCGGCGCACGATTGATCATCTCAAGATCGCTTAAACTTTTTAAATACTCGTGCATTCCCATCGGATCACCTGCTTTCATATTATATAGAAAAAACGGCTTGTGGTTTCCCGCAAGTCGTTTTCAGCTTAGCTAGGCTTCAGCAAATTCTTGCAGTGCCTTTTCAAAGTCAGCCAGTTTCTGCTTGGCGCCCACCAGCGTATCAGCACTCGTACCAATGTAGTACTTGAGTTTTGGTTCCGTACCAGAAGGACGAATGGCAATCCAGGTACCATCAGCCAAAACGTAGCGCAATACGTTCGATTCAGGAATTCCCAGCTCTTCAACCGTACCGTCAGCCAGCGTCTTGGTATTGTTGGAGAAGTCTTCCGTTACTACAACCTGTTGACCAGCAAAATGCGTTGGCGCTTCTTCACGGAACTTCTTCATCAGATTCTTGATCTTGGCTGGACCTTCAACACCGGCATAGGTATTGGCAATCGTCTTTTCTTGGAAGTAGCCGTACTTTTGGAACAATTCCTGCAGACCGTCGTACAGCGTCATGTTGCGGCTCCGGTAGTAGGCAGCCACTTCTGCCAGCAGCGTCAGAGTTTGGATGGCATCCTTGTCGCGAACGAATGGCTTGATCAGGTAGCCGAAACTTTCTTCAAAACCGAACATAAACGTGTGGTTGTGCTTGGTTTCATATTGGTGAATCTGATCGGCAATCCACTTAAAGCCGGTCAAAACGTTAATCATCTTGACTCCGTAATCTTCAGCAATCTTGGTGGCAAACTCAGTCGAAACGATTGACTTAACGGCCGCCGCATTGGCTGGCAGCGTACCCGCTTGTTTGTGCGCTTCCAAAATGTAGTGCAGCATGATCGAAGCAATCTGATTACCAGTCAAGAGCAGGTATTCGCCATCTGGCTGCCTAATTGCGCATCCCAACCGGTCGGCATCCGGATCAGTGGCAATCAGAATGTCGGCATTGACCTGCTTGCCCAGTTTTTCTGAACGAACGAATGCTTCAGGGAATTCTGGGTTAGGATGTTCCAAACCAGGAAAGTCTCCGTTTGGCTGACCTTCAAACGGCTCAACCTCATAGTTGGTAAAGCCGGCTTGACGCAGGGCCCGTTCGCCAAGCATCCGTCCCGTACCGCACAATGGCGTAAAGACAAACTTCATTTCCTTGCCATACTTTTTAGCCAGCTCATGGTTGATCGTGACCGTTTTGGCATTTTCCAGATAGGCAGCGTCAACATCTTCGCCCATGATGGTTTCCAGACCACTGTTGAGCATTGCTTGTTCATCTGCCAGCTTGATGTCGAAAATATCATCAATCTTGCGGATGTAGCTGGTCATTAAATCAGATTCCTTAGGTGGCATCTGACCGCCATCTTCGCCATAGATCTTGTAACCATTGTATTCCTTAGGGTTGTGGCTGGCCGTAATCATAATGCCGGCATAAGTATGCTGGTAGCGAACGGCAAATGACAGCTCTGGGGTCGGCCGCAGATTGTCATAGATGTAGACCTTGATATTGTGGGCTCCCAAGACACGAGCAGCATCATGGGCAAACAAGCGTGAATTATGACGGGAATCGTAGCTAATAGCAACCCCGCGCTGCTTGATTTCATCGCCCAGCGTATCCATGAATTGAGCCAGGCCTTCCGTAGCTTGACGAACCGTGTAGACGTTCATCCGATTGATACCAGGGCCCATCAATCCCCGCATGCCCGCCGTACCGAACGAAAGCGGACCATAAAAGGCATCCTCGATTTCTTTTTCGTCCTTCATTGCTGCCAATTGACGCTTCAAGCTTGGTTCCAGGTCTTTGCGATCAAGCCAAGTCTGGTAGGTATCTTTCCAACTCACAATGACATCTCCTTAAATTATAATCACCTGTATCACAGTAACTTAAGTATACCGCACTTAGAACTTGTTTGGTGCAATTCGTTCAATAATTTGGGCTATACCATCCTCTTCATTGCTTAAAGCAATTATTTCAGCGCTTTCTTTGACACTTTGACTGGCATTTGCCATGGCAACTGGATGGGCAACGCTTTTGAGCATAGTCAGGTCATTTTCATCATCACCAAATGCGACCAGCTGATCATAGTCCGCCAATTCATGCTCAATCAGATAGCGAGCAGCGCACCCTTTATTGACAGCTGCGGCGTTGATCGTTAAATAACCATCGCCGGCCTCATGAATTGAGATTTCATTTGAATAGCTCGCGATAAGCCGTTTTTTGACCTCTTTGAGCCGTTTTGAATCTTCAATAATCAACAAAATCTGCAGCACGTTTTTTAGCGGCCGCTGATCGACATCAAAAAGCGGCTGAATGCCCGTATAAAAAATCTCTGTTTCAATCTGTTGGTCAAGCTTTGAAACATGCCAGCTTTCGGCATCCATCCAGGTAAAGTTCAGCTCAGGAAATTCGGTTTTAACCAAGTTCTGTAGCTTTTGTGCCGTCTGATCCGGAATTGCATGCTGCTCTAAAACCCTAAATTCATGAACAGCCGGCTGAAAAATAACCGCGCCATTCAAAGCCGTCTGTGGTCCAGTCAGCTGCAGCTGGTTGATCAGGTCAAGCATTTGAATCGGCATCCGCGCTGAAGCCAGCATTAGCGGCAACTGGCTTTTAACAACCGTAAGAATCGTTCTTGAGCTCAGCCTTCCCTGTTCATTAAGCAGGGTATGATCTAAGTCGCTGATTAGATAGCATCCCAAGGCAAACCATCCTTTCGTATCAATCATTTCATCTGTTTTTCTAATCTTAGCATGGTCAAATCAAGAAATCTTTGCTATTTTCAGCAAAATTTTCATAGACATTTATAAAAAATAGCGTTAATATTAGAAAAACATTAAAAAATAAGTTTTAATTCTAATTTAAAGGGAGATGTCCGTATGAGTCGAAAAGTTGCTGTTATCGGAATGGGAAACGTTGGTGCCGCAGTTGCTCATTATATTGTGGCCTGTGGCTTTGTTGACGACCTGGTACTGATTGACAAAAACGAAGCTAAAGTCAAAGCCGACGCATTGGACTTCTACGACGCAATGCCAAACCTGAAGAACCACACCAACATCTTCGTTAACGACTATTCGCAATTGAAAGATGCCGATGTTGTGGTTTCAGCACTCGGCAATATCAAGCTGCAGGACAACAAAGACGATGACCGCTTTGCCGAACTGCCATTTACGCGCGTTCAAGTCCGTGAAGTCGCTCAAAAGATTAAAGAATCCGGCTTCCATGGCAAGATGGTCGTAATTACCAATCCAGTTGACGTGATTACTTCAATTTATCAAGAAGTTACCGGCCTGCCAAAGAATCATGTCATCGGTACGGGAACGCTGCTTGACTCGGCACGAATGAAGCGGGCCGTTGCTCAGCGTCTGCATCTGGATCCTCGTTCCGTGACCGGCTACAACCTGGGTGAACATGGGAACTCTCAATTTACTGCCTGGTCAACGGTTCGCGTATTGGATCAGCCAATCACTGAACTGGCTAAGGATCGCGGCTTGGACCTGGATAGTCTGGATCATGAGGCCCGAGTTGGCGGCTTTACCGTTTTCCGTGGCAAGAAGTACACCAACTACGGGGTTGCAACGGCTGCCGTTCGTCTGGTCAACACGATTCTTTCTGATGCCCACACCGAACTGCCAGTATCCAACTATCGTGAGGAATACGGGACTTATCTTTCCTACCCTGCCGTAGTTGGCCGCGATGGTATTTTAGAACAGGTTCAACTGGATCTGACTGACGAAGAGCTGGAAAAACTGCAGACATCAGCCAACTACATCAAGCAAAAGTACGCTGAAAGTCAAGAAGCTGCCAAGGAAGGCAAGTAACATAAAAAGGATGGGACAAATCCCATCCTTTTTTTAATGATTCATCAAGTATTGATAGATCTGCTGACCGGCAATCGCGCCATCGCCAACTGCAGTTGCAATCTGCCGCAGCGGCGTTTCACGAACGTCACCAATGGCAAAAACACCTGGTAGGCTGGTTGCCATCAGATCATTGGTCTTAACATAGCCCTGCTCGTTTAAGATACCCAAATCCTTAAACGGAGCGGTCATCGGCACGCTGCCAACATAGATAAAGACCCCATCGGCTTGTATTTCCGCATCCTTGCCAGTCTTGGAGTCATGCGTCTTAACGCCCACGACTTTATTATCATCGCCAAGTACTTCGGTAACCTGAGTATTGAAGATAAATTCCATCTTGTCGTTTTGCTTAGCCTGTTCTTGAATCAGTGGCTGAGCTCGCAGCTGGTCACGCCGAACTACTACCGTTACCTTTTTTGCCAGCTGAGTCAGATACATCCCCTCTTCAACTGCTGAGTCGCCCCCGCCAACGACGACTACGTGCTTGTTCTTAAAAAAGGCGCCGTCGCATACCGCGCAGTAGGATACGCCGCGGCCGCCATATTCTTCTTCACCAGGAACTCCCATATGCCGCTGCTGAGTTCCCGTTGCAATTACCAATACTTTAGCAGTAAAGACGTCGCCCATGTCGGTCGTCAGCTGCTTCAAATCGCCTGCAAGCTCAACTTTTTCAACCGTACCATAAGCATATTGGGCACCAAACTGCGTCGCCCCTTGATACATATCCTGTGCCAGTTCAGGTCCCTGAACCGTCTTAAAGCCGGGGTAGTTTTCAATTGCTGCCGTGTTATTCAGATTACCGCCATAAATCCCGCGATCCAGCATCAAAACGGACAAGTTGGCTCTTGAGGCATACAGAGCCGCGGTCATCCCAGCAGGACCAGCGCCAACCACGATTACGTCATAATTGGTTTGTTTTTCTTCTGCCATGTTGTTCCTCCGTATAAATAATGATTAATGATATCTTACTTGGTTTAAGATTATTTGTCTATCGTTTTGCTTACTTTTTGTTAGTTAATAAAAAATGGGATGCTTTTTATCAGCATCCCATTTTTTAATTACTTCTTGGCCTTGTCTTCAGCAGACATCTTGGCCCCAAGCTCTTTAATGTATTCACGCAGCTCGTCTTTAACTTCTGGGTGGTTCAGACCATATTCGATGTTGGTCTCGATCCAGCCAAACTTGTTGCCGACATCATAGCGATCACCCTTGTATTCATGAGCAAATACCCGCTGCGTCTTGTTCAGCGTGTTGATGGCATCCGTCAATTGAATCTCGTTACCCTTGCCTGGCTTGGTCTTAGCCAAAACGTCAAAAATTTCTGGCGTAAAGACGTAACGGCCAATGATTGCCAGATCACTTGGCGCGTCTTTTGGATCTGGCTTTTCCACAAAGCTCGTGACGTTGAAAAGCCCCGGCTTGACTTCCTTGCTTGGGTTGATCACACCATACTTAGAGGTATCTTCATGAGGCACGCGCATTACGGCCAGGGTTGAAGCACCAGTTTCGTGATAGCTGTCGATCAGCTCTTTAGTCAATGGCGTACCGTTGTTGTTGATGTTGTTCAAATCATCACCAAGCATCACGACGAATGGTTCGTCACCGATAAAGTCGCGTGCTGTCAAAACAGCATCCCCCAAGCCACGTGGGTGAGATTGACGAATAAAGTAAATGTTAATGTCAGTGGTTTCTTGAACCAGTTTCAGCATCTCATCCTTGTGCTTGTCGCGCAGATTGTCTTCCAGCTCTGGGTTGGAGTCAAAATGATCTTCAATCGAGCGCTTGTTCTTGCCATCAACGACAACAATATCTTGAATGCCTGACTTGCGAGCTTCTTCAACAATAAATTGAATCGTTGGCTTATCAACAATTGGCAGCATTTCCTTGGCTAAGGCCTTGGTAGCTGGTAAAAACCGCGTTCCCAGGCCAGCTGCAGGAATAATTGCTTTACGAACTTGTTTCATTATCAAAAAATCCTTTCAGCTTCATAGCAGAATAGTTACACGCTTACATTTTACCATACTTATGGCAAATTATTTATTCCATTTCTGAAGTAGCCTTCCGACTCATCAGATTGGTAATGGCCGTTTCAATATCTTCGCCTTCATAAAGCACCCGGTAAAGCGCCTCAGTAATCGGCATCTTGACATTGCGTTTTTGAGCCAGCTCATAGGCAGCCTTGGCAGTGTAGATTCCCTCAATCACCATTCCCATGTTGCTGATGACATCTTCCAGCTGGCGGCCCTGCCCCAGTTGATAGCCAGCGCGCCAGTTGCGTGAGTTCTTGCTGGTTGCCGTAACCACTAAGTCGCCGACCCCAGAAAGGCCGATAAACGTGAACGGATTAGCGCCAAATGCCACGCCCAGCCGCCGAATCTCGGCCAAGCCACGCGTAATCAAAGCAGCCCGTGCGTTGTCCTTGTAGCCCAGCCCTTGCAGCGCGCCGGCACCGATTGCGATAATATTCTTTAAAGCTCCGCCAAATTCGGCACCAATTACGTCATCGTTGGTGTAGACCCGGAAGAAGTTGTTGGAGAACAGTTTTTGGACACGCTCGGCAGCCGTCAGATTGGCACAGGCAGCCGTAACTGCCGTCATATCCTGAATGGCAACGTCTTCTGCATGGCTTGGACCTGAAAGGACGACAATGTCTTGCCGATGATCCTCATCAATCTCTTCAGCCAGCATTTGAGAAGGCCGCTTGTAGGTTTCTTGTTCCAGACCTTTAGTGGCATGAATCAAAAGCGGCTTTTGATCCAGCTTAACCAGAATCTTATTAAGATTGCCGGCAACCTCACGCAGTCCCTTAGTTGGAATTACCATCAGGATGTATTCGGCATCCCGAACGGCTTCTTCCATATCGTCGGTTGCCTTTAGATCAGGTGAGTACTTGAAGTCTTTCATGTATTGAGGGTTAATGTGCCAGCGGTTCATCGTGACTACCTGTTCTGAGTCGCGTGACCAAAGCATGACCTCTTCATTATTGCCGACTAAAAGATTGGCCAGCACACTGCCCCAAGATCCAGCACCTAAAACAGCAATTTTGTTACTCATTTATTTTTCTCCTTTCAACGATGCGGCATACCATGGTAATTGTTTTGAATGGCGCCGCGCTATCCAAACCGTTAATGCGCCGATAAAAAGGACTGCCGATAAGACCTGCGAGATTCGCAAAGGTCCCAGCATCAAGCTGTCCGTACGCATTCCTTCAATAAAGAATCTGCCAAATGCATACCACATAACGTAGGTCAAAAAGATTTCGCCCTGCTTGAACAGATGCGGACGATGACGCAGACTTACCAATAGCAAAAAGCCTGCCAGATCCCATAGCGATTCATATAAAAACGTTGGCACGCGATAATGCCCGCCAATATACATCTGATTAATGATAAAGGCTGGTAGATGCTGAGCTTTTAATGCCGCCAGAGTCGTAACCTTCCCAAATGCCTCTTGATTGAAAAAGTTTCCCCAGCGTCCCATTGCCTGTGCCATGATAACGGTTGGTGCAATGATATCCAGCATCGTCCAAGCAGATATTTTCTTGGCACGACAAAAGAAATACAGCGTCAAAAAGCCACCTAGGATTGCACCATAGATGGCAATGCCTCCGTCCCAGATGGCAATAATCTCGCCTGGAAACTTAGAATAATATGGCCATTGAAATGCAACATAGTAGATGCGGGCACAGATCACAGCAATTGGCAGCGCCCATAAAAGATAGTCGTAAAAATATTCTTCATCGATTCCCTTACGATTGCCTTCCCGAATTGAAAGCCACAGCGCAAGAACGACACCGGTTGCAATAATGATACCATACCAGTGGACCTTAATTGTCCCCAACTGAAAGGCAATTGGATCTAAGCTTAAGAGCGTATTAATCATGCTCATTTTCCTGCTTTTGTTCCTTTACCTGCGTATCGTGGGCCGAATTTTGCTGAATCAAGCGATTTAAATTGTCATCAAAGGTCTTGGTAGCGTCGTATCCCATCGTTTCAGCCCGGTAGTTCATTGCTGCCGATTCGATAATGATGGCCAGATTCCGCCCTGTCTTAACCGGAATTGAGACTTTAGGAATGATGACGCCTTGAATCGTCTGCGTATCACCGCGATCGCCCAATCGATCAAACTGAGCATCCGGCGTCCAGGTCTCCAGGTGAACGATAAAATTGATGATGTCGCTTTCCATAATGGCTCCGGCACCATACAGATTCATCACGTCAATGATCCCGATCCCGCGAATTTCCATTAAGTGATCAAGAATGGCCGGGGCTGAGCCAACCAGCGTCTGTTCGTCTCTGGCATAGACTTCAACCCGATCATCGGCAACCAGACGATGACCACGCCGAACCAGTTCCAAGGCCGTTTCTGATTTGCCGACCCCAGAATCACCGGTAATCAAGACCCCGATCCCATTGATATCAACCAAGACCCCATGCAGCGACTGACGCTTGGCCAAACAGCCCACCAGATAGGAGGTCATATTGCTTAGAATCCGTGATGACGTCAAATGCGTACCTAAAATCGGAATATGGGCTGCTTCGGCAGCTTTTGACAGTTCAATTGGAATCGGCAGGTCCGTTGAGATTACGAAACATGGCGTCTGCGGCATACACATTTTTGTCATGTATTCAGTCCGATGCGCCTGCGTCATATCTTTGGCAAATGAGGTTTCCGTAATTCCCAGCAGCTGAATGCGCTCAGCTGGATAGTGGGTAAAATAGCCGGCAAACTCCAATGCAGGCCGGCAGATGTCGCTGGTGACGATTGGACGCTGCAGATAGTCTTCCCCTTGCAGCACTTTAAGTCGGACGTTTTTGACTAACTCTTCAACAGTTACGCTTTCTGGCATTTTTATTCACTTCCCGATAATTAACTTTCTACAAAGTGGTTGGCAATAATCGTATTGCATACTGACATAATCAAGGCAATCAGCATGGCCGACCCCAGCGATGAAAAGTAAAAGACGCTCTTGCCAACAACGCTTGAGGTCAAAATCAGCATAAAGCCATTGATCACAATACTAAAAAGGCCCAGCGTCAAAACGTTGATTGGTAAAGAAATCAGCAGCAAAAATGGCTTTACCAGTGCATTCAAGACTGCTAAAACCAAGCTGGCCAACAATGCCACGCCAACGCTGGAAACGTAAAACATACCGGTCTGAGCAAAGAGTCCGGCCAAGGCAATAAACAAAACGGCATCAATCAAAACGCTCTTGAAAAAGCCCATTAATCTTTCCTTCCTGATTTAACGTCATGTTCTTCAACATCATGCAGTACTCGCCGCGGCTCCTGCTTGTGTTCAGGCGTCTTGGCCCGATTCAGCCAATCAAAGAAATTGAAAGGTTGTGGATCTGCTGGCATGATAACTGCCATCAACAGATAGATCAAAACTCCGGGAACGATTGAGGTCAGAACCGTCAAAACCGCATAGCCGATTCGCAGCCATTTGGGATTGATCTTAAAATACTGGCCCAAGCCGCCAAAGACGCCGGCAAGATAGCGATCGCTTGCCGAACGAGTCAGCCGCCGCTTTTGTTTGTAACGCTGTTCTCTGGTCAAGATTTTTCCTTCCTTTCTTTATCTATCTTACTTTGTTTTCGCTTTCATCACAATCTGCTTTAATGCGGATTCTTTTTGCTCAATCTCCACTGCAGGTAGGCATTGATAAATGGATCCAGGTTGCCATCCATTACCCCCTGCACGTCATGAGTCTCATAGCCGCTGCGGTTGTCTTTGACCATCGTGTAAGGCTGAAAGACATAGGAGCGAATCTGAGAGCCCCAGCCAATATCCAGCTGAACGCCCTCAATCTCAGCACGCTGCTTAGCCTGCTTTTCTTCTTCCAATTCATAAAGCTTGGACTTCAGCATGCTCATGGCCGTCTGCCGGTTTTGCAGCTGCGAGCGCTCAGCCTGCGAGGCCACCACGATCCCAGTCGGCAAGTGAGTAATCCGGACGGCTGACTCGGTCTTGTTGATATGCTGACCACCGGCACCCGATGAACGGAAAGTGTCGACCCGCAGATCGGATGGATCAATATCGATCTGCACGCTGTCGTCCAGTTCCGGCATGACGTCAACACTGGCAAATGAGGTGTGACGACGCTTGGCCGCATCAAACGGCGAGATTCTTACCAGTCGATGCACGCCTTTTTCACTGCGCAGCATCCCATAGGCATTGCGCCCTTTGATCAGCAGACTCACGCTTTTAATCCCGGCTTCTTCGCCAACTTCATAGTTGGCCGTCTCTACGACAAAACCATGCCGCTCCGCCCAGCGAACATACATTCTAAGCAGCATTGCACCCCAGTCTTGGGCCTCGGTACCACCAGCACCGGGATGAATTTCCAGGATTGCGTTCTTGTCATCATATGGTCCATCCAGCAGCTGCGTCAGCCGATACTCCTGCAGCTCTTTTTGCGTTGCCGCATAATCAAGCTCAAACTCTGACTGCAGCTCATCATCAGTATCTTCGCTCAGCAGCTCAATCGTCGTCTGCAGATTTTCCAGCTGTTCTTTTAAATGGACGTAGGTGTCGCGTTTGGCCTTTAAATCGTTGTTCTCGTTGATAACTTTTTGAGCGGTTTCGTTGTCGTTCCAAAAATTCGGATCCGTCATCCGGTGCTCGTTTTCGGCAATGCGCTCGTTTAAGGCATCCAGGTCAAAGAGACCTCCCGAAGCGTGCAACCTCAGCCTGCATTGCTTCTAAATTTTTCTTGGCTTCACTTAGTTCCAAAGTGATTCATCCTTTCAATAAGCAAAAATACGACAGCGGTACCGTGCCTGGCGCCCTGCTGCCGTACCTGTTTGGTTTTATCGTTCAACGTTGTGTCTGATTTCCGACTTCATGAAAAGACGCGTCGTTTCATATTCAATATCGGCAATCATCTGTTCAAACATGTGGTAGCCAGCCGTCTGGTACTCGACCAACGGATTAAGCTGACCATAGCCCCGCAGCCCGACCGACTGACGGAACTGATCCATCACATCAATATGATCGGTCCAATGAGAGTCCACGACCCGCAAAATAACGACCTTTTCAAATTCAAGCATCTGTGCTGGATCATAAAGCTGACGCTGCTTGTCTTTGTAAACGCCATTGGCCAGACTCATCAAGTACTTGACGATCTCTGATTGCGACTTGCCCTGCAGATCCTTGATGCTGATCTGATCCGGCTTTACCAGCGTTTCAACGGCAAAGTCGACGATTTCCTGCAGTTTCCAGTCTTTTTGATCGCCAAGCGTATGCTGATCAACCTCTCGCTGAATCGTCCGCTCAACCATCGGCATCAAGACCCACTTCAAGGATTTTTCCTCAGTAATGACCTGCTGACGCTCCTTATAGATGATCTCACGCTGCTCTCTCATGACGTCATCATATTGCAGAACGTTCTTTCGTGAGTCGTAGTTGTTACCTTCAACCCGCTTTTGAGCTGATTCAACCTGCCGCGTCAAGAAACGACTCTTGATCACGGCATCTTCGTCTTCAACCTTCATCCGTTCCAAGAAGGCCTTGATGCGATCGCCACCAAAGCGACGCATCAAGTCGTCTTCCAGTGACAGATAGAACTGAGAGATTCCCGGATCACCCTGACGTCCCGAGCGTCCCCGCAGCTGGTTGTCGATTCGGCGACTTTCATGACGCTCAGTCCCGATAACCGCCAAACCGCCCAGTTCACGTACGCCTGGCCCCAGCTTGATGTCGGTTCCTCGACCGGCCATGTTGGTAGCGATGGTAACCGCTCCAACCTGACCGGCATTTTTAATAATGTCAGCTTCCTTGGCGTGATTTTTAGCGTTTAAGACCACGTGCGGGATGTTTTCTTTGTCCAGCATTGCTGACAGATATTCCGAAGTTTCCACCGCAACCGTCCCGACCAAGACTGGCTGGCCTTTTTCATGCAGCGCTTTGATTCGCTTGACGACCGCCCTAAACTTGCTTTCCAACGTTGGATAGAGCAGATCTGGCTCGTCAATCCGCGCAACGGGACGGTTGGTTGGGATCGAGATGGTTTCCATGTTGTAGATCTCACGGAACTCTTCCTGCTCGGTCTTGGCCGTCCCCGTCATCCCGGCAAGCTTTTTGTACATCCGGAACAGGTTTTGGTAAGTGATGTTAGCCATCGTCTTGTTTTCTTCTTGAATCGGCACGTGCTCTTTGGCTTCAATGGCCTGGTGCAGACCGTCTGAAAAACGCCGCCCCTGCATGATCCGTCCAGTAAACGAGTCAACGATCAGGACTTCTTTATCCTTGGAGACCACGTAATCCTTGTCGCGCAGCATGATGTAGTTGGCCCGCAAAGCTTGATCCAGGTGGTGCGTCAAAGCCGTGTTCTCTGGGTTGTAGAGGTTATCCAGATTAAAGTACTTATCAGCTTTCTTGATCCCTTCATCAGTCAGCGAAACCGTCTTTGATTCCAAATCAATCTTGTAGTCAACGTCTTTTTTCAGTTTTTTGACGAAACGATCGGTCTGCTGATAAAGCTTCGACGTCCCCGTACCTGGCCCGGAAATAATCAATGGCGTCCGCGCCTCGTCGATCAAAATTGAGTCAACCTCATCGACAATGGCAAAGTTCAAGCCACGCTGCACTTGATCTTCTTTATAGACAGCCATGTTGTCACGCAGGTAGTCGAAACCAATCTCACTGTTGGTTGAGTACATGATGTCGCATTGGTAGGCTTTGCGCTTTTCATCAGGGTCCATCTCAGAGTTGTTGACGCCAACTGAGCAGCCCAGCCAGTTATACAGCTGTCCCATTTCCGTCGCGTCACGCTTGGAAAGATATTCATTAACGGTGATGACGTGCACCCCTTCGCCAGAGATTGCGTTGAGGTAGACCGGCATCGTAGCCGTCAGGGTTTTACCTTCACCAGTCTTCATTTCTGCAATATTGCCTTCGTGAAGAACGATACCCCCCATAATCTGGACGTGAAAAGGGTACAGTCCTAAAACTCGTTTGGCAGCCTCACGAGCAACCGCAAAGGCTTCGGGCAGCATGTCGTCGAGTGATTCGCCCTTTTGATAGCGTTCTCGGAATTCCGGCGTTTTGGCCTGCAGCTGTTCATCCGTCAGCTTACTCATTTGATCGGCGTATCTTTCCACCCGATTGGCAATCTTATCAATCCGGCGCAGTTCTCGTCGATCGCTTTCAATCCACTTTTTCAGTACGTTCGCCATTAAGCGTCATTTCCTCCATTACAATGATTCTAAAAGGTTAAATCATCAAGTGCGATCTAACCCATTATCATTTTATTTTCATATTTCCCATTTTAACATGGAACAAGCGACATGAACATGAAACTGTTCAACCAAGCCCTATCTCATGAAGATCTCAGAGCAATCAAAAAAGGAATGGCTAAAAATGCCATTCCTTTCCGCTGTTTACGGACTAGTTGATTTCAATCAGACCGTAGCGACCATCCTTACGACGGTATACAACGCTGGTACCATTGGTTTCAGCGTCTTCAAAGACAAAGAAGTCATGTCCCAGCATGTCCATTTGTAAGACAGCTTCTTCTGGGTCCATTGGCTTCAAGGAGATTTGCTTGGTCCGTACGATCTTTAAATCGTCACTGACTGGTTCGTCTTCAACATCAGGTACAAAGTCCATGTTCTTGTAGCCCTTTTCACGGGACTTGCGGTTAACCTTGGTCTTGTACTTACGGATTTGACGTTCCAGTTTGTCGGTAACCAAGTCAATGCTGCCGTACATGTCGCTGGAAGTTTCTTCCGCCCGCAGCGTTAAGTATGGGAGCGGAATCGTTACTTCAACTTTGAAGGTCTTGTTAGGGTAGACCTTTAGATTAACGTGCGCATTTGCCTCAACGTTATCTTCGAAGAACTTTTCCAGTTTGCTGATCCGCTTGATGACATAGTCGCGAATCGATTCGGTAACTTCGACGTTTTCACCACGAATATTGAATTTTAGCATTGCACTTCTCTGTTATCCAAATCCTGACGCTTAACGCGATTCACTCACGTTCACTGCGTTTACCACCGACAAGTGATTCTGCCTGTCAATGACTCCTAAGACGACTGCTCTTGCCTCAAGCAGCTGTCTACGGCGATAGCCTCTGCCGCAGCTATTTCAAAATGGCTTGGTTGCTTGCGCCATTTATCTGCTATTACGCAATGTTCGCCAGATTTGCCAACAGATATTCATCTCCTTCCAGTCCAAGCAAAAAGCTTGTTCTGATTGATATCAGAAGGACCACTCTTCTCATATCCTATTTCTATTATAGATGAATTTGCTCTAATAGACAAATTCAATTTGTAATCGTTTACAGAATCTTAACTGGATAGCGTCGCGCTGCTAACGGTCTGACAGCCAGCCTGTCGGCACAGTACGGCCGCATGATACAGCGTGCGACCAGTGGTATACACGTCATCAACCAGTAAAACCCGCTGATGAGCAATTTTCTGCGGATTCGTTAATTCAAAAATCTGTGGTGTTTTTAGACGTTCTTCCCGTGTTTTGGCTGATTGTGTTTGCTTATTATCCGCAATCGTTTTTAAGGCCTCGGTATAAGGCAGCGTCAGCAGTGCCGTCGTCTGATTAAAGCCGCGCGTTTTCCAGGTATGCGGCGAGATTGGAATCGGCACTAAGACATCATACGCAAATTCCTGCAGAAAAAGATTAAACGTCTCTTGAAAAACAAAACGCAGGCCATAGTCGCCTTGAAACTTAAATTTTTTCATAAACTCCCGCATCAGACCGTTATAGACATACAGACTGTGATTATTCAGCAGCCAGCCATATTGACGCTGCCATTGCCGGCATTCCCAACAGATCGATTCTTTCGGCGCCAGCATTCGTCCACAACCAGGACAGGGATGCGCGTTTGATCGCAACAAGAGATGACTGCGGCATTGTGGACAGATACGCGGCTCAGGCGGCTTTCCTGGCAGCAGCAGCTGTTTTAAAGTCGGCCGGCTTTCAATCGTCGCGCCGCAAAGCAGGCATTTTAGCAAGCAGCCGCGCCCCCTTTTGATTCATATAGGCAATCTGATGTAATGCTTCACGGACGCGTTGACTCATTGCACCCACGAAAAAGCAGACGGTGCCAGTGGGGCGTTCTTTGGCGCGGCCAGCTCGTCCAGCCATCTGAATCAGTGCCGATGCGGAAAACACTTCATCATCAGCCCCTAGAATCATCACATCGATTCCTGGAAACGTAACGCCCCGCTCCAAAATCGAGGTAGTCACCAAAAAAAGATATTTTTGCTCACGCATCGCCTGAACCTTTTCTTGACGCAGCGGATCACTGGCATGAACGGTCACAAACTCACTCGTTGCCAAGTCGTTTTGCAGAGCCGTTTTAACCATCGGCAGATCCTTGACATGCGGTACAAAGAGCAAAAAACGCTGATGAGCTTTAACCTCATGCAAAAGCATCTGTTTGACTCTGATCGGTAGATGCCCCGCCTGCAGCTGACGGCGCCAGTTTATAACCAGACTGACCTTAGGCATTGGCAGCAGATGTCCATGATAGCGTAAAGGCAGATAGCTGACCGCCAATCGCCCCCTGCTGACCGCATTTAGCAATTCTCGTCCAGGCGTGGCCGTTAAAAAGATCATGCCTCCATTTGGCTTGACGGCATTATGCGCTGCCAAAAACAGCCGTGGATTGGCAGCAAACGGAAATGCATCGACCTCATCAATGATCAGGTTGTCAAATGCATGATAAAAACGCAGCAGCTGGTGGGTGGTACAAACAGTCAGCTGCCGATAGCAATAGGCTTCTTTGGCGTGGCCGTATAACAGTGCAATCTTACAGTTTTGAAAAGCCTTGTTCAAACGGGGATAAATCTCCAGACAAACGTCAACTCGCGGCGAGGCCCAAGCAATTCGCTCACCTGCCTGCAAACGATCAGCCAGACCTTTAAACATCATTTCCGTCTTACCGGCTCCCGTTACCGCCCATATCAAACGCTTTTCGTGCTGCCGCATGCTCGCCGTTACCGTTTCAGCAACTTCAGACTGCAGCGGCGACAGTTTTCCCTGCCAAATCAGCTGCGGATATGGCGCACTAAATTGATTTGGCTCGGCAACATGGTAAAATTTACTCAATGTATCAACTCGTCCCAGATTCAAACAAACTGGACAATAATACTCATGCTTTGGCAATGCGGCATCTGTCAACCTGCTTTTGGCACCACATCGCTGACAGACAGCCACGTTTTTTACAATCTTGATCGTTGGTAAGATCTCAATTTTAGCTGATGGCTTACTTGGCATGTCAACGATTGGCACCAGGACCCGCCGGCCAAAATAGTCTTCAATCATTTTAAAGCCCCCTTAAGATACCATATGCCAAATTGCATGGATTCAAATCAAATTAACAAAGAGGAATTTTTATGACCACGCCATTTTTAACCATTGCCCAAGATACTACCAATGAGATTATCATCAAAAAATCTCGCTTTATCTGCAGCCTGTTTCGCGTTGAATCAGAAGAACAGGCCCAAGCAGCAATTACCAAGATCAATAAGCTGCATCGTAAGGCGACCCACAACTGCTTTGCCTACCTGATCGGCGACCATGATCAGATTCAGCGAGAAAGCGATAATGGCGAGCCAAGCGGAACTGCCGGCGTGCCAATGTTGGAGGCGCTCAAGGCCAATCAGCTGCATAACGTCTTAGCAGTAGTAACACGCTACTTTGGCGGCATTAAGCTGGGAGCTGGCGGCTTGATCCGGGCTTATAGCAATTCAGTCTCCCAGGCAATCGAACAGGCTGGTTTGGTTGAGCGCGTTGAGCAGGCAATTTTAAAGATTGATGTCGCCTATTCACTGCATGACTCGCTGCTTTATTATTTGAAACAGGCAAACCTGGAAATTGCCGAAGAAGAATACGGCGCCAGCGTAATCGTCAGTGTCTATGTTGACGAATCCCAGATTGAGGAACTACTGAATCAGCTGACTGAGCGTTTTAACGACCAATTGACAATCAAAAAAGGGCCAACTCGGATTCATGAACTGCCCTATCAAAAACAATAATTGCAAAACAGCCCTGCCAGCATGGAATTTCCCACTGACAAGGCTGTTTTGGTTTGGCTGGCTGGCTTAGTTTGCTTTAGGAACTGATTCAAAGTAGCTCAGCCATACAATCAGTCCAAAAATTAACAGCATAACAAACGCATGCTGGGTTCCAATTGCCGTGGCGTTGGCAGTTCCAATCCGCAGGTGATTCTGACTTTGAGCCACCACCGTCGCCGAAAGCGAAGTCCCCATTGCACCAGCAAACTGCTGCAGCGTGTTCATAATGGCATTGCCCTGTGTTCGTTCATCAAATGGCAGTGTGTTCAACGCACTGGTCATGGCGCAGCCCATGCAGAGCCCCATACCGCCCATATAAAAAATATAGATCAGCATAATGAATGAATTATCCAAATGACGACTAAAGACTGTAAACAGCGTCAATGAGAGTACACAGCTGGCAAAACCGGCCAGAATCGGCTTGCGCGGTCCATACTTATCCAGCATGCGACCGCCAAATGGACCAAAAAACGCGCCGACGAATCCAGCTGGTAAGACCAGCATTCCAGCCAGCAGCGCTGAATTGTCATTGACCAATTGAATATAGTTAGGCAATAAAAAGGCAAAGCCCAGCGAAATGATCTGCGTTAAGAAAAAGCCCAGCACATGACCAGAAAAAGCATGGTTCTTAAACAGGTTCAGATTCAAGATTGGCGTCTCAATTCTAAGCGAACGGACAATCAAGATCATCATGCCAAGCAGGCCAAACAATAGCGAACCGCCAACCTGCCAACTGAACAGCTTACCACTGCTAAGGTTGCTGAAGCCAAAAACCAAGCCGGTAAACATCATGGCAATGCCAGCAAAACTGATGCCATCAATTTTTTGACGCTGAATCGCTGATTTTTGCTGAATGCCCCAGATTCCCAGCCCCAATGAGACCAGCAGCAACGGCAGCAAAAAGTAAAAGACCCAGCGCCAGCCCAGACTGCTGACGACAATCCCGCCAAAAGTTGGCCCGATTGCTGGTGCGATTCCGGTAATCATATTGGCCAGTCCCATCATAAAGCCAATCCTGCTTTGCGGTACCTGCTCCAATATGATATTAAACATCAACGGCAAGGCAATCCCGGTCCCAATCCCTTGAATTGCCCGCCCCATCAGCAGAAAAGCAAAATTTCCCGCTAAGGCATCTATCAAGGCACCAATGATAAACAAAAGGTTGGCGCATAAAAACAGGCTTTTGGTTGTAAAAGACTGCTTCAAGACTGCCGATAGCGGTACGATGATTGCCACGATTAAAAGATAGATCGAGGTCATCCATTGAACCGTATTCGTCGCAATATCAAATTCGCGCATTAAAGTAGGAAAGGTTATGTTCATAGCCGTTTCCACGATCACGCCGCTAAACGACATCAATCCTGTTGCCAGGATCGCCGCATAGACCTGTTTATTGATTTTTTCCGTTTGTTTCACCAACATCACTCTTTTCCTGCAGATATGCCAAAATTTGTTCAAAGATTGCCAGCTCCTGAGGCGAGAACCGTTTTTCCAAGCGCTGCTGGCGCATTATTAAATATTGGCGCGCTGTCTTAGCCAATTGCTTGGCATGCGGCGTCAAGGCAACGATTTTACTGCGGTGATCCTGATTGGCCGTCTTTCTGACAATCAGTCCCGCTTTTTCCATCCGCTGCAGCATTTTAGTCGTCGTTGAACGCTTAATATTGAATTCTACTTCGATGGCATGCTGCGTACTTTGCCACTGCGGCTGATTAGCCAAAAAGTCAATCGTTGAAAGCTGCTGTCCCGTTAAATCATACTCAGCAGCAAATTGATCAAAATTCCAACCCAAATGATTGGCAGTCTGATGCAATTGTTTTTCTAAATAGTGCATATACCTCTCCTTTTGTTAGCCAGCTAACATTTTTATACTAGAATCTGATTGATCAAATGTCAAAATAAAATCATAAACTCAACGTAAAAAGAACTGGCATTGACGCTTCAATGCCAGTTCTTTCAAATTAACCCAGCAGCTGCTGCACTGCTTCTAACACAATTAAAATTGCGACCAGGACTAAGATCATTTTCATGGAAGCAATGGTTTTCACATCGTGCTGCTTGATCTTTGGCCAGTTGAACCCCAGATAGGCACCAACCAGTAACAGACAGCCTAAAAAGCCGCCCAGATCAGAGACAAAATGCTGATGGCGAATCGAAAAACTCGAAATCAGAAAGATGCCGATTGCTCCCATCGCTGCCCATAGCCATTGCCGATTTTTAAAAAATTTTTCCATTGGCTTAAAACCATCCCGCTCATCTATTCATGCAGGTGATAGTTGTAGCTTGAAACCACGATATTTTCGCGTGAATTCAAAGCGGCACGCAATCTGACGCTGGTCTGGTTATGCAGTGCCATCTGCCAAGGCTTGTTTGGAATAAACTGCGGTACCAGAACCGTTGTTGAATAGTTCTTGGCAGCGGCCCTTTTAGCAACGACATCGACGAAACGCAGCGTCGGTTTGGCAATTGAACGGTATGAGGAATGAATGTCGACAAACCGCACGTCAGGATATTCGGCCTTAAACTCATTGGCCGTCTTGTGTTCTTTACCAGGGTTCTCATCAAACGAGACGTGCATGGCAATCACGTAATCACCAATCGACCGGGCGTAGTTGATGGCGCCTTTGGTAACCCGCGTAACGTTACCAATCAGAACAATCACCGTCGAGCCATCATAATCGTGCAGCTGAACTTTGGTTTTTTCCGCAATTCGCAGCTGCATGCCAACTTTAATATAGTGATTATGGATCTTGTAGAACATAAACAGCAAAGCCGGCATGATGATCAGGTATGGCCAAACATTGCCGAAATGCTGCCAGAACAAGAAGACCACCAAACATGCCGAGATCAATGCCCCAACCAGGTTGATCGTCGACTTGCCCAGCCAGTGTCCCTGCCGGTGTCGGAACCAGTGAATGATCATCCCAGATTGCGAAAGCGTAAACGGAACGAAAACGCCAACTGCATATAAAGGAATCAGCATATTGGTCTTACCATGGAAGATCAAAATCATTACAATCGCACCAATGGCCAAGGCAATGATTCCATTAGAGTAACCTAAACGATCCCCACGATCCATAAAGGCATGCGGCAGATACTTGTCTTTAGCCATATTAAAAGCCAGGATCGGAAAGGCCGAAAAACCGGTATTGGCAGCTACGGCCAGAATCATTGCCGTAGAAAGCTGCAGCAGATAAAATCCAATCCCGTGGCCATTAAAGATTACGGAACCAATCTGCGAAAGCACGGTAGCATGGGAATTTGGCACGATACCGAAGTAGTAGCTAAAGAACGTAATCCCACCAAAGAATGCCGCCAGAATCAGACTCATAATTGCTAAAGTATTAGCAGCATTCTTCTTTTTGGGTTCATTAAAGTTAGGTACGGCATTACTAATAGCTTCAACCCCAGTCAATGAGGAAGAACCGGCTGAAAAAGCCCGAATAAACAGGACAGCCGACATCCCGGCAACCGGCGTTCCAAATGAGGCCGTTGCATGATAAGTCAGATGACCAGTGGCAATATTGAAAAAGCCCCAGATGATCATTGCGGTAATCATGATAATAAAGAAGTATACCGGAACCGTTAAGAAATTGGCGCTGTCGCTCAATCCCCGCAGATTCAGAATCATAATCGAAAGGACGATAATCACTGAAATCGGCACCGAATACTTATAAAGCTGCGGAACCGCAGAAACAATCGCTTCCGTACCAGAAGTCGTCGAAACCGCAACCGTCAGCATATAGTCAACCAGCAGCGACCCGCCGGCAACCAAGCCACCTGTGCGGCCCCAGTTTTCGGTGGCTACGACATAGGCACCACCACCACTGGGATAGGCATTGATAATCTGCCGATAGGAAAGGGTAATTGCCACCAACAGAATCAAAACCAACGCTGCAATCGGCAATGAATACCAGATTGCCGCCGCCGACAGTGTTACCAAAACGGTCGTAATCTGTTCAGTACCATAAGCAACGGATGATAAAGCATCCGACGATAACAAGGCCAAAGCTTTAAACTTTGTCAAATGGGCCTGGCCTTCATCCAGCGTCTTCAAGGGCTTACCGATGAGGACGCGTTTTAAATACCGCCACATATTCTTTTTCTCCTTCACTCTATTATAAAATATAAAGTCAATAGTTATTCTACACCACGTAAATGGTTAATACCACCCAGGGCAGATTGATCACGCAGCAGTTTTAGAAAATTATTTTTACTGATCAACATGAGCATTGACGTGCCGTCCCAATTCAAGATCTTCACCTTTGACGCTGCTGTTGACTCCCCACCAGTAAAATACCAGCGAGCACAAAATGATCACGACAAAATCAAATGGATACCGAATCCAATTCTGACCGCCAAAACCATCGCTGCCCAGATAAGACATCACCGAGATAAACAACAGGTAGCCCAGCAGCCAACCGCAGCCTTTCATTTGAGTCTTCCATGAAGCATGATGATAGCGAATCTCATAATAAGCGTAGATTGGCAGACCCAAACAGATCACAAAAATCACCTCAATCGTCGTTGGCCACATTGCCCAATAGATCGCCAGACTGGTCAAAACAAATGACAAAGGCGCCATCCACTTTAAAGATCGAGGCTCAAACGGCCGCTTAAGATCGGGTGCAATTCTTCTAAGCGCAACCGCAGCTACCGGTCCAGTCAGATAGGCAATCAGAGTCGAGGCCGAGATGACGCTGGCAAGCGCGCTCCAATTACGGAAAATACAGACCAAAACCGCTGCCAGAATCAGATTAACGATCATGGCAAAACGTGGTACCATATAGCGTCGCTGAAGTCGTCCCAGCCAGGCCGGCAAATGATCGCCGCGTGCCATTGCCGCCAGCGTTCTGGAAGCATTGGTAACAAAAGCAACCCCGGTTCCAAATGGCGAAACGAACGCATCAATATACAGCAGAATCGTCAGCCAATTGATTCCCATTAAGATTGCCAGATCTGCAAATGGCGAGGCAAAATCAATGCCATGCCAGCCGTGCGCCGTTAGCAGTGATGGCTTAACCGCCCCTACAAAGGTAATCTGCAGCAGAATATACAATACTGCCGTAATCGTCAATGAGATTACAACGCCACGATAGATGTTTTTTTGTGGATCTTTCATCTCACCACCTAGATTGACAACCGTCTGAAAGGCATCATAGGAAAAAATAATTCCGGCTACCGTAGTTGCTTCAAAAATCGAGCGGCTGCCATAAGGCATAAACTCATGGATGCCTTGCCCGAAATTACTGGTGTGAAAGCCGCTCAGCATCAACACAATGATCGTCAAGGTTGGCATCAGCAGCTTAAAAATCGAGATCAAACCAGTAAAATGCGTCAAGATCTTAACTGACCAGAAATTAATCAGCGTAAAAACGATCATAAACGCAAAGACCACCAGCAGCCCTTGATTAGTAATGCTGCCATGACTGACGAAGCTGCGCGTCCAATTAGCCCAGCTCCATGGCCATGAGCTCATATACTGTACTGAAGCCACCGCTTCGATGGGAATCAGTGTAATCAAGGAGACCCAATTGGCCCAAGCCGCTACGAAACCTAAAAGCGGGCCATGACTGTACTGAGCGTAGCGACTCATTCCGCCGCTTTCAGGAAACATCGCACCCAGTTCAACGTAATTAAAAGCAATCACCATAATGATGATCGCCCCTAAAATCCAGGAGATGACCGCTGCTGGTCCGGCAATCCTAGCTGCCTCGCCAGCACCAAACAGCCATCCGGATCCGATCAATGAATTCAGAGCCAGTAAAATGACTGATGTTAAAGACATTTTCTGACTAGGCATTTTTGATGACATAAAAATACTCCACTAAATAAAATAGCGCCCATTGGTTTGAATGAACATACATAACAGAATACCACTAAGCGCCCGTCAAACGCAAAAAAGCGCCTCAATAATGTTGAGACGCTTTTTATTCATTGTTTGGCAATGGATTACATCATACCGGCGCCGCCTTGAGGAGCAGCTGGTTGATCATTCTTTGGTTCTGGCTTATCAGCAACAACGGCTTCAGTAGTCAAAAGCATTGCTGATACCGAAGCAGCGTTTTGCAGTGCCGAGCGCGTAACCTTGGTAGGGTCAACGATGCCGGCCGCAACCATGTCTTCATACTTGTCAATGGCAGCGTTGTAGCCGATGCCTGGCTTTTCGCTCTTCAAACGGTTAACGATGATTGAGCCTTCAACACCAGCGTTTTCAGCGATTTGACGAACTGGGGCCTCCAATGCCTTCTTAACGATGTTGACACCCGTTGCTTCATCGTCGCTTTCAGTTTCAACGTTTTCCAAGGCAGGAATTACGTTGATCAAAGCAGTACCACCACCAGGTACGAAGCCTTCTTGAACGGCAGCCCGCGTAGCGTTTAAAGCATCTTCAACGCGGTACTTCTTTTCCTTAAGTTCCGTTTCAGTAGCAGCACCGACCTTGATTACGGCAACCCCGCCAGACAGCTTGGCCAGACGTTCCTGCAGCTTTTCTTTGTCGAATTCAGAAGTCGTGTTGGCAATTGCCTGCTTGATCTGTTCAACTCGTTCAGCAATTGCATCCTTAGCACCGTTGCCGTCAACGATCGTCGTGTTGTCCTTGGTTACGGTAACCTTGTTGGCAGAACCAAGTTGAGCAATCGTAGCATCCTTTAAGCTCATGCCCAGGTCATCAGAGATTACGGTACCACCAGTCAAAATGGCGATATCCTGCAATTGAGCCTTACGACGATCGCCAAAGCCTGGCGCCTTAACCGCGCAAACGTTGAACGTCCCGCGAATCTTGTTCAATACCAAGGTTGGCAGAGCTTCACCGGTAATGTCATCAGCAATGATCAAAAGCGAGCGGCCTTCTTGAACAACAGCCTGCAGCAATGGCAGAATGTCTTGAATGTTGCCAATCTTCTTGTCAGTGATCAGAATGTATGGATTGTCCAGATCAGATTCCATCTTGTCCGTGTCGGTTACCATGTATTGAGACATGTAGCCACGGTCAAAGCTCATCCCTTCAACCACGTCAACCGTCGTGTCAACGCCACGGCTGTCTTCAATCGTGATTACGCCATCGTGGCCAACCTTTTCCATGGCATCGGCAATCAGTTCACCGACTTCAGGGTTAGCAGCAGAAATGGAGGCAATTTGTGCAATGTCATCCTTGCTTTGCACTTCATGACTCATCTTGTGCAGTTCTTCAACGGCAGCCTTGGTAGCCTTGTCGATACCGCGACGAATACCAACTGGGTTAGCACCGGCAGCAACGTTCTTCATCCCAGCGTTAACGATTGCTTGCGTCAAAACGGTTGCCGTCGTCGTACCGTCACCGGCGTTGTCGTTGGTCTTAGAAGCAACTTCAGAAACGAGCTTAGCACCCATGTTTTCAAAGTGGTCTTCCAATTCAATGTTCTTGGCGATCGTAACCCCATCATTAGTAATCGTAGGCGCGCCATAGCTTTGTTCCAAAACAACGTTGCGACCCTTAGGACCGATCGTCGTCTTAACCGTATTGGCCAGCTTGTCTACCCCACGCAGCATTGCCTTGCGTGCATCTTCAGAAAACTTAATTTCTTTTGCCATTTTAGATTTTCACCTCATTAATATTGATCGAATGCGAAAACAAGTCTACTTAGTCAACGATGGCAACCAGGTCTTTTTCACGAACGACCAGGTACTTTTCACCATTGTATTCGACTTCATTGCCTGCGTACTTGTCAAACAGGACGCGGTCGCCTTCCTTAACGGCTGGAGCAACTTTTTGACCATTGTCCAGGTAACGGCCTTCGCCAACTGCTACAACCGTACCCGTCGTTGGCTTATCCTTGGCATTGTTAGCCAGAACAATTCCGCCAACCGTCTTTTCTTCAGCTTGTTCCGCTTTAAGAACAACGCGATCTCCTAATGGTTTTAACACGTTAATCCCTCCATCAATCATCATTAATAATTCAGATATTTTTTAGCACTCTTATCACCCAAGTGCTAATTACATGATCTACTATATCATGATCTTGCTAAAATGCAACAATTATTTTGACCAATTTTGACTATTATTTTATAGAAAACGCTTTAGTTACCATTCTAACGGCATTTTAACTTTTTTTGACTTTTTATCAAAAAACGCATGACGATTGCTCGCCATGCGTTGAGTTATTTTTGACTGTCTTTAGTATTGTTATTTTCAATAAAATAGATCAGCGTCTGCAGTTCATTGGTCAGGTCAATATTTTGTACCTGAACGTCTTTTGGCACTGACAGACGAACCGGTGTAAAGTTCAAGATACCATGAACCCCTGCTTCGACCAACTCATCAGTAACGGCCTGCGATTTTTCGCCAGGTACCGTTAAAATAACGACATCAATCTGCTGTTCTTGCAGCTGCTTTTTCATCTCGCCAACCGGGTAGACAGGAATCCCACTCTTAACGGTATTGGCTAAGGCTGGTTTAGGATCAAAAGCTGCACTGATCCGCAGATTCGTGCTTTGGTGGAAATTATAGTTCATCAAGGCGCTGCCCAGACTGCCGACCCCGACCAAAGCCACACTGGTCAGCTTATCTTGATTCAAGATCCCCTTGAAAAAGTTCAAAAGCTTTTCCACATCATAGCCATAGCCGCGCTTGCCCAATTCGCCAAAATAGGAAAAGTCGCGTCGAATCGTTGCCGAATCAACTTTAACCGCCTCTGATAATTCAGTCGATGAGACGCGTCGTTTATTGGCGTTAAGCAAAACGTTCAGATACCGATAGTAGACCGGCAACCGCTTAGCCGTGGCACGGGGAATTTTACGCGTTGCCATTAATAGATTCCTCCAATTCAGATTCTAGTTTGTGAAAATTATTCCTTAATCATTTTAACAACTCCGCTAAAGTTTGTGAACTATTTTCCAAGAAAAGAATCGTTTTTATTTAAACATGTTTTCTATTATGCTACAGGCTTCACTGCATGTCCATTAATGATTTGTGAAATTTAGTCCATCCGCTGATCATGAATGTGCTGGTAATGACGATCATTTTTTAAACGTTAATTCAAAATTTAACATTATTGATCGGTCCTATCCTCAAGCTCGCGACCTAGTCTGATCTTGTGCTACAATTTTAACTGACTATCTACTTTAAAAAATGAGGTTAAATTATGCTGCTACTGCAAACCAATAATGTTGAACGTCGCTTTGGCAGCGATGTTTTGTTTCATAATATGAATATGCAGATTCAAGAACATGGCCGAACTGCATTGGTCGGACGCAACGGTGCCGGCAAAACGACCTTCTTGAAAATTATTGCCGGTTTAACCGAACCTGATGAAGGCACGGTTACTCACGCCCGCGACCTAACGATTGGCTATCTGGCTCAGAATCAAGGACTCGACAGCCAAAATTCAATTTGGGCCGAATTAGACAGCGTCTTTGCTCCTTTACACGAACTGGAAAAACAGCTGCATGAGCTAGAGAATCAACTGGGAACACTGACGCCCAAAGCAGCGGACTACCAAGACGTTTTAGCAAGCTATGACCGTTTATCCGAGCAGTTCAAAAAACAGGGCGGCTATGAATACGCGTCCCGGATGCGTGGCGTACTGCATGGTTTCGGCTTTGATGAAGATATGTATGATACTTCAGTCAATGCACTTTCTGGCGGTCAAAAAACCAAGCTGGCCCTAGCTAAGATTCTGCTGCAGTCACCCAACCTTTTGATTCTAGACGAACCGACCAATCACTTGGACATGGGCGTCTTAAGCTGGCTGGAAGACTACCTTAAAAGCTATCAAGGCGCGCTTTTGATCGTTTCTCACGACCGCTACTTCTTAGATCGCGTGGTTACTGACGTTTACGATCTTGACAATAAAACGCTGATTCACTATACCGGCAACTATACGCAATTCGTAGCCCACAAGCGCGAACGACTGCAGGCTGAATGGAAGCATTACGAGCAGCAGCAAAAAGAAATCGCCAAGCTGGAGGATTTTGTCAATCGCAACATTGTCCGAGCCTCAACCACCAAACGCGCCCAGGCTCGCCGCAAACAGCTTGAGAAAATGGATCGCTTGGAGCGGCCGACTACCGATGATTCCTCGATTCATTTTCAATTCCACAGTGACCATGCTTCGGGTAACGAGGTCTTAGACGTCGATGAACTCAATATCGGCTATCAAGATCAAAAGCTGGCTGGGCCATTATCATTTAAGGTTCGCAAAGGTCAGCGCGTCGGTATTATCGGTCCAAATGGGATTGGCAAATCAACGCTTTTAAAGACGCTTTTGAAAAAGATTCCCAAGCTCAGCGGGACGATCAAATTCGGCGCTAATCTAGAAATCGGCTACTACGACCAGGAACAGCAGCAACTGCATCCTGAAAAGACCGTTTTAGAAGAAGTCTGGGACGATCATCCCGAAGTTTCCGAAAAAGACATTCGCTCGCTTCTGGGCAGTTTTCTGTTTGTTGGCGATGACGTCTATAAACCGGTCAGCGCGCTTTCGGGTGGCGAAAAGGCACGTCTGGAGCTGACTAAGCTTTCATTTATGCCAATCAACTTTTTGATCCTGGATGAACCAACCAACCACTTGGACATCGACAGCCGCGAAGTCTTGGAAACAGCCATTAATGAATTTGATGGGACGGTTCTGTTTATCTCGCACGACCGTTATTTCTTAAACCAGGTTGCTACCGATATCCTATATATGACGGCTCATGGCATGACGCATTATGAAGGAAACTACGACGACTACCTGACCCAACAGGCAAAACTGGAGCATCAGACACAGCCAGAAACCAAAGTCAAACAGTCAACCGGTCAGCTTTCCTATCAGCAAAGCAAAGAAACTCAGCGTGCCCGACGCAAGCTGCAGCGGCAGGTCGATCAATTAGAAAATCAGATGGGTGAACTAGAGACCAAGCAGGCCGCGATCGAAGCTGAGATGGCCAAGCCTGAAATTGCCGTCGACATCGCCCAGCTGACCGATCTGCAAAAAAAGCTGGATGCCTTAAAAGCCCAAAGCGAAGACGTTGAGCTGCAATGGACTGAAGCCGCCGAAGCCCTGGAGACATTTGATCAAGAAAATCCATAGTCCATATGCATGCAGATCAGCATAAATCAAAAACCGCTGGACCAGATTTGATCCAGCGGTCTTTTTATTGACGGAACTTACGCGTATTTTCCGCCAAATGAACCAAGCCGCGCAGAAAGTCGTGCGTCGTAGCTTCATAGTCGTACTTTTTGCCTAATTCGTAGATATAGCCATTGATGTAGTCGACTTCGGTATTTCGACCATTATGCATATCTTGATACATTGAAGGATAGTGCAGTGGGTTGCCAACGCGGCTGACGTATTCAACCGTCTTCCATTCGGTCTCACGATCATTGAGCAGCTTGATGCCAGCTCGTTCAGTCACGTCATAGGCCTCGTTGATCAATTGCTTGCTCAGTCGTTCAGCACCAGGATAATCAATAAACTGACCCATCTGAATCTCAAACAGCGTGCAGATCGTGTTGACAACTGAGTTAAAGACGACCTTGGTCATCAAAGTCCCCAAGAAGTTGGTCGTCAAAGTCGGATTCAGGTTGGCGGCCTTAAAGTCGGCAATAATTTCATGCGTGCGCTCATCTGGCTTTTCCGTTTCATTGGCAACATTGATTGATCCAGCACCTGGCTTGCCAATAAAATCAACGTCGCCAGCCTTGTTTAGCACAGTCCCGATCAGGCAGGTCCCAGCTAAAACATGCTCTTTGGAAAAATACTTGTTCAGTTTTTCAACGTGACCCATCCCATTCATGCCTGAAAAAACGTATTGCTTTTCTGGCTTAAAGAAATGAGCCGAGCGTTCCAAAAGATCCTGCAGCGTCATCTGCTTGGCAAAAACGATAAAAACGTCTGGCTCGCCCTGATACTCTTCTGGCGAATAGATATTAATCGGAACCAGATGCCGATTTTCATGGTCACGAGAAACATAGACCCCGCCTTGTTTTTTGATGGTTTCAACTTCGGGTGCCCAGTTGTCGACAAAATCAACCTGCGCCCCCGCATTTTCCTGCAGCAGCACCCCAAAGCGCAATCCCATCGCACCTGCACCTAAAACCGTATATCGCAGCGTCATCTTAATCACTGATCCTTTCCTAAAACTTAATTAAAACATGTCATTGGGCCTGATTTATTTTTCTTCTTAATCAACGTCTTATATTCTAATCTTATTTTAATTAAAAATCAATGAGGAAAATCGGCTATTTAAAATAAATCCGACAGTGACGATGACAGCCGGGATTAAAGTCGTGCCCACAGCGCGGACAGCTTCCCTGCTGATATTGTGCAAACTGCATCAAACAGCCGCAGATACCGCATAGGACTGGCCAGTTTTCCCGCTCACAAGCCATGAAATGATGGTTTTCCAAAGCATCATGACATCGATAGCAGGCATAGTATTTTTGGCAACGACTGCATTTCAAGGCCGCAACATCAACTGCCAAGTGATAGTGCCGACAGCGGCCAACCTGATCTAAATCTAAACCGTGAATTTCCATTATGACGTCATCCCTGGCAGATCAACCTTGGTCACCTCGCCGCTGATAAACGACTTTTTCGTGCCATCCGCAAATTCCAATACCAAGCCGCCTTGATCGTCAATGTCGACAGCCTTGCCAACTGCTTTATCATTGCCGATTTTTAAGACGACTGGCCGCTTCAAGACCAATGAATGAGCTCGGTACTCTGGCAGGAATTTTCCCGAATCGTACTCACTATAAACATTCATGATTGCAACCAAAAGCCTGGCAGCCAGCTGATTTCGATCAATGGTCTGCTCAGGGGCAATACTGCCGGCTTTTTGAGCTACGGCTGCTGGAAAATCAACGGTCGACAGATTAATACCGATTCCTACAATCAATGCTGCCGATGATGCTGATTCCAGTTCCAGCGTTGCCTCAGTCAAAATACCGCAGACTTTGTGACCATTCATATAGATATCATTGACCCACTTATATGAAAAATCATGATCAGGAAAGGTTTGCTTAAGTACTCGGCCAACTGCAACGGCGACTCCGGTTGTTAAAAGGCCAATTTTAGGCAGCGCGCTCATCGGATTATGCGGCAAAACCAAGCTAAAATACAAACCTGTCTTTTGCGGCGAATAGAACTGGCGGCCGCGTCTGCCATAGCCGGCCGTCTGCTGATCAGCTAAAAACGCGACTGGCTGGCTGGGCTGATGACTGCTGAGATACTGCTTAGCCCAGTTTTGCGTTGAATCAATGCTTGATGCCGTATGAGTCTCGCCATTAAACTCATCGCGAGTCTGCATCTTGATTACCGCTGCATCCAAATGATCCGTTCCTAAATATCGATAGCCAAGCGCTCGCTGACTCTCAATCTGATGTCCTTGTCTGCGTAGGGCAGCGACGCCTTTCCAGATGCTTTCGCGACTGATCTTTAAGCGCTCCGCCAGCTGACTGCCTGAAATCCATTGCTGCTCATTAAGCAAGAAAATTTTAAACAGCTCATCTTTAGTACCCATTGCGATTCCTCTTTTCTAGCCAAGATTCAATGCTGGTACGCGCCGCAGCTGACGAGCAACGGCTACTGCCACGCCGGCTTTGATCAGGTCGCCAGGAATAAATGCCAGATTGGACATCAATGCCGCCGTCAGCTTGATGTGCGACTGCCAGCTGAGCCAAAGCGATCCCGTAATATCAATAAACAGCACGCCCGCCAGCACAATCATCAAAAATTCCTGCCACCAGCTCCAGCGACTGCCAAAATGCTGCCGCAGACTACCGATCAAAAGCGGCGCAAACAGCCAGGCTAAAAGGTAGCCTCCAGTTGGGCCGGCAAAAACGGCAATTCCCCCACTGCCGCCAGTCAAGAAAGGAAAGCCAACCGCAACTAACAGCAGGAGCAAGGCCACTGAGGTCGTTCCTTCTTTAGGCCCCAAAATCTCACCGGCCATCATGACCCCCATATTCTGCAGTACGATTGGGACCGGAATAAACCCTAGCGGAATGCCTGGGATCATGCCTAAGACGATTAAGATTGCCGTCATCAAGGCGGTCTGCGTTAAATGAACTATATTTTGACGTTTCATTTTATTCCTTCTTTCAGCTTGTAACCCTCATCTAAAATTTAGGGTTACAAGAATTTTAAAATAAGAGCCCAGCTCAAACCAGAACTGAGCTCATTGGTTATTGATCGATTATTTTTGGTGGTCTGCCATAAAGGCTTGGATTCGTTGAACCGCTTCTTTTAAGACATCCATGCTGGTTGCATAGCTGATCCGTACATGGTCATCCATTCCAAAGGCCGCGCCTGGAACAACCGCCACGTGAGCCTCATCGAGCAGCGCGCTGACAAACTCATCAGTCGAGGCAAAACCAGCCAGCTTAACGGCTTCGCTGACGTCAGGGAAGGCATAGAAAGCTCCGGCCGGCTTTACATCCAGCTTAAAGCCCGGAATCTCGTTTAATAACGGATACAGCGTATTGATGCGTTCCTCATAGGTAGCGCGCATTTCTTCAACACAGGTTTGATCACCAGTAATGGCTGCCAAAGCGGCATATTGACTGACGGCTGCCATGTTGCCGGCTGCATGACTCAAGAACGTCTTCAAGCCCTTGACTACCTGCTCGTCAGCAATGGCATAGCCGACGCGCCAGCCGGTCATCGAGTAGGTCTTAGACATCCCATTGACCAGAATCGTCTGCTTACGGATCGCTGGTGACAGATCCAGCAGCGAGACAAACTTGGTCCCGTTATATACCAGCTTGCCATAGATATCGTCGGCAATCACGATAACGTCATGCTCAACGGCCCAGTCGCCAATCGCCTGCAATTGTTCGCGCGTGTAGACGGCACCAGATGGATTGTTGGGCGTGTTTAAGATCATGGCCTTCGTCTTAGGCGTTCGCGCGGCTTCCAATTCTTCAGGAACAACGGTCAGGCGACCAGCTGCTGGCTTGACGAAGACTGGCTTGGCACCGGCCAGCTTAACCTGTTCGCCATAGGTTACCCAGTATGGCAAAGGAATCAAAACCTCGTCGCCTTCATCAAACAGTGCTTGTCCCAGAGCGTACAGCGTCATTTTAGCACCATTCATTACTACCACGTTATCCGCCGTGAAATCTGTGCCATGATCGGCGTTTTCTTTATCGGCGATTGCTTTTCTTAACGGCTCAATGCCAACTGCCGCGGTGTAAAAATCAACCTTGCCAGACTCAATTGCCTTAATAGCAGCCTGTCCAATGTGCTTAGGCGTATTGAAGTCTGGCTGACCGATTGAAAGGTTCAAGACGTCAATGCCTTGCGCCTTCATTGCCTTGGCCTTGCCAGACAAAGCCAGCGTTGCTGAGGGTTGAATGTTGCTTACGCGTTCTGAAATTTCCACTGTTTTAACCTCGCTTTATAAATTAATACTGTCAAGCCGTATTAGCTTAAAGGACTCATTTGAATCAGCAGGTCTTGGCTTTCCATCGTCGAGCCGGCCTTGGCATAGACTTTATCAATCTTACCGTCAAACGAGGCCTTGATCGTCGTTTCCATCTTCATGGCCTCGGTTACGACCAGTGTCTGGCCCTTCTTGACTTCTTGACCATTTTCGACCATCACGTCAACGACCGTCCCATTAAGCGGCATCCCGATCTGACCTGGATCGTGCGGATCGGCTTTTGGCACGCTGACCTTGGCCGTGGCTGCGTGTGTCTGATCCTTGACCGTCAAGACAAGCTGCTGACCGTTTTCGGAGAACAGCAGGTGGCGGTTGCCGTCAACGTCCATGTCAGAAACCGTATTGAGCTCAAGAATCTCCGTGCGACCCGGCCGCAGATTGACGTAGATCTTTTCGCCTGGGCGCATTCCTTGATAGAACGTATTCGTGTCCAGGACGCCGATCTTGCCATATTGACGATTGCGCTTGACATAATCAAGATAAACGTCTGGGTACAGTACATAGCTGATGACTTCTTCAGCGGTTGGCTGGCGTTTCAGCTGTGCAGCCAGTTCCTTGGTCATCTGATCAAAGTCAACTGGCTGGGCCAGACTGCCGGGACGAACCGTAATCGCTGGGTGATCCTTTAAGACGACTTTTTGCAGCTGCTTTGGAAAGCCGCCATATGGCTGACCAAGATCACCTGCAAAGAAGTTGACTACGGATTCTGGGAAGTCGAGCGTTTCGCCGCGTTCGATAATGTTTTCGGCATTCAAGCCGTTTTGAATCATAAAGATGGCCAGATCGCCGACTACCTTAGAACTTGGCGTAACCTTAACGATATCGCCAAGCAGGGCGTTAACCTCACGATACTTGGCCTTGACCTCGTCAAAGTCATCCAGTCCCAGCGACTTAGCCTGCTGCTGCAGGTTGGAGTATTGGCCACCAGGCATCTCAGTTTGATAGATGTCAGTCTGTGGTGACGTAATGCCGTTCATGAAGTCTTGGTATAGCGGCTTGACCTGTGCCCAGTAGTCATTGATCTTTTCGACCGTTTCAATATCCAGTTCTGGCTGCCGTTCATTGCCAGCTAAAGCATAGTAGAAACTGCTCATGCTTGGCTGACTCGTCGTTCCCGAAAGTGCGCTGGAAGCCACGTCAACCACGTCAACGCCGGCTTTGGTAGCCTGAACGTAGGTTGCAACCCCATTGCCAGTCGTGTCATGAGTATGCAGGTGAACCGGTACGTCATACTTGCTCTTCAGTTCGCCAATCAGTTCATAGGCGGCCTGTGGCTTGAGCAGTCCAGCCATATCCTTGATACCGATGATCTGAGCCCCGGCATCAACCAGCTGACCAGCCAGCGTCTTGTAGTAGTCCAGCGTGTATTTATGCTCGTCTGGGCTGAGTAGGTCACCCGTATAGCACATCGTCCCTTCAGCAATCTTGCCAGTCTGCCGAACGTATTCAATGCTCTTTTGCATTTGTTCGATCCAGTTCAGACTGTCAAAGATCCGAAAGACGTCAACGCCATCTTCAGCACTCTTATCGATGAATTTCTTTAAGACGTTGTCAGGATAGTTCTTGTAGCCAACGGCGTTCGATCCCCGCAATAACATCTGCAGCATGGTATGCGGCATCTTTTCACGCAGAATCTTCAGCCGCTGCCATGGATCCTCGCCTAAGAAACGATAGGCCACGTCAAAGGTTGCCCCGCCCCATACTTCAGCTGAGAAGACGTTTGGCATGGCGTGATCGTAAAGGTCCGCAATCGGCAGCATGTCTTTGGTCCGCATCCGCGTGGCAAACAGACTCTGGTGAGCGTCCCGCATCGTCGTATCAGTGATCAGAACCCGCTTTTGGGCGCTGACCCACTTCATTGCCGCCTCAGATCCGTCACGATCCAGGATATCCTTGGCATTGACGATTGGCAGTCCATTATGACGCTCAAGATTGATCTTTGGCGCCTTTAATTCAGCAGCATGAACCTGTTCGCGTGCCTTGACGCCATTAAAGCCGTTAACGGTAACGTCACCAACATAGGTCAGCAGCTGCTTGGCGGCATCCGGCTTTTCATGCTTGAAGTCGAACAGCTCTGGCGTCTGATCAATAAACGTCGTATGCGCCTGACCAGCCGCAAAGACTGGATGATGCAAGACGTTGAGCATGAACGGAATGTTGGTCTTAATGCCGCGAATCTGGAACTCATGCAGCACTCGAATCATACGCCGGACCGCTGATTTGAAAGTTCGACCATGAACGCAGGCCTTAACCAGCAAGGAATCAAAGTATGGCGTGATTACAGCCCCAGCATAGGCATTGCCCCCATCAAGCCGTACGCCCATCCCACCAGGTGAACGATAGGTTTCGATGCGGCCAGTATCCGGCATAAAGTTGTTTTCTGGATCTTCAGTCGTAACTCGGCATTGAATCCCATAGCCGTTGTACTTCAGCTGATCCTGGGCCGGCAGCTCAAGATCCTGATACAGATCGGCACCATCAGCAATCAGAATCTGCGACTGTACGATGTCGACATCGGTAATCAATTCTGTAACAGTATGCTCAACTTGAATCCGCGGGTTGACCTCAATAAAGTAAAAGTCCTCATCCGTGACCAGGAATTCAACCGTACCGGCATTTTGATAGTGCACGCTTTCCATCAGCTTAACGGCTGCCTGGCAGATTGCCTGACGTCGTTCTTCGCTTAAGGCCAGACTAGGCGCAAACTCGATCACTTTTTGATTCCGTCGCTGAACCGAGCAGTCACGCTCAAACAGGTGCATAACGTGCCCATGCTGATCAGCTAGAATCTGCACTTCAATATGCTTAGGGTTCTTCAGATACTTTTCAACGTAAAGCTCATCATCACCAAATGACTGCTTGGCTTCGCTGCGGGCTCGATCGTAGGCGCCATCAAGCTCATCATCATCGTGAACGATTCGCATCCCACGACCGCCGCCACCCATGGCTGCCTTGATCATGATCGGATAGCCATGCGTATGCGCGAATTCACGAACTTCATCAATTGACTGAACCGGCTCATCCGTACCTGGAATCGTCTTTAAGCCAGCCTTGACCGCAACTTCCTTGGCCGCAACCTTGTCGCCAAACAGCTGCAGCTGACGAACGGTTGGCCCGATAAAGATAATGCCGTTGTCTGCACATTTTTGCGCAAACTCTTCATTTTCCGCTAAAAAACCGTACCCAGGATGGACTGCATCGGCACCAGTCTGCTTAGCGACTCGAATAATATCATCCATATCCAGATAAGCCTCAATTGGCTTTTTGCCTGCACCAATCTGATAGGCCTCATCCGCACGGAAACGATGGACGCCGTATTCATCTTCCTTGGCATAAACAGCAACCGTCTTCAAGCCCAGCTCATGACAGGCACGAATGATCCGAACTGCTATTTCGCCACGATTGGCAATTAAAACTTTCTTCACGAAATACACCACCTTGATCAATCGTCAACAGTAACGAACTTTCTCCCTACCTCAAGGCAAAATTATATCATAAATTTTTAGGTTGATTGACTAAAAAATGAGAAATCGCTAAGATCAATCAATAAAAGCCGAACCATTTTTTAATTTTTTAAATAACTTTCCTGTTTTTAGCAAAAATTAAAAGGATTCAGAGTTCTGAATCCTTTTACAAGTTAGATTAAATGAACGCCTTTATCGACATAAATAACGTCGCCAGCAATTCCTTTTGACAGGTCACTCATCAAAAAGGCGCAGGTCCCACCGATTTCTTCTAAGGTAACGGACTGCCCATCAGTCGTCCGCTCCTGTGACATCTTCAAAAGATCGCTGTGGTTGTCAATTCCGGTAACCGCCAGAGTCTTCATCGCCCCAGCCGAGATGGCATTTACCCGCACGCCCAGCGAGCCCATGTCACGCGCCAGATAGCGAACGCTGGCTTCTAAGGCTGCCTTGGCGATTCCCATGACGTTGTAGTTAGGAATTGCCCGCTCTGAGCCAAAATAGGTCAAAGTAGCAATGCTGGCAGGATCGTTGAGCAAGTCAAGCTCATGAGCTGCCTTGGCAACAGCAATCAAAGAATACGCCGAAATGTTTTGAGCCAGCGCATAGCCCTCACGACTGACGTTTAGAATCGAGCCGCTCAATTCTTCTTTTTTGGCATAGGCAATGGCATGAACCAGTCCATCTACTTTGCCGAATCGCTGCTTAATTGTCGTAAAAGCCGTCTGGATGCTGGCGTCGTTGGCAACGTCGCATTCGACCAAACGTTTTTCATCGCCAACCAACCGACTGACGCTTTTTTTCATACGTTCGTTTTGGTAGGTGTAGATCACGGTTGCTCCCTGTTTTTCCATCGCCTGAGCACATCCCCACGCAATCGAGCGCTTGTTGGCCACGCCCATGACGACGATTTGCTTATTGCTTAAAATTCCTTCCATTGTTTTCCCTCACTAAAACTTTCTAAAACGTTGCTGACGATGCTGAAGCAGTTCAGCTGGCGTTAGTTTCTGCAGCGCAGCCAGCTCGCGGGTCAAAACCGCATCCAAATTGGCAATGACGGCTTGATGATCGGTTGGCTCGGCAATGATCCCCTCAATGACGCCCTGCTTTTTCAAGGCTTGCGGCGTCAACTGCATGATCTCAGCTGCCTCAGCCGCGCGTGAGCTGTCTTTCCACAAGATCGAGGCGAATCCTTCTGGTGAAAGAATTGAATAAGTACTGTTTTCAAGCATCCAGACCTCATCGCCACAAGCCAGCGCCAATGCACCGCCACTGCCGCCTTCGCCAAAGACCACCGTGATGATTGGAATCGCCAGCTTGCTGATCTCCAGTAGATTCTGAGCAATTGCCGATCCTTGACCATTTTCTTCTGCCGATTGGCCAGGATATGCACCCGGTGTATTGACAAAGCAAAAGACCGGGCGACCAAACTTTTGCGCCTGTTTGATCAAGCGCAGCGATTTGCGATAGCCACCCGGTTCCGGACAGCCAAAATGACAGGCCATGCGTTCTTCAATACTTTGACCGCGATCAGTCGTGATCACTGTCACTGCTTGCCCGTGAAAGTCTGCAATGCCGCCTTTAATAGCCGGATCATCAGTTCCACTGCGATCACCGTGCAATTCAATAAAATCAGAAAATAATTGCGTTAAAATTTCAGCACTGGTGATCTTTTCTTCACTGCGCGCGGCCTTAACGATTTCAACAGCCGTTTTTTCAGACACGCATGGCACCTCCCAGCTTAAGCAAGCGTTCCAGCATTGCCTTTTCATCTGTTCGTTTAACGATTGCATCTATAAAACCGTGTCTCAGCAGATTTTCAGCAGCCTGCAGATCATTAGGAATCTTTTGGTGCATTGTCTGCTCAATTACACGTCGGCCGGCAAAGCCTACCAATGCGTGCGGCTCAGCCAGGGTAATATCACCCTGCATGGCAAAACTGGCCGTAACTCCACCCGTCGTTGGTCCGGTTAAGACGACTGCATAAAGCAGCCCAGCCTGATCATGTGCGGCAACCGCATTGCTGATCTTAGCCATCTGCATCAAAGAATGAATTCCTTCCTGCATTCGGGCCCCGCCAGATGCCGTAACCATGATGACCGGCAGCCGGTGCTGCGTTGCATGTTCAAACAGCCGCGTAATCTTTTCACCAGCAACCGTTCCTAAAGACCCCATGATAAAGCCTGGATCCATGATGCCTAAAGCTGCCTGCTGGTCGCCAATCCTAGCCACGCCAGTCAAAACGGCATCGTTGAGCTGAGTCTTGTTCTGAGCATTCTTCAGCTTATCTTGATAACCTGGAAAAGCCAATGGATCCTTAGTCTGCAGATCCATGTCCAGCTCGTCAAACTCATCTGTCAGCCAGGCCAAGCGCTGCCGAGCTCCAATGCGAAAACCGTAATGACACTGTGGACACTCAGCGTAGCAGCCCAACTGGCGACTCATAATCGTCAGCCCACACTGCGGGCATTTGCGCAGCAGATCATCTGGAACCTTGGCATCTGCCTTTTGATCCGCCTTAACATGGCGTTCGCTTAGCGTGTTTTTCTTCTGCACATAAAGCTTCACTGCTGAGTCTCTCCTTTCCAACGAGGCATAAAGTCCTGCTCAAGATAATTGGTCGTCATCGTTCCGCGCAAAAATTCAGGATCGTTGAGAATCGCCAGATGAAAATTCTGGTTGGTCGTAATTCCCGTAATCACCATCTCGCCTAACAGCCGTTTTAATTTTTCAATGGCTTCATTGCGGTCATGGCCAAGCGCAATCACTTTAGCAATCATTGAGTCGTAATAAGGCGTTACCTTGGCCTGTGGATAAAGCGCGGTATCGATCCGCATGCCCAGATTGCCAACTGGCAGATATAGGTAGTTGATCGTCCCCGTTGAAGGCATGAAGTTTTTTTGCGGATTCTCAGCGTTGATGCGGCATTCAATCGCCGTACCATGCAGCTTGATGTCGGACTGTTTAAAAGGCAGTTTTGCGCCGGCTGCAACCATTACCTGAGCCTTGACCAAATCAATGCCGGTTACCATTTCCGTAACGGTGTGCTCAACTTGAATTCGCGTGTTCATCTCCATAAAGTAAAAATGATGCGCTTGGTCCATCAAAAACTCCAGCGTCCCGGTATTGCGATAATCGATTGCCTTAACCGCCTTAAGCGCCAATTTTCCTAGATAGTGCCGCTCATCTTCACTGATCAAGGAGCATGGGCTTTCTTCAATCACTTTCTGCTTATTGCGCTGCAAAGAACAGTCACGTTCTGGGAACCAGACGGCATGACCAAAATCATCACAAAAGACTTGAACCTCAATATGCTTGACGTTTTCCAGAATCTTTTCCAGATACATGCGATCATCATTAAACGACAGCCGTGCTTCACTTTGAGCCTCATCAAACGCCTGCTGCATCTGATCTTGATTCTCAATGCGCCGAATCCCCTTACCGCCACCGCCTGCTGCTGCTTTTAATAAAACCGGATAACCGATTGCTGCGGCAGCCTGCTTGGCGCTTTCAACATTGCTAAGATAGCCATCACTGCCAGGAATTACCGGGATGCCGCTTTTTTTCATCTGCTCTCTGGCATGTTCCTTATTGCCCATCAGATCGATCGTCAATGCTTTCGGTCCGATAAAGACAATCCCACAGGCTTCACACATCTCAGCAAAAGCTGCATTTTCCGAAAGAAAGCCAAAGCCAGGATGAATTGCCTGAGCGCCCGTACCGATTGCAGCTGCCAAGATATTCTGCATATTCAGGTATGAGTCTTGCGGTCGTGATCCGCCAACGCAAACGGCCTCATCGGCTAACTGGACATGCAGACTGTCGCGATCCGCGGTTGAATAGATGGCTACCGATTTGATGCCCAGTTCCCGCAGCGAGCGGATGATTCGTACTGCGATCTCGCCACGATTGGCTACTAATACTTTCGAAAACATGCTTTTCACCTAGCCAATCAAAAAGGTAAGCTCTGCGGTACAGGCCTTTTTTCCATCAACCGTTGCTACGCCCTTGCCCAGTCCGACTTGACCGCGAACCTTTTCCAGCTCGACTTCAAGTCTTAACGTATCGCCAGGACGAACGACCTTGCGAAACTCAGCTGACTTGATGCCGCCAAAATAAGCCGTCTTGCCTGCGAATTCAGGCTCTGACAAAAGTGCTACGGCTCCTGTCTGCGCCAATGATTCAACGATCAGTGCACCTGGCAGAACCGGATTTTGCGGAAAATGACCGTTGAAGACTTCTTCATTGATGGTAACATTGCGAATTGCCGTGGCTTTTTGGCCTGGTTCCAACTCGATTACGCGATCGATCAAGAGCATCGGATAGCGATGAGGAATGATCTTTTGAATCGCGTTTGAATCCAAAATCGTTTCAGTCATTGACTAACCCTCCGTAACTTCAAACAAAGGCTGATCAACCTCTACCAGCTCGCCATTTTTAACCTTGACTGCACTGATAATGCCGTCTTGATCGCTTTTAACCTCTGTCATCATCTTCATTGCCTCAATAATGCAGACGACATCGCCTTTGTGAACTTGACTGCCAACCTTGACGTAGGCTGGCTGTTCTGGCTTGGCCTGCAGATAGACCGTCCCAACCAAAGGCGCCTTGATCTGCTGAGTGCTTGCAGCAGCCACGGGACGTACCGGCTCGGCATGGGATGGCTGCGGACTTAGATCAGTTTTGGCATTTGCCTGCTGATTCTTGCTCAGATAGAGATGGAACGAGCCGTCATCAATCTTAAGCTCTCTGGTATCTGAGACCTCAAACGTCTTCATTAAATGCTGAACGTCTTTTAATTCCAATTAAAAATCACTTCCATTTTCGAAAAGCCAATACGGCATTATGTCCACCAAAGCCAAATGAGTTGCTCAGGGCATATTCGGCATCAGGCTGATTTTGATTGGTCTGATCAACCAGATTGACCTGACAGGCCGGATCTTGATTCTCACAGCCAACGTTTGGCGGCAGCACGCCTTTTTGCAACGCGGCAACGGTAACGACCGCCTCAATTGCTCCGGCTGCCCCAAGCAGATGCCCGGTCATGCCCTTGATTGAGCTGACCAGCACTTTGCTGTCTTTACCAAAGACCTGATTGACAGCCAGTGACTCGCCAGCATCATTAGCATGAGTTGCCGTACCATGAGCATTGATGTAGTCGACTTTTTCTGGAGCAATTCCAGCCTCGTCAATTGCCTGCTGCATGGCTCTTGATGCACCACGGCCTGCTGGATCCGGAGAAGTAACGTGATAGGCATCGCCCGTAGCGCCATAGCCAACGATCTCGCCTAAGATTTGAGCGTCTCGCTTTTGCGCATGCTCAAGGCTCTCCAAAACCATTGCCGCGCCACCTTCACCTAAGACAAAGCCATTGCGATCCTTATCAAATGGCCGGGAAGCTTTCAAAGGATCCGTCGTCGTGCTAAGTGCAGTCAAAGCAGCAAAACCGGCAATCCCGATTTCATTGACTGAAGCTTCTGAGCCACCGGCAATCATGACCTGCGCGCGGCCTTCCTTAATCTGACGATAGGCTTCACCGATCGAGTTGGTTCCCGTTGCACAGGCCGTTACGATCGACGTACAGATATTTTGCGCATTGAAGCGAATCGCAATGTTGCCCGCGGCCATGTTGGCGATCGCCATTGGAACAAACATTGGCGAAACTCGCTTGGGACCTTTGTCATGCATTTTGATTACCTGCTCTTGAATCGTGGTCAAACCGCCGATTCCCGAGCCATAGATAACGCCCAGATCTTCAGGTGCCGTATTTTCTTCATTGATCCCGGCCATCGCAACTGCTTCAGCTGCCGTCTGAATGGCATATTGTGAATAAAGATCCATCCGGCGAGCCGCTTTTTTGCCAACTACCTCGCTGGGATCAAAATCATCAATCTGACCAGCTACCGTAATCCCGGTTGGCGCGGCGTCAAACTTGGTGATTGGCTTGATGCCGATCTTTCCAGCTAAAGTGTGCTCAACAAACTCATCAAAGCCATTGCCGTTTGGGGAAACAGCCCCCATCCCTGTAATTACAACTCTTGTCATAAGCTTCTCCTAAATCGTCATCCCGCCATCAACTACGATCGTCTGACCGGTTACGTAATCATTCTGGGCTAAAAACAAAGCCGTCTGCGCAATTTCTGCCGGTTCGCCAAAGCGTTTTAAAGGCAGACTCGCTAAAATCTGGTCCTGCGCTTTTTGTGGCATGGCTGCCGTCATGTCGCTGGCAATCATCCCTGGTGCGATAGCGTTGCAGCGAATTCCCCGCAGCGCGCCTTCTCTGGCTACCGTTTTAGTCAGGCCAATGATTCCCGCCTTGCTGGCAGCATAGTTGGCCTGGCCGGCATTACCATGCAGACCAACGACGCTGGCCAGATTGATGATGACCCCTGCCCGCTGCTTATACATCTTTTTAAGCAGCGCCTGAATCATTAAAAACGGTCCTTTCAAGTTGACCTGCAGGACTTCATCAAAATCTGCCGTCTTCATGCCAATCAACAGGCGGTCCCGCGTAATACCGGCATTATTGATCAATACGTCAATTCCGCCAAACTTTTCCCAAGCGGTCTTAGTCAATTCCTTGACGACATGTTCATCACTGACGTCACCTGGCAAAAAGCAATATTCAGTACCAAGCTCATCCAGCTGCTGCTTTAGTGAGGCTGGCAATTCATGACGGGCGTTCAAGATCACGCGGCTGCCCGCCTTGGCAAATGACAGTGCCGTTGCCGCGCCGATTCCTCTTGAGCTGCCGGTAATCAATACCGTTTTATTGGTTAGCTCCATTGGACATGCTCCTTTACAAAGTTCTCATAATCCAGCCGCGTTTCGATATGTTCCCGCTTCAAGCCAGCGTCGACCTGCTTGGCAAATTTGCTGAGCGTCTTGCCGGGACCAATTTCCAGCGTTCCTTCAATTTTTTGATGCTCAATCAGATACTGCAGATCCTGGCCAAAATGAGTTGGCACCGCCAGTTGACGTTCCAGAATAGCTGCTGTTTCTTTAGTTTGAAACGGAGCCACGATCGTATTGCTGATCACCGGAACCTTTGGCTGGCTAAACTCAACGTCGCACAGGCGGGCTTTCATCTGTTGGCGAGCGCCGTCAAACAGCGGCGTATGAAAAGCACCACTGACATTCAGCTTAATCACCCGTTTGGCTGCCTGACTTGCTTTTAACCGTTCTACTGCCTCTTTGATCCCTGCTTGAGTACCGCCAATCACCAGTTGTCGTGGTGAATTGTAATTGGCAACCCAGACATCTGGCAGCTGCGCGCAGATTTTTTCAACCGGTTCGATATCCGGATCAATAACCGCTGCCAGCGTACTGGCAACCTCATCCGCCGCTTTCTGCATATATTGGCCACGATCCTTAAGCAGAGCAAAGCCAGCATCGATCGCCAAGGATTCAGCCGCCATCAAAGCCGGATATTCCCCCAGCGACAAGCCGACCATGCCAGCTGCCGGCAAGTTGGGCAGGTCACGCTGCAGCATATGCCAGATTCCCAGGCTAAAAGCTGCCAGTGCCGGCTGAACGTATCTGGTTTGATTCAACTCGCCATTTTCGCTCTTCAAAAGCTTGACGATATCAAGTTCAGCTGCCTCACTGGCCTGCTCCAGCGTCTTTGAAAACGTCTCATCAGCCAGCAGGTCACAGCCCATTCCTGGTTTTTGTGCTCCTTGACCGCTAAACAGAATCCCTAGCTGCATCTTAGTCTTCCTTGGCTGCCAGCTGCTTGGCTACCAGTTCAACGACATCGTTAATCGTTTCGGCACCATCTTCAACATCCAGTTCAATGTCAAACTTGTCTTCCAGTTCGTTCATGATTTCAAAAACGTCCAGACTGTCTGCTTCCAGATCTTCTTTGATTTTGGCATCTAGCACGATCTTGGCTTCATCGATATCCAGTTCTTCAGCTGCGATTTCTTTTACCGTTGCAAAAATTTCTTCTTTAGTCATTTGTTTATCCTCATTTCTTTTTATTTGTTCAAAATCAGTATCTTAAAATAATCGTTCCCGTCGTCAGACCGCCGCCAAAACCGCTCAAGGCTAAAATATCGCCTCGTTTGATCATTCCTTTTTCAACGCATTCGTCTAAAAGAATCGGTTCGCTGGCAGCAGAAGTATTGCCATATTCAGCAATGTTGATGGGAAACTTTTCTAAAGGCTGCTTGAGGCGCTTGGCTACCTGCCTGATAATGCGGGCATTGGCCTGATGCAGCAAAAAAACATCAATCTGATCCAGCGTCAGCTTATTTTGAGCACTGGCCTGCAAAATTGATTCAGGTACCTCATGCGTGGCAAAACGGTAGACCGCGCGTCCATTCATCTTAAATGGCGTCAGTTCAGTCAGCGGTTTAGGAAAAGTATTTCCCGAACTCGTCATACCGGCACTTAGCTCATTGCTCAGCTCGCCAAAGGTCTTTAGCTGCAGTCCTAATAGGGTTGGTGCTTTAACCGGCACTTTTTCTAATAAGACGCCCCCAGCACCATCACCGAATAAAACGGCAGTCGTTCGATCATGCCAGTCAATCAGCTTGCTTAAGACCTCACTGCCAATTACCATGGCCTTTTTTACCATTCCCGTACTCATCATCTGACTGGCAACTGCCAAGCCGTAGACAAATCCCGAGCAGGCCGCTGAAACGTCAAAGGCAACTGCATTTTTGGCCTGCAGCCGGCCTTGAACGATCGCGGCCGTTGAAGGCGTATAGGCATCCGGCGACATGGTAGCTACTAAAATCAGATCAAGTTCCTCAGCCTGCCAGCCGCTTTTTTCTAAGAGCAGCTGACCGGTTTTAGAAGCCAGATCAGCTGTATTCTCGTGCTTGCTGATATGCCGCCGCTTGATTCCGGTTCTTGATTGAATCCAATCGTCAGAGGTATCCATAATCCGACTCAAGTCATCATTATCAATGACCTGATCAGGAACCCAGCTGGCCGTCTGTACGATTTTTAAGTCTTCCAAAGGCTTTCTCATCCTCTCAGGCATGTTCATCCAGAAAATCTTCCAAGTTGCGCAACGCCTTGCGAACGACTTTCAGCTCTTCATCGTTCATATCTTTTAAAAAGCCCTTAACCATCATGTTGTGAAAGGCACGGTGCGCACGAAACAGTACACGGCCCTTATGAGTCAAGCCAAGCCGAATCACGCGCCGATCCTCTTCATCACGATAGCGTTCTACATAGCCCTTTTTCACCAGCCGATCAGCCGTTGCCGTCATCGTGCCTGGTGAGACATGCAGTTTTTGCGCAACCTGCGAAACAGTCTGGTGATTGTACATGGTGATTGCATCGATTGCGTGCATCTCTTTGATCGTCAAATCACGAAACATGCTTTTACGCAGCTCGTGTTCTTCAACCCATAAAATCCCGTTATAGACCCGCACCAATGCCTGGTTAATTTCTTGGTAGTCGTCATTCATAATGTATTTTCTCCTTTGCTTAACAGCTCAAATAGTTTGATTATCAAAATACATTATAGACTAAACCGCGGCTAAATCTTAGCTTGGCGATCCGCCACTACAAAGACCAATTCAGCGCTGCAGACCTTTTTGTCCAAGACCTTGGCTACTGCCTTGACAATCCCCATTTGCCGCCGCTTTTTAATCATTTCGATCTCAAGCTTTACGACATCGCCCGGCCGCACCATCCGGCGAAACTTAGCATTGTGAATCGCTCCCAGATATGCCGTTTTCTTGAAAAACTCTGGTGATTTCAGAATCAGAATCGATGCTGCCTGGGCCAGTGTTTCAATTATCAAGACTCCCGGCATAACCGGGTTGCCAGGAAAGTGACCTTGGAAAAATGATTCATTGATCGTAACGTTTTTAGTCGCGGTAATGCTCTTTCCAGGTTCCATGGCATCGACATAATCGATATAGCAGATCGGATAGCGATTGGGAATCAGATCCATGATTTCTTGTGCCGTCATCAGTGCCAATTTTGTCACCTGCCTTCAAAAAAGTATTTCGAGTATCAAAGTATTCGATAATCGAATTATATGTCATTCAAATTTTTAGTCAACCTTAATTCGCCCTGTGAAAGCGGTTATCAAAAACACCAAAATATCTTTTGATGTCTCAAAATACCATTATTGAATACAAGCATGATGCCTGCTAATAAATATGAATTATCAGTCATATCTTGTGGAAAAGTTTTATAAAAATATTTTGATTATCAAAATTTATTGCAAAAAAAGAGCTTATGTTTCGTAACGAAAACACAAGCTCTTTTAATACTGTCTAGTTTATTTTATTGCCAGATCCGGGTTGGCATTGCTTCTTGCAAACGAGAGCCCAGGAACTGCATTAAGATCCCAACCGGCGCGATCACCATGCAGATAGTTTACCCAACCGGCTGCCCCAATCATGGCCGCGTTGTCGCCACATAGTTTCAATGGCGCCATCAAAAGCTCTACTTCTGGATGCTGCTCTTTTAAGTCGCGTTCCAAACGCTTGCGCAGTCCATGGTTAGCTGCTACGCCCCCAGCCAAGATCAGCTGTTTGACAGGGTAGTCGCTCAAGGCCCGCATCGTCTTTTCTGCCAATACGTCAACTACGCTCTGCTGAAAGCTGGCCGCCAGATCATATTTATCCAGCTTTTGACCACGCTGATTGGCATTGTGTACGGTGTTGATAAAGGCGCTTTTAAGGCCACTGAAGCTGAAGTCATAGTTGTCCTCTTTTTCCATCGCCCGCGGAAAATGGAACGTATCGGATCCTTTGGCTGCCCACTCATCAATCGTCTTACCGGCTGGATAGTTGACGCCTAATACTCTGCCAATCTTGTCATAAGCTTCTCCAGCCGCATCATCACGCGTTTCGCCAATGATCTCGTATTCGTGTTCACTGGCCATGTAAACCAGTTCTGTGTGTCCGCCCGAAACCAAAAGTGCCAGCTGCGGATAGGCAAACTGGTTTTCAAAACGAGCCGCGTATAGATGGCCAGCCATATGATTAACCGGCACCAATGGCAGTTGATGAGCCCAGGCAACCATTTTGGCAGCCGTCACGCCTACCAACAGCGAACCAACCAGACCAGGACCATACGTAACCGCGACTGCACTTAAGTCGTCATAGTCAACGGCTGCCTCATTCAGTGCTTTATCAATGCATTTGGTAATCTGCTCAATATGATGACGGCTGGCCACCTCAGGCACGACCCCGCCAAAACGCTGATGACTCAAAATCTGGGTTGCTACGATATTGCTTAGGATCTTTTGCCCATCTTCAATGACCGCCACACTGGTCTCATCACAACTGCTTTCAAACGCCAAGATCAAATTTTTCTTTGCCACTTTATTCTATCCTTTCACTTCTTCAAGCTGGGCAACCATATCCAACGCGTCTTCATGATTGTCCAAGTAATAATGCCGCTTGAGCTCGCCATCCATAAACCCCATCCGTCGATAGAGCCGCTGTGCCTGATAGTTGGAGACTCTAACTTCCAGACTCATCGTGCGCATTGCTTGTGCCAGAGCAATCTGCCTGGTCGTCTGCAGCAGGTAGGTTCCCAGTCCCTGTCTTTGAAAAGCCGGATGCACGCCAAAGTTGGTAATATGAGCATCAGCACGATTCCAGTCAAATGAACAGCCGATAAAGCCCAGGACGTCCCCATTGGCATTTTTCAGCACCAGATACAGCCGATCACTTTTCTTCAGATCCGCTGCAAATGCCGCTCGATTCCACGGTGCCACGCCATAGATCAGTTCCTCAATATGCACCATGGCAGCAATATCAGCTTCCTTAGCCTGACTGATCGTACCAGATTGATGATTAAGTCTGATCGAACGGCTGGCAAACGTCATTGGCGTCCGGTCAGTGCTGCCAACCTGTTCCAGCCAATTCTTAAACTTCTCGAACATAATCCTGCTGTGGAGCGTCGGGGTGCTGGTGGTGCCAAACTGCCTCGGCCTCGGTAATTCTTAAGTATTGCGGCACAAATGCATCAATATTTTTAACCGGTGCTGCTTTTTCCCCTAGCAAGGCCAGCTGATAGGTTGACGGAATACTAAATGCAGCCGGTAAAAACTTCAGCTGCTCAGGCACGGTTTTGAGCTGCTTTTGCAAACGGTCAGTCAGTTCGCCTGCCATTAAGACCGGTTTTTCAAGTTTTGCCAATTGATCCAGCAAGGCCTGCATTGATAGGTGCTGATCAGGCAATACGCTGACCAGCTGATCATCTTGCCACCGATAGACCCCTGCAAAAACATTGCCGCGCCGTGCATCAAAAAATGGCACGATCAAGGCGTCAGTTGCTGAAGGCAGGTTAGCCGCCACCGTCTTTAAGCTGGAGACGCCTGTCAATTCGATGTCCAAAGTATCGGCAAGCACCTTGGCAGTAGTTACTGCAATGCGGATGCCGGTATATGATCCCGGACCCTGGGCAACTACGACCCGATCCAAGTCTTGGGGCTGCCATTGAACTTTTTGAAACAGATCATCAATTACCGGTAAAAGAAAAATGCTGTGGTTGCGGACCATATTAAGCGTCGTTGTAGCTAGAAGCTGATCGTCTTCTACCAATGCCACGCTCATTGGGTGATTAGAGGTATCAATTGCAAGTATTTTCATTAGTTTCTCGTTCCTTTCGTACTTAGCAATTTTATCACACAACTAAAAAATGAGTACGGCAAGCTTTTTAGCTCTTAGCGTACTCATCTTTAATTAAGCAATTAATATTTGATTTTTAATTGTTGCGGTCGTCATAGCCCTTTGGATGCGTGGAGTGCCACTTCCAAGCCGTTGCAATGATATCGTGCACGTCATCAAATTTCGGCTTCCAACCCAAGACTTCACGTGCCTTTTCACTGGCCGCAACCAACGAGTCTGGATCCCCGGGACGACGAGGCGCCATCTTAGCTGGAATCTCCTTACCCGTAACCTCACGAGCCGCTTCCAGCATCTGCTTGTTGGAAAAGCCGGTTGAAGAGCCCAGGTTGAACTGGTTGGATTGATTGTTCTTCTTCAGATACTGCAAAGCCAGAATATGAGCATCGGCTAAATCCATAACATGAACATAGTCACGCACGTTGGTACCATCCGGCGTATCGTAGTCATCGCCAAAGATGCTGAGTTCTTTGCGCTTGCCTTGAGCAACCTGCATGATGATTGGAACCAGGTGCGTTTCGGGACCATGATCCTCGCCAATCGTACCGTCTGGAGCAGCCCCAGCCACGTTGAAGTAGCGCAGCGCCACGAATTTAATACCATAAGCCTTGTCAGCCCATGCCATCATTTGTTCCATCATCAGCTTGGACAGACCATATGGATTGATTGGCTTTTGCGGATCGGTTTCTTTAATTGGCATGTGTTCCGGCGTACCATAAGTAGCCGCCGTTGAGCTGAAGACAATGTACTTAACGCCAAAGTCGCGCATGGCTTCCAAAAGCGTAACCATGCCACTCGTGTTGTTGTCAAAGTACTTCAAAGGCTCACTCATTGATTCGGGAACGATTGAAAAGGCCGCAAAGTGAACTACGGCTTCAATCTCTTCATTAACGAAAATCCGATCCAGAAAGGCACGATCGCGAATGTCGCCATAGTAGAACTTAGCCTTTGGATTGATGGCCTTTTTGTGTCCCGTTGAAAGGTTGTCTGCAACGACCACGTCATAACCATGTTCAATTAAATCTTTAACCATGTGTGAGCCAATGTATCCGGCCCCACCTGCAACTAAAATAGCCAAAGTGTTTTCCTCCCTTATCTTGACGGGTTTACCTCTTCATTTCTCTCTTAGTAAAATTATAACATAAAATTTTAGTAAAAACCCATTTGATATCAATCTTTAAAAATTTAATCCGTCAGCGGCTGAACGATACTGCTCATGATCTCATGATCCAAGAACTTAAACATTAAGCCTTCCCGCAGCCCATTATTGCTAAATGTCAGCTGCTTGACGTCCAACTGCCGCAAAATCGCCATTAATGGCAGCAGGCCGCCAACAATTACATCAGCCCGTTCAGAAGCAATGCCATGAACGTTGGCCCGCTGCCTTTTATCCATCGCAAGCAGCGAGTGCATAATGCGATTGGCATCAGCTGTCGACATTTTTAGACCATGAACGGGTTGACGACCTTTGCCCTGAGCCTCCAGCTGCCAGCGATAGATCTTAGCCAGAGCTCGATTGCTGCCACCCAGGGCCACGACTTCTTGGTGTCGGGCCCGCTGCAGCCAGTGCTGAGGTCCCAGCGCGTGATCAACCCTAACGATGGCATCAAACAAATCAGCAGAGTTAATCTGATCATCCAGATGATATTCTTGAGAAAGCAGCACCGCACCGATCGGCAGACTGATGATTTCTTCAGCCTGTCCGTCATCGACATAGATCAATTCCATGCTGGCGCCACCAGTATCGATAATCAATCCGTTTTTAATCGGCAGAGTTCTGGTAACGCCAACATAGTCCAGATAAGCCTCCCGCTCACCAGAGATTACCTTAAAGCTAAAACCGGTCTCTGCCTTGACCCGCTTTAAGAATTCCGTCTGGTTGGCAGCCTGACGAACGGCAGCCGTGGCAACCGCAATCACCCGAACGTTTTCTAATGCCATGCAGAGCTGCTTAAAATGCTGCAGTGCTTTTATCGTTCGATCCATTGGCGCTGGCTTGAGCATTTTTTCTGGCCCCATATTTTCTGAAAGACGAACATATTCTTTTTCATAGCTTACCAAATTATAATTACCAGACTCGTTAATCTCAGTAATTCGCAGCCGAACCGAATTTGAGCCCAGATCAATAACCGCCAGATTAATCATGCGCATTGTCCTCTTTATCGTTCAAATGCAGCTTGGATACGTGACGCGTCATTGGCTGAAAGGCACTGGCTGCTTGATGCTGTTCAGTTTCCTTCTTATCAGCTCGGTTAGCTGCCTGAGCTTGCGCAATAAAGTATTCTTGACAGCTAAACGGCTGCGTCTTACCGCGGTCAATTCGCTCATACTTGTTGCCGTGCAGAATCCGTGTCTTGACATTATCTTGCCACATCTTGTCAAAAATATCGATTGCCCGTGCCTTAGTATCACTTTCCAAAACTGGGAACAGCTCCTCAACCCGTCGATTCAGATTGCGCGTCATCATATCAGCACTGGCCAGATAGATTTCTTCATGACCGTTGCCCTTGAAGTAATAGATCCGTGAGTGTTCCAAAAAACGCCCCACGATTGAATGAACCTCAATATTTTCATGCAGCTGAGGCAGATCATTGCGCAGACAGGTAATTCCGCGAATCAGCAGCTGAATCTTAACACCTGCCGCAGCCGCTTCATAAAGCCGCGCGATAATCTGCTTGTCAGACAGCGAGTTCATCTTCATGCGAATCAAAGCTGGGCTGCCGGCCTTAGCAATCTTGATCTGCTCATCAATCTTGCCATCAATAAACTCCCGAATGCCATCTGGTGAGACTCGCAGCTTATGGAAGTAGCGTGGCCGAGCAAATCCTGAAAGCATATTGAACAGGTTGGTCATGTCTTCGCCCAGTTCGTAGTCGCACGTAAACAGTCCCATATCGGTGTAGAAATGAGCCGTAACATCATTATAGTTACCAGTCCCCAGATGCATGTAGCGCCGGATGCCATCTTCGTCACGCCGAATAACCAATGCCAGCTTACAGTGCGTCTTTAAGCCAACCAGGCCATAGATAACGTGACAGCCCATTCGTTCCAGACGCCGCGCCCAGCGAACGTTGTTTTGTTCATCAAACCGCGCCTTGACTTCAACCAAAACCGTAACCTGTTTGCCTTGCTGAGCAGCCATCCCCAGATACTTAATGATCGGCGAATTGCCCGAAACACGATACAAGGTCATCTTAATCGCCAAGACCTGGTCATCAGTGGCCGCTTGATGAATGAAGTTGACGACCGATTGAAAATCATCATAAGGATGCTGAACCAGATGATCTTTAGTGCGAATTGCCTCAAAGATATTATGATCCATATCAAAGCGCGGATCGAGGTGCGCTTTGAACGGCTGATAACGCAGCTCATCGTGTCCTTTGACCATCCCAGAAAGCTTCTTTAAAAACGTCAGATCGACTGGTCCATTGACGCGATAGACTGCCGTTTCATTTACATGCAGGTTCTTGATCAGATGATTTTCCAACCATGGATCAATATCACGCTCAACCTCTAGACGCATGACATGACCATGTTCACGCTCCCGCAGCTGATGCTGAACGGCCCGCAATAGATCAGACGTATCTTCTTCGGCAACGTCCAGATCCATGTCCCGCATGACCCGATAAGTACCAGAAGAAATAATGCGGTAGCCGGGAAAAAGAACCGACAGAAATTCCTTGATCAATTCATCCAATAAGACAAACTGGTTTTCGCCTGGCAGCTTGACCAGACGCTTATAGATCTCCGGAACGCGGACCGTCGCAAATTTCTCTTCATTTTCGGTATTCTCATCATGAGGTTCTTGAGAGCGGCCTTGAATCTCTTGATCGCCTTCCAGAATTTCGTGCTCTTTAACGTGCAGGCTTTCTGGATCGCGTTCCAATTTAACTGCAATGTTGAGCGAATTGTTGGAGATAAAAGGAAATGGCCGCGATGTATCATCAGCCATTGGCGTCAATACCGGCATTAATTCCTCGTTAAAGTAGCGACGAACGTATTCATATTGTTCAGCATCCAAATTTCTGACATGTAGAATTTGAATATTTTGTGCTGCCAGTTCTGGCAGCAGCTGATCATTATAAATCTGATAGCGCTGCTCAACCATGCCGTGTTCTTTTTCATTAACCGCGTCCAGCTGCTCTTTGGGCGTCATACCTGAAGCATCGGTTGTCGTAACGTTGGCAGCCGAAAGCTTATGCAGCGAGGCAACTCGTACCATAAAGAACTCGTCCACGTTGCTTTGCGTAATCCCCAGGAAATTAGCCCGCTCCAGCAGCGGATTTTCTGGGGCCAGTGCTTCTTCTAAGACCCGACCATTAAAGTCAATCCAAGAAAGCTCACGGTTGACGTAGTTTTGCGGCTGATAAAAATCTTTATACATCATTTCATTCCCCTTCCTTGGCAATTAATTCTGGCTTTAGGCCATAGACATCGGTAAACAGCTGATTTTTTCGTTGAAAGGCCCACTTTTCCAAGACCAGATCGTCATTGGCATGGGCCGTGATCAGCAAGCGTTCATCCTGCAGGCGCAGCTCAACTCGTGAAATTTTCTGCAGGCGTGAGTCATCAAGCGAGTCCGCTACCCTAAGAATTGCCGCCAATTTGGCAACCGGCATCTGAATATCATCATCCATATGCCGATAGTGAGCCTGCGCAACGTCGGGACTCTCAGAACTGTGATAGCGCGCTACTTCAGCAATCGTACGGTTATCATCAGCTGAAAGACCAATCAGCGGATTAGCTTCTAAGATGTATTGCGAATGCCGATAGTGCCCTTGTGGATTGATAAAGTTGCCGATATCTTCAATCTTGCAGGCAATCTCTAAAAGCAGGCGATCATGCCGATCAAGCCGGTGAATCGGCTGCAGGGCATCAAACAGCTGCAGCGCAACTCTGGTAACAAACGTTGAATGCGCCGTATCAGCTCCATAGCGTTGTGCCATGTTGGCTGCTGAGGTTCGAATCATATTGGCGACCAGCGAGCGATCACCCAGCTGCATAATCGTCAGGCCATCCAAAATGCGCAGACTGGTGGCATAGATTCGCTGTGCATCCAGCAGATGAATGGTACGCGAAATCACCAGGTAGTTGGGCAATACCCAGTTGACGCTTTGCTCATCAACGTTGTAATGATTGATAATGAACTGATTGGACGAGCTGACGATCCGCTGGTAGCGCTTTTCAAAATCTTCACGCGGCACCTTGCCCAGCATCTCATCAGGCTTAACGTAGCTTTGGGCCATCGTTCCTACGTTATGAATCAACAGATTGGAATTTTTGACATGACGCAGTTCTGGTACCAGGTATTCCAGCTTGCTTGAAATATAGTCCAGAATAATCTCGCTTGGCGTCGTCGTCGTCTGGCGCAGCGTTTGGGCCAGGTGATTGACGCGCGCCTCGCCCAAGTCGATGTCCCATGACGTCTGAAACTTGCCGTGGCGGAAATAGGAAAGCCGCGTCGTGTTCAGACCAATCGTCAAAATATACAACGCCTTTTTACTAAGCTCGTTGAACCGCGGCATCTGGGCCATTACGGCTGCCAAGGCACTGGCCATCAGCTGATTGTTGCTGAGCCATTCAATATTCAAATCAGTCCTGACTTTTAATTGCTCGGCAATATAGCGAGCCTCGACCATGTTTAAGTCTTCTAAAGAGCCATAAAAGGCGAATTTTTCAACTTGATATTCACGCAGAATTCGTTGAAAACCTTGAAGATTATCAACAATAGCCTGCATGTTTTGTGCATAGTTGGCAACGTTATGACTGCCAACGATCAAGGCCCCTGATTGGACCTCGGTAATGATTTTAAGGGTTGGGAGCTCTACAATCCGAAGCGTCAAGCGATCCGGCTCTAGGAAAATAATCCCAAATAACGAATTTTTCAAATTAACACTCCTCACATGATTTTATTCAATGAATGCCCTTTTTATCTGTTATATATAAAGAATACCACCAATTTCAGCCTGTTTGGGCCTTAAAACTTTTTTGCAGTGTAAATAATACGAAAAGTCAAAAGCATATCACTTCAAAGCCGTTCATCGTACTAAAAATCGCGTCTGTCAGCTTGACAGACGCGATTTTACGTATTTTATTCATTCCAAGTCATCGTTGAGGCCGCCGCCAGCTGACCATCGACAACGATTCGATGATCAGTGGTCAACTCACCATTTTCATTGCGATAGGGACTGCTGATCTCACTGGTGACGGTTTGACCGTAGCGCACTTCTTTTTCATAGCGCATCGTCATATGCTTTAGCTGATGGTGCGTTAAAAATTCTGCCCCCAACGGATCCTGCATCCAGTCAAAGTAGCGAGCATTATTGACATGATGGTTTGAATCAATATCAAAGAATCGAACATGATAGTCATTTTTAAATCTAACGTCTTGGAGTTCGCGAGCCTTAGCCAATCTAGGCAGCCGCTTCTTTTCCGGACCATGATAAGGCTCAATGACTGCTTGCGGAATCGACATTAAATGACGCGTCTGCAGGTTCATATAAACGAACAGCCCGGTCAAGCGAACATACTCAACTTGACGATCAGCTGATTGAATCCAAAATTCGCGCAGGGCAAAGAAACGATTATTGGCAATCGCCCGCGTGCCTAGAATTACCTCTTCACCATTAATCGGCTGTCGTGCGGCAAAGGATCCTTCATAGCTGGTAATCACCCAGCCACCGCCATAGCTTTGGATGGTTGCCGTATCCAGTCCTAACGAATTGCCGTGTTCTTCTGATACCTGCACAGCCATACTGATCAGCATGCTTAAGCTGGGATGACCGGTTGCATCGCATTCATAGTAACTTAAATGATGCTTGGTTTCATATACCAAAGGGGCTTTCAATGCCATCGTCTCACCTCATCTTAAAGCTCATGGTACTGCCGATACAAATCCTGGCGCTTGATCTGATTGCGCTTGGCAACCAGCTTGATAGCCGCATTGGTTGAAAGACCATGCTGAATCTCTTGGTCGATCTGCTCTTTTAGGCTGAGGTTGGCCGCATCATCAGCTGGCTGGTCGGGATGATCATTACCGGCCACCAGAATCACAAACTCACCGCGAATCTGATGCTCATCTGCCCACTGAATCAATTCCTCCAGTGACCCGCGACAAAACTCCTCATAACGCTTGGTTAGCTCTCTTGCCAAGACTGCCTTGCGATCCAACCCAAAAACCTCGGCCATCGAACTCAGCGTTTTTGCCAGTCGATGTGGCGCCTCATAAAAGATCATCGTTTCCTGGTGTTGATTTAACGGCGTCAATTCTGCAATCTGCTGCTGATGCTTGCGGCTTAAGAAACCATAAAAATAAAATGGCTGCGGGTTAAGACCAGAGGCAATCAAGGCCGTAATCCCCGCATTGGCGCCAGGCAGTGCAACGACCTGGAGACCGGCTGCAACCGCTGCTGCAACCAGTTCCCGACCTGGATCAGAGATTGATGGCATACCGGCATCACTGCACTGCGCAATCGACTTGCCTTGCTTTAAAAGCTCAATCAGCTGTGGAATTCGCTGTTCGGTATTATGCTCATGAAAGCTGATCTGTTTGGTATCAATCTCAAAATGATTCAAAAGCATCTGCGTATGCCGCGTATCCTCGGAAGCAATCAAATCAACTGCTGCCAGCGTCTTGACGGCTCGAAACGTCATATCGTCAAGATTGCCGATTGGCGTTGGCACCAAATAGAGTCGTCCCGTTTCATTATCAGTAAAGCTGCGAATCTGTTGCATAAATATCACCCTTACTTTTGCGGCTGATCGTGGCGCCCATAGATTGCATCCAGACAAAACGCGCATGAATCGTCTTCATCCAATCGCTTGCCATAGTATTCATTGCAGACATGAAAGCCTTCTTGATACAACTTTTGCAGGTTGCGTCTTGAATCGGTCAAGCCGTCTTTGGTTGCCTGCTGATGCTTTTGTTTGAGCATTTGATGCAGATGCTCGTTTTCAATCGACAGCTCAGCATTTTCTTCCAGAACCGCCGTCATCATTGACTGCAATTCTTCCATGCTGTCGACTAGATCCTTGGTTTGCTTGGTAACTCTGGTGAATCGTTCATAAATCTTGCTTTTGTCTACTCGCTCACTCATTTGTGTCTTTCCCCATTTCTATCGCTGCAAGACATTGATAATGCGCAGTGAAAGCTGCTCGGCCGTATTTTGAAATGAAATGTTCTGGTCCATTAAATGCCTGGTTTCAAGCGTCAGTTCGCTGACCTTCAGTAATTGATCCAGTCGATAGTGCTGCGCGATTTCTTTGATCATCGTCAATTGGTCATTGAAATGCAGATCATCGACTTCATCAGCGCCATTGGCTACCATCAGCGTATCGCGCCAGATCAAAGCCATCAAATCCAGGATCAATCCTTGTTTTTCACGATCGCCAGCCACTTTCAAAAGCGTTGTCTGAACCGTGACAAAGGCTACCAGATCAGCCCGACCACATTCTTTGTACCACTGCACGACAGCTTGCACCGCTTGATTGAGCCAGTCGTCTTCCATCCATTCTTTAATCCGCGCCGTTGAATCGGTTAACCCTAATGCAATCGACTGCAGGCCAACGGGAATCTCAGCTTGATCCAGCATCTCCTGCAGAATCTTTTTAGGCAACGGCTGTAGCTCAATAATCTGGGTGCGCGAACGAATCGTTGGCAAAACGGCACTTTTATTGGTTGTTAAAAGCAGAATATAAATGCCAGGCAGCGGCTCTTCAATAAATTTTAACAGACTATTGGCGGCACTTGTCGTCATTTTTTCGGCATCTTCAATGATGAACAGTTTTTGACTGCCTTCTACGCCACTCTTGGTAAATTCTGCCTTTAAGCGCCGAATCGTATCGACCTTTATCTGCCGACCCTCTGGCGCTGCAGTAACCACATCAGGATGATTGCCAGAAAGAATTCGCTGACACTCGCTGCAGGTTCCATCCGGCTCCCCAGCTTGCGGCTGTTCACAAAAAAGGCGCAGGGCCATCCACTGCGCCAATGCTTTTTTCCCTGATCCAGACGGGCCTGCAAACAAATAGGCATGTGCCAGTTCACCTTGAACCATGGTTTTTTTTAGACGCTGACTGATTGCTGGCTGCAGCCGTTCAGCTTGCCATTTTGATTGCGTGGCATTTGCCATTTTGGATCACCTCGTCTTGACCGGTTTGCAACTTAAAACTGTAAAAATTTTTCGACTGGCAGGATAAAGACCGTGGCTCCTCCAATCTGAACGTTAATCGGAATGGCCGATGAACCGTTGTCGATCTGGGCTGCCGGGGTCATGTACTGTTCACGCGACTTGGCATTATGCTTGATGATTTCCAATACTTCATCAACCCGATCATCTTCTACGACTACCATATAAGTGGTGTTGCCTTCTCTTAAGAAGCCACCCGTCGATGACAGCTTGGTCGCACCGATATTGTTGTCGATAAAAGCATCCCGCAGCTTGCCGGCATCTTTTGGTTGAACGATTGCCATAATCATTTTCATAATAAGCCCTCCTTAAAAAGTCGCATTAGTTAAAACAGTTGCTCAAAGCGCTGATGAATTGCCAAACGAGTTGCTGAAATCACCTGCGTCAGCGGCTGACTGGCGTCAATCGTAACGATACGATCAGGATTTTGTCGTGCCAGCTTCTGATAGGCACTTCTGACCTTGCGATGAAAAGACAGCGCCTCTTCATCCAGGCGGTTGACCTGATCAGCACGATTCTGCGCGATTCGCTTAAGGCCCAGTTCGGAATCAATATCCAGATAAATCGTCAGTTCCGGCATTAAGCCATCAATTGCAAACTGATTGATCTGCCAGATGTTATCCTCGCCCAGGCCACGACCAGCGCCTTGGTAGGCAATTGAGCTGTCAACGTAGCGATCACAGAGAATTACCTTGCCGCTTTTGAGCGCTGGCATGATATCGGCAACCAGGTGCTGGCGCCGTGCTGCGGCAAACAGCAGTGCTTCCGTGCGCGGATCCATGTCGATATTGCGAGCGTCAAACAAGACATCCCGAATCTGCTCAGCGATATGGTTGCCGCCTGGCTCTCTGGTATACAAAACGCCATCCAATCCCAGCTGTTTTTGCAGGTCAGCCGTAATCTGGCGCATAACGCTGGTTTTACCCGCTCCGTCTGGTCCTTCAAATGAAATAAATTTACCGTCCATTGTCGTTCCTCAACTACTGCTTGATTACGCTGTCGTTTAAATAGCCATGCAGATGATTGCGACGCGCTTTAGTATAAAGGTACAGATATTTTTGCTCCTGCAGCTTGGTTCGACTGTAGAGCTCATTATCAACCTGCCCTTCATAGACAGCGTGCTCGGTTTCTTTGGCATGATCCCAACTATCCTTGACATTGTAGATCAGTTCCAACAGCTTTTGATTACCCAGCTCTTCAACGGCATGGGGATTGCGATGCTTAAAAAACATGATCTTCACCTACATTTCCGTTCTGCCTTGAACTGCTCTGAACAAGGTTACCTCATCAGTATAGTCGATATTGGCGCCAGCTGACAGTCCATGGGCCAAACGGGTGACTCTGATGCCCGCCGGCTTGATCAGCTTGGCCAGATATTGTGCCGTGGTCTCACCATCCAGCGAGGCATTGGTTGCCACAATGATTTCTTTGACCTCGGTATTTTTCTGCAGGCGCTTAAGCAAAGCCGGGATGTTGATATCCATTGGCCCTGTTCCTTCGCTTGGCGAGATGGAACCGTGCAAAACATGATAGAGGCCATGGTATTCGTGCATCCGCTCCATTGCCATAATATCTTGCGAATGCTCAACCACCAGAATCGTTGAACGGTCACGCGACTTATCTCGGCAGATTGGACAAGGATCGTCTTCGGTAATAAAGCCACAGATGCTGCAGTAGTGCAGATCTTTTTTCACGCTTAAGAGCGACTTGGCAAAATCCTCAACGTCTTTTTGGTCCATTCCCAGTGTATAAAAAGCAAGGCGAGTCGCGGTTTTTTCGCCAATTCCCGGCAGCTTCATATAGCTGTCGATCAGTTTGGCAATTGGCTCAGGATACTGCATCGCCAAGCCTCCTTAAATGTTCAAGCCCTTAGTGTACTTGCCGAATTTTTGCTGCGTGGCGGCATCGACTTTTTCCAGGCCATCATTAACGGCTGCCAAAACCAGATCAGCCAGCATGTCAACATCATCAGGGTCAACGGCTTGCGGATCAATCTGCAGGTCAGTCAGCTTTTTGTCGCCGGTAAAAGTTGCCTTGACCATTTCATCAGGCGAGACGCCAATAAATTCTTCCTTAGCCAGATTCTGCTGCTCTTCCATCATCTTTTGCTGCATCTTCTTAGCCTGCTTCATCATTTGTTGCATGTTCATTCCGCGCATCATAGTTATTATCCATCCTTTACTTATGTTATTGCTTAATTATCTTCTATCTTTACCAAATCGCCAAACATTTGCTTGGCCTTATCAATCAGCGGATCAGTTTTAACTGGCGTGGCTGGTGCTGACTGAGCTGATGAATCTTTTTTGTCAGTACCGGTTTTGCCTTGATTCAAATAGCCATGTTCTACCAAATAGTTATGGCGGATCTTTGGCCACTGATCCATCGGCACGAATGCCACGCGCATCTCATTGCCTGACAGACGCTGCAGGCCAGCTTCCATATCTGCTGCTAAGCTGCCGCTGTTGGCACGCTGCAGCAAAAAACTGCTGTCAAATGAAACCACGACGCCTTGCGGACTGGCCGCTACCGGCTGGGAGGTATTGATCAAAGCTCGCTGCGGCGTATCCAGCATGTTAAGCAGATCACCCCAGATTTCCTGCAGCCCGCGCAGATTCTGCTTAGTGGCATGTTCCAGAATTGGGTAGACGCGATCCAGCTTAACCGTCATCTTAGGCTGAATTTTATTGCCAGTATTGCTGCCTGCTCGTCGGACAATCCGGGATGCCGAGCCGCTGCCGGTTTGTCTTAAGCCGGCAATTGCTGCCTGCAGCTGCTGAATCTCTTGCTGCAGCTGACCGATCGTCTGATTAAGCCGGGGATCTGTCGCACTCGTTTTATTATCTTGCGGCTTGATTTGACTAAGCTTGACCGTCAAGACTTCCAAATAGACGTCAGGATGCGTCGTAAAGCGCATTTCTTCTTGAATCTCATTTAACTCGTCGATCATTTGGTACAGCTCATCGGCACTGGCAGCCTGACTCAACTGCTGAAAATCGGCTTCCTTAAGTCCAGACCCCGCGACGTTGACCAGCTGTGGCGATTCTTGATAAAGCAGCACGTCGCGAATAAATGAGATCAAGTCTTCGATGAAGCGCTGACCGTCCTTACCCTGATCCAGAATTTCTTTCATTGTATGCAGGGCTGCGGCACTTTGATGGCTGGTCGTCTCATCAAAGTATTTTTTCAGCAGCTGCTTGGTGACGCTGCCGGTAACCAAAAGCGCGTCGTCCAGCTTGACTTGATTATCGCTAAACGACAAGACCTGATCCAAAATACTCAATGCGTCACGCATGCCACCCTCAGCAGCATTGGCAATTACCCAGAGCGCGTCATTTTCATAGTCAACGTGCTTTTGATCCAGGATATACTGCATGCGCTCAAAAGCATCCTGAGCCGAGATCCGCCGAAAATCAAACCGCTGTACCCGACTGATAATAGTCAGCGGAATCTTATGCGGTTCGGTGGTTGCCAGGATAAAAATCACATTGGCGGGCGGTTCTTCCAAGGTTTTCAAAAGAGCATTGAACGCCCCAGTTGAAAGCATGTGCACTTCATCAATGATATAAACCTTGTAGTCGGCTTGAGTTGGCGCATACTTGGCCTTGTCGCGAATATCGCGTATTTCTTCGACCCCGTTGTTGGAAGCAGCATCAATTTCAATTACATCGCCGAGCTGTCCATTAGTAATTGCCCGACAGATCTCGCATTCATTGCAGGGTTCGCCGTCTTGCCGATGATGACAGTTGATGGCTTTAGCAAAGATTTTTGCCGCTGAGGTCTTGCCAGTTCCCCTTGGTCCGGCAAATAAATAAGCATGACTGATCTGCTTGGTTATGATCGCGTTTTTTAAAGTCTGCGTAACCACTTGCTGACCAACAATCTCGTCAAATCGCTGGGGCCGCCAAACTCGGTAAAGCGCTTGATAGCTCATCTTGACTGCTTCCTTTCTGGTAAAAATCCGTATTATCGTTATTATACTAGTAAAATCGTTGCAATTCGATTGAAAAAATATTTTGTACATAAAAAAAGCCGTGCGAAACGATCCACACAGCGGTTAATCTTCATAAAAAAAACATGGGGCACAAGCTGTAGCGAACTTAGTGCTGCTTCCTTCCGGACCTGACACGATTCGTAGGCACAACCTTGCCCCATGACCTTACGGCAAATAATATCTTACACTATTTTAAAACTAAATGCCAGTCTTCTGTTAATTCTTTTGCTGAGCTGATTTTCTAGCGGCTTTACGTGCTTTGCGAACCCGTTTAAAAAATTGTTTGAGCAGCTGCTGACACTCGTTTTCTTTGATTCCTGATCTAATCTCAACTTGATGATTGAATCTTGAATCGCTCAGCAGGTGATACAGACTCTCGACCGTGCCGGCTTTGGGATTTTTGGCTCCATAATATAAAGTACGAATTCGTGAGTTCATAATGGCACCGCTGCACATCATACACGGCTCCAGCGTTACGTACAGATCACATTCCTCCAGTCGCCAGCTCCCCAGATACTCGCAGGCTTCCATAATGGCCAGCAGTTCGGCATGATAGGCTGCATTTTGAAATCTCTCCCGCATATTATGACCGGCACCGATCACCTTGCCATGATAGACAACGATGGCCCCAATCGGTACCTCATCCATCAATTCAGCCTGTCTTGCTTCTGCCAGCGCCATTTCCATATAATCTTCCGGTTGCAAAATTTTTCTCCCTTATCAATTATTATTAATCAGTGTATAATGGTTTTTGTGATTTTTCTACCGCGTGAGTTATGAAGCAATCTTCATTGAAAATAAAAAATTTGCCGCAGCCGTCAGCACCTCAATCCCTTATCGCTTAGCCACTACATGTTGTATTGACGTTTTGTAAGCGTACATTATATAGTATGTCAATGCTTGTAATTTCTTCATAACCCGCTATACTATAAAACATTAATTCAACGAAAAGTTAAAGGGGATTGAGATTTATGATTACCGTTTTCTCTAAAAACAACTGTATTCAATGCAAGATGACCAAAATGTTTCTAACGCAGCACCACGTTGACTTTGTTGAACACAATATTGACGAGCATCCAGAATATGTTGATCAACTGAAAGCTGACGGTTTTAAGGCAACGCCAGTAATCAAGCTGCCTGACGGTCAATCCTTTACTGGCTTCCGTCCTGACATGCTGAAGCAATTGGCTTAGTTGTCAATTATACCGCGTTATTCCCGGGGATCGTTCAATCATTTTGCACGATGCCCGCTTTTTATTGCACTGGAAAAAGGAGTTATCCATGGCACTATCAGATATCGACCTCACCAAAGTAAAATACTACGACCTCAATAATGAACTCAACATTCCTAAAGATGGTCAAATCCAACTTGATAAGGATCATGAAGCCTTAACTGATTTTATCAAAGAAAACGTTTTGCCCAACACCAAACGCTTTGCTTCATTAAAGGAACGCTATGACTGGCTGGAGGCAAACGATTATATCGAAACCGGCTTTATGCACAAGTACCGCTTTGAATTCATCGAAGAGCTCTACGACTTTTTAAAGGCCCAGGATTTTCATTTTCATTCATTTATGGCAGCCTACAAGTTTTACGCCCAGTATGCCCTGCGAACCAACGACAAGGAATACTACCTGGAAAACTACATTGATCGCGTTGCCATGAACGCCTTGTTTTTGGCTGACGGCAATGAGGAGCTGGCCATGCAGCTGGCCGATGAATTGATTCACCAGCGCTATCAGCCAGCTACGCCAACCTTTTTAAATGCTGGTCGCAAACGGCGCGGCGAATTCGTATCCTGTTTTGAGATTCAGGCAACCGATGATATGAACTCAATCGGACGGACGATCAATTCTGCCCTGCAGCTTTCCAAGATCGGCGGTGGCGTTGGCATCAATCTTTCCAACCTCCGTGAAGCAGGCGCACCAATCAAAAAGATCAAAGGTGCTGCCAGTGGGGTCGTCCCAGTCATGAAGCTTTTGGAGGACTCTTTTTCCTACTCAAATCAGCTGGGTCAGCGGCAGGGGGCCGGCGTAGTCTACCTAAGCGTCTTTCATCCCGATATCGTGGCCTTCTTGTCTGCTAAGAAAGAAAATGCTGATGAAAAGATCCGAATCAAAACGCTTTCGCTTGGGATTACCGTTCCCGATAAATTTTACGAGCTGGTAGAAGCCAATCAAGAGATGTATCTATTCAGTCCTTATGACGTTGAGCGCATCTATGGCGTGCCATTCTCGTACGTCGACATCACCAATGAATATGAGAACATGGTCGCTAATGACGCCATTACCAAATACAAAGTCAACGCTCGCGACTTAGAAGATGAGATCTCCAAGCTGCAACAGGAATCCGGCTACCCATACATCGTCAATCTGGATACCGTCAACCGTGCTAATCCAATTGACGGTAAGATCGTAATGAGCAATCTTTGTTCAGAAATTGCTCAGGTTCAGCGGCCGTCAATCGTTAACGATGATCAGACGTTTGCCAAGCTGGGGACCGACGTTTCTTGCAACCTTGGCTCCACCAACATCGCCAACATGATGGAAACGCCAGACTTTGGCCGCTCAGTTAGTGCCATGGTACGGGGACTGACCCATATCAGCGACATTGAGCACCTTGACGTCGTTCCATCAATCGAGCACGGCAACGACATGGCTCACGCAATCGGTCTTGGTGCCATGGGACTGCATGGTTACCTGGCCAAGCATCACATTCAATATGGCTCGCCAGTCGCCCTGGAATTTACCAGTGTCTACTTTATGCTGCTCAACTATTGGACGATCAAAGCCTCCAACGACATTGCCCGTGAACGTCATGAAACGTTTGCCGAATTTGAAAAGAGCACGTATGCAGATGGCTCCTACTTCGACAAATACGTCAGTCAAGACTGGAGGCCTAAGTCGGCAACGGTCAAGCAGCTGTTTGAAGGCATCTTTATTCCTGGTATCAAGGACTGGCAGGAGCTCAAAGCAGCCGTGCAAAAGGATGGTCTCTACAACGCCTATCGTTTAGCCGTTGCCCCGAATGGATCGACGTCGTATATTGGCGACTCGACTTCCAGCTTGCACCCAATCATCAATCGGATTGAAGAGCGTCAGGAAAAAATGATTGGCAAGATCTACTACCCGGCACCATACCTCAGCAACGATACCATGCCATACTACAAGTCGGCTTATGATACCGACATGCGCAGCGTAATCGATACCTATGCGGCTGCTCAGGAACATATTGATCAATCACTGGCGATGACGCTGTTTATGCGTTCCACGATTCCAGCCGGGATGTACGAATGGAAAAATAATCGAACTGATAAGATGACAACGCGTGACTTAAACATTCTGCGCCATTATGCTTATCAAAAAGGCATTAAATCCATCTACTATATTCGGACGTTTACCGATGATCAAGATGAGATCGGTGCCAACCAATGCGAAAGCTGCGTTATCTAACTTATTGGAATCATTAAAGACTAAAGGAGCCCCACTTAATAATGAAGATTGAGAATTTTGTACCGCTTAAAAACTACCAGGCGATCAATTGGAATGAAGTCTCTGATATGATCGACAAAGCCACCTGGGAAAAACTAACCGAACAGTTCTGGCTGGATACCCGGATCCCGGTTTCCAACGATATGGATGATTGGCGAGAGCTTGATACTGATCACCAGTGGGTCGTCGGTCACGTATTTGGGGGCCTGACGCTTTTGGATACGCTGCAGTCGGAAGCTGGTTTGACGGCCCTGAAAGAAAACGTTAAGACTCAGCATGAAACGGCCGTGCTTAACAATATTCAATTTATGGAATCGGTCCACGCCAAGTCTTATTCCACGATTTTTTCCACGCTGAACACTCCTGAAGAAATCAGCGAGATCTTTGACTGGTCTGATACTGAAGAATATCTGCAAAGCAAGGCGACACGGATCGGCAATCTTTACTTAGATCCAAGCGTCAGTCCTTTAAAGAAAAAAGTTGCCAACGTCTTTTTGGAAACGTTCCTGTTCTACTCTGGCTTCTACACGCCACTGTACTACCTGGGTCACAATAAGCTTAACAACGTGGCAGAAATCATCAAGCTGATCCTGCGTGATGAATCAGTTCACGGAACCTACATCGGCTATAAGTTCCAAGTCGGCATGAAGGATCTGACCGAAAAACAGCAGCAGGACATGAAAGACTGGATGTACAACTTCTTATACGAGCTCTATGATAATGAAGAAAAATACACTCACCTGCTGTACGACCAAGTTGGCTGGACCGATGAAGTCTTGACGTTCATTCGCTACAATGCCAACAAAGCTTTGATGAATCTGGGACAGGATCCGCTGTTCCCAGATACGGCCAGTGATGTCAATCCCGTCGTAATGAACGGTATTTCAACGACAACCTCCAACCACGACTTCTTCAGTCAGGTCGGCAACGGCTACCGACTCGGTGAGGTTGAGGCCATGCATGACAGCGACTACCATGTTGCTGATCCTAATGCCGGCAAAGACATCAACGAAAAAGACTAATATATAAAAAACGTGCGTAATGCAACTGCATCCGCACGTTTTTATTTGCTTGCTATTTCAGTAATCCTAGTCCTCACTGATTGCCGGTGAAGCCATCCGTTCCTTAGCAAAGTGAATGATCAAGCCCAGTGCCAGGCCAGCAATGCCAAATGAAAGCCAGCCGAAGCCAAGACCGAAGAATGGGAAGAATTTAGCCGCAAAGCTGATCATTGCTTGAACGGCAGCCGTATTATGCAAAATAGCCGGCGTAGCGTTCATCATGTCAAAGAAAGCCGGAATCAGCGTAAAGCCAGTCGTGATGCGGTAAACCAATGGATCATTTTTAAAGAGCGGCGACATGATCCCCATGATGATCAGCGTAATTGCCAATGGGTACAAGAACATCAAGATCGGCGTTGACCAGGCAATAATCTGATCCAAGCCCAGGTTGGCAACCAAGAATGAAAGACCGCAGTTGAAGCGCAGGAAGGCTTTGTAGGAAATCTTAGGAAAACGCCGGTGGAAATCTTGTGAAAAGGCAACTACCAGCCCCATTGCACTGGTCATGCAGGTCGTCGTTGCCAAGACTGCCAAGATTGCATCGCCTGCCGTGCCCAGGTAGTAGTTGGCAATCTGTTCCAAAGTCGTACCACCGTTATCAGCCATCTTAAAGTGCGCCAGGCTGGTAGCACCAAGCCAGATCAAGGCAATGTAGATCAGAGCAATACCAATGATACCCAAAGCTCCTCCCTTAGCCGTTGCCCAGGAGATATCGCGCTGACGCTTGATACCCAATCCCTTGATCGCCGTAATAACCGTAATCCCAAAGGCCAAAGAAGCCAAGCAGTCCATTGTGTTGTAGCCTTGCAAAAAGCCGTTGGTAAATGAAGCGTGACGATAAGCAACCGTGATGGCAGCTGAACCAGCATGTCCCATGGGGCTGATAAATGCCATAAAGAAAATAATAAACATCAAGCCTAAAAACAGCGGATTAAGCATTTTACCGATCGTGTCAGTGATTCGTCCTTCCCGAGTTGAGAAGTAATACGTCAGGCCAAAGAAGGCTGCTGAATAGATCAAGGTTCCCCAGGTGTTGGCACTGGCCGAAAGATGTGGCGCAATACCAATCGCATATGAAACGGTTGCCGTCCGTGGCGTGGCGAACAAAGGTCCTAGCGTTGCATGAACCAAAATCAGAAAAATAAGTGCATACCAGGCACCATTAGGACGCGCCAGATCATAGATTCCATTGGAGCGCGTAATGCTGATTGCCAGCAGCGCCATCAGCGGCAACAGCACCCCCGACATCAAAAAGCCGCCAGCCGCGCTTAGCCAATGCGCCCCTGCCATCTGACCCAAATGAACCGGAAAGATCAGATTGCCGGCACCAAAAAGCATCCCAAAAATTAATGATCCAATCAATAAAGCATTACGGAAAGTCAGTTTATTCGTATTCATAAAAATCAATCCCCTTTCAATCAACAAATGAATTTTAAAAAGAGATCTTAGCTAAGATTTCGTGATCAACGGAAAATAAAAGCGTCCTTTTCAAATCATGGTCTGATTTGAAAAGGACGCTTTCGCGTGTTACCACCTTTTTTTGCTTAATCGTCGCCAATTAAGCCTTAACGCGTACGTGTTCATACGCTGGCGCGATCACGGGCGCACCCGTCCGACACTTCTTACGTCGCATCGGCCACTCACCGGCTACTTTCCAGTTATGGCTCCTGTCCCCGCTCACACTTCATCGGGGTCGCTGATCAGCCAACCATAACCTTACTCTCCGGATCATCGTGTTTTGTTCCGTTGATTAACTTGTCTAATACTCTAAATCCTTCTTAATAAATTGTCAACCTTTTTCTCATATTTTTTTAATTGAAATCAAAAAAGACGGTCATGGATCCGCGACCGTCTTTTAAAGTTGAGATTTTAAGTTGAGAAGATTAATTGAGAGTGCTTGGAAATCAACAGCCTATTCTTCAGTTTCGACGCCAGTGCCTTCGTAGCAGCGTTCCAACAGTTCCTTAAGCTGGCTGACCAGTGGTTCAACCGGGTTAGCAGTCGTACATTGGTCTTCATAAGCCAGAACGGCCAGTTGATCAACGACCTTGTCAAAGTCTTCGCGCTTAACGCCATTAGCTTTCAAGCTCAGCGTTACGCCACACTTATGAGCCAATTCGATAATCTTTTGTACGTATGCTTCAACCAGCTCTTCAGTCGTATCGCCCTTCAAGCCTAAGAAACGGGCAATCGCTGCATAGTCCTTGTCAGCACGGTAGTCTTCGTAATGTGGCCACATTGCCAGCTTGGTTGGCCGCTTAGCGTTGAAACGAATTACTTGTGGCAGTGCAATCGCAATTACCAGACCGTGTGGCAGATCAAAGGCCCCACCCATCTTGTGAGCCAAAGAGTGCGTGATCCCCAAGAAGGCATTGGCAAAGGCCAGACCAGCAATCGTGGAGCTGTCATGCATCTTCTTGCGGGCCAGCTTGTCGCCCTTGACGGATGCCTCAAGATTTTCCATAACGCCCTTGATGGCTTCCAGCGACCAGCCACGCGTGTAGTCAGTTGCCATTACGGAAACGTATGATTCCGTAGCGTGCGTCAAGACGTCCAGACCAGTCCAGGCCGTCGTGTTGGCTGGCACGGATTCAACGAATTGCGAGTCGACAATTGCGATGTCCGGCGTCAAAGCGTAGTCAGCCAGTGGGTACTTGACATGCGTCTTGGAGTTGGTGATAACCGCAAATGGCGTAACTTCAGAACCGGTACCAGAAGTCGTAGGGATCCCGATAAATTGTGCCTTCTTTGGCCGGCCGATCTTGTAGGCCCGCTTACGGATATCAAGGTACTTTTGCCGAACCCCATTCCAAGTCGTGTCTGGGTGCTCATAGAACATCCACATTGCCTTAGCAGCGTCCATTGGCGAACCACCACCCAGCGCGATGATCGTGTCTGGCTGGAAGTCGTTCATCCAGGCAACACCCTTGTCAACCGTATCCGTTGATGGGTCAGGTTCGATATCGGAGAAGATCTCGTATTGAACCCGGTTGTTGCGCAGCCGCAGCTGGTCAATAACCCGCTGAATATAACCGCGCTTAACCATTCCTGGACCGGTAACGATAAATGCCTTGTTGATGTTTGGAATTTCTTTCAGGTACTTCAGTGAGTTCCGCTGGAAGTAGACCTTTGGCGGAATCTGTACCCATTGTGGATTATCACGACGCATAGCAACCTTCTTAATGTTCAGCAGATCCCAGTCAGAAACGTTGTGCGAGATCGAGTTGCTGCCGTATGAACCCGTCCCCAGCGTAAATGATGGCGTCATGTTGTTGTAGACATTACCAATACCACCAAGACCTGATGGCGAGTTGACGATGATTCGGGAAGCCTTCATCTTCAGTGAGTATTCCTTGATCAATTCATCATCGTTGGTATGGATGGCTGCCGTGTGACCTTCACCACCGTAGGCCAGCAGTTCGCTACAGATCCGGAATGCATCTTCACGACTCTTGGCACGGTACATTGTCAGTACTGGCGAAAGCTTTTCGGCTGACAATGGATACTTAGGGCCAACCCCATCCAGCTCGGCAATCAGTACTTTGGTATTAGCTGGAACGTTCTTCAGCCCACACATTTCAGCAATATCATTTGCAGAACGACCAGCAATCGGGCCACGGACCTGGTGCCGATCAGGATCAATAAAGCCATTGGTAAACGTTGGAATCTCGCTTGGCTTCAAGAAGTAGCAGTTCCACTTCTTAAAGGCTTCTTTAACCTGGTCGTAGATTTCGTCGTCAATGACAACCGAGTTTTCAGTGGCACAGATCATCCCATTGTCAAAGGTCTTTGATAATACGATGTCGTAGATGGAACGATCAACGTTGGCACTCTTTTCAATGTAGGCAGGACCGTTACCAGGACCAACACCCAAGGCAGGATTACCAGAACTGTAGGCTGCCTTAACCAGTCCAGGGCCACCAGTAGCCAAAATCGTGGCGATACGAGGATTCTGCAGCAGTGCCGTCGTATTTTCACGACTGCATTGTGGAATCCATTGAATTACGTCTTTTGGCGCCCCAGCGGCTTCAGCAGCGGCTTCCAAGATCTGACCAGTCTTCAGACATGACTTAAAGGCCTGTGGGTGGAATGAGAAGATAATCGTGTTCCGCGTCTTTAAGGCAATGATCGACTTAAAGATAACCGTTGACGTGGGGTTGGTAACTGGTACGACCCCAGCAATTACCCCCAGTGGATCAGCAATCGTAATCATTTGGTTTTCATCATCTTCATCGATAATGCCAACCGTCTTGTCATTGCGGATGTTGTTCCAGATATATTCACTGGCGTAGATGTTCTTGATAGCCTTGTCTTCAGCTACCCCACGACCAGTTTCTTCAGCGGCTGAAATAGCCAGATCCATATGATGTTCTTCAGCGGCCAATGCAAGGTTTTGGCAAATTTTGTCAACCTGTTCTTGGCTAAATGTGCGCAATTGATCAAGAGCTTTTTCACTCTTATCAATCAAGCCGTTAATCAGTTCTTCAGCGGTTTGTTCCTTGTCTTTAGGCTTTTCAGTGGCCTTAACAGTGGCTTTAGCTTTAACTGTCATTGCACTAGCTCCTTCTCGATTAATTACTTTTCAACAACTTTGTTATCCTTTGAACAATTATTACTATACTCTTTTTTCTAGATTTGTAAATACTTTTTGTGAAATAAATAACAATTCCGACATTATAGAAAGCGATTACAATACTATAATGTCAACCCTTGCCGCAGTAGGAATAAAGCCTAAAAAATTTTTTATTCGGGGCCATTATAATGGTTTTAAGCGATTTTTCCTCACGCTTTTTGTATGCTGATTCACAACTTTTTTCAGCTATTTTTTATTTTTAATAGTCAAAACAGGGATTATTTGTATGATAATCCCTAAAATCCGTCTCGATTCCTCACAAATTAGCTCACCATTGAGCTATTTAACACATAAACAAAAACTGTGATCACCTTTCGATAATCACAGCCCTTATTTTTAAAAATCTTCAATTAGCTTTTTACCAAGACCATTCATGATAAAGATGATCAGTGCGGTCAGGAAAAACGAGAACGTAACGTCCGAAAAGAAATGTGCGCCCACGATTACTCGACTTATAGCAATCACGACACCATAAACGATGCCACCAATGAAAAAGCTCTTACGCTTATTGTTGGAAACGAACCATGAAAAAACGATGCATAGCGTTGCCGCCATCGTATGCCCGGATGGAAATGACTTATGCCCATTAACGCCATTGATTGTCAGCCAATTGGTAAATTCATGATTGCCGCTCGTGAGTTCATATGGGCGATAGCGTCCCCACAGGTCTTTTAAGGTCAGATTAACTTCCAATGCAAACCAAACCGTCAATGACGCCAAAATCGCAATTTTCATATAGCGGGTCAGCTGTTTAGTCGTTTTGTTTTTCAGCCACCATTGTACCAACAGCGTAAATATAACGAAAAACAGCAGCCAGACCATTATAATCGTTGAGCCTGCATAACCGCCCGTTGCTGAGTCGCTGTTGGCCATTGCTATCGCCGTACCGTTTTTAAGGTTAGTTTGTGCCGAATACAGATAGCCCAAGAATTCATTGACATACTGCTTGCTCTGCCAAAGCGACAGTGCAAGCCCGCCAACAAACAACGGTCCTGCCAGCAGCTTTTCACAGTCGCCTCGCCAGGCATAAGTCATCGCAATCTGTCCACATAAGGCAAAAATAAGATAAACCGGAAACTCGCCAAAAGTCTGGCAAAACGTCCCTACCCAGCTGTGATAATTAATTAAAGTATTGCTGATGGCTAAATCACCAAAATAGGCAATCGTTAATAAAATAATGCAAATAATTGCTGAGATGCCAAACAGCTTCTTTTGATTCTCTTCACTCAAATCAATCCCTCCTGTCAAGTTTTAGGATAGACTGTCAAAGTAAAGAAACGCCCCACTAATCAAGTTAATATTAGGTAAATTTATTTACAAAGGTATTTTTTATATAAATAAAATTGTAATTTACTAGTAGACATTAGATTATGATAATAAAAAAAGGCGACCGCATTGCGATCGTCTTTTTTTATTATTAAGCTGAGACTACTTAAGGGTAACAGTAGCACCTGCGGCTTCAAGCTTTTCCTTGATGTCGTTGGCTTCGTCTTCCTTAACGTCTTCCTTGACAGCGGATGGTGCGTTGTCAACCAGGTCCTTAGCGTCCTTCAGGCCCAGACCAGTAATGTCCTTAACAGCCTTGATGACCTTAACCTTTGCAGAACCTGCAGAAGTCAGTTCAACAGTGAAGCTGTCCTTAGCAGCAGCTTCGCCACCGGCAGCACCGGCAACAGCAACTGGAGCAGCAGCAGAAACGTCGAATTCTTCTTCGATAGCCTTAACCAGGTCGTTAAGGTCAGAGATTGATGCTTCCTTCAGAGAAGCAATGATAGCATCCTTATCAAAAGCCATGTTTATTTTCCTCCAATATTTCGGTTTATGCGCTTAGGCGCAGATCTTTAAATTTAGCGGGTACGCTGAGAAACTTAGGCAGCTTCTTCTTCGCTCTTCTTGTCGGCAACAGCCTTGACTGCACGGGCAATCTTCCGCATTGGATCTTGCAGAGCACTTGCCAGCATGGACAGCAGGTCTTCGCGACTTGGCAGCGTAGCGTATTCGTTGATCTTGTCGAGGGTTTGAACCTTCTTTTCGATGAAGCCACCCTTGATTTCCAGAGCTTCGTGGTCGTCAGCAAACTTCTTCAGAATCTTTGCTGGGGCAATAGCATCTTCGTCAGAGAAGGCTACGGCCGTTGGGCCAACGAACGTGCTCTTCAGATCTTCGTAGTCCGTACCTTCAACGGCACGTTCCAGAATCTTGTTCTTGATAACCATCATCTTGATGCCAGCATCACGCAGCTGCTTACGCAGATCCGTAACTTCGGCAACCGTCAGACCACGGTAGTCAACAACAATGGCCGTTTCAGCGTTCGTCAGCATTTCGTTGACGTTCTTAACTGCTTCAGCCTTCTTAGCAATCGTTGCTTCGCTCATGAATTTCACCTCCTGCAATGTATTTTGATCGGATTTAAAAAAATCCCTATGACCGGCAGACATAGAGAAGGAACATTTCATTTCTTCCTCGGCAGGCATTAATTAAGGCTGGTGCCACCTGAGTCTTAGGCAGAGTCATATTTAATCAACTTTGCTAGTATAACAGGATTAGATCGAGATTGCAATAACATTTCTCCAAATTATTTTCAATCATAATTAGTTGCGTTTAATTTTTTCTCATGTTATTGTAAGCTTTGTAAATTTTTCCAGCGTCAAGAGGTGCGTTTAATGATTCAACACTATTCTAAAATCAATCAATCCTCATCCTCAGCTCCAATTTAAAAGCAGTTGAGGAATTTTGACGTACTCAAATCACCAACGGCACCGAGTATGCTTAACTGCTTTAGAATTTTCTCTGCAGTTGAGCAGCTCGGTTTTTTGTTGGCAAAATGAATGGAGGATTTCTATATGGAAAAACAGCCACAAATAGAGCTGAAACGCTCGCTAGGGTTCGGCTCAGCACTTTCGATCGTAATCGGCACCATCATCGGTTCCGGCATCTTCTTTAAACAGGGTTCGGTCCTGGATAGTGCCGGATCTTCAACCATGGCCATCCTCGCCTGGGTTTTAGGAGGGATTATCACTTTAACGGCTGGTCTAACGATTGCTGAAATCGGTTCGCAGATGCCATATACTGGCGGCCTGTATGTCTATATCGAGAATCTTTACGGTCGCATCTGGGGCTTTTTAGCCGGCTGGATGCAGATTATCGTTTATGGTCCTGCAATCATTGCTTCTGTAGCAGGATTTATGAGTATTTTGATGGCTAATCTTTTCGGTCTCAGCTCCGCTTGGCGAATTCCCCTCGCTGTGATAACGATTCTTGCCATCGGTGCTATGAACATGCTGGAAAACCGCGTTGGGGCAGCATTTTCTGTAATTACTACGATTGCCAAAATGATTCCAATTGCTGCAATTATTATTTTTGGCTTATTTTGGGGACATCAGCACGCTTTTGGCCAGACGCTCAGTCAAGTACATCAATCGGCAGGCAATTTCGGTGTTGCTATCCTAGCAACTTTATTTGGCTATGATGGCTGGATTCTAATCGCCAATTTGGGTGGTGAAATGAAAAATCCACAAAAGCTGCTGCCTAAAGCGATCATTTTAGGAATCAGTGCCGTTTTATTGATCTATACCTTAATTACAATTGGCGTTCTCCGCTTTTTGCCAGTCCAAACGATCCACCGACTCGGGGAGAACACGACTGCCTATCTAGCGGTTAAAGCTTTTGGAACGATTGGCGGCAAGCTTTTGTCCATTGGTATTATCATTTCAATGATGGGAACGATCAATGGTAAGATGCTGACTTTTCCAAGAATCGTCTATGCCATGGCTAAACGGCGCGACATTCCATTTTCTCGGGCCTTGTCTTACCTGACCCCTAAAGGAAAATCACCGGTTGTCGCAACGCTTTTCATTATTCTGTTGGCTACCATCATGATGCTGTTCTTTGATCCTGATCATCTGTCGGATCTATGCGTATTTACCGTCTACTGTTTTTACATTTTGGCTTTCTTCGGCATCTTCATTCTCCGCAAGACCAATGAAGCACCCCGTCCATTCTCCACACCGCTTTATCCTTGGATTCCAATTATTGCAATTGCTGGCGGCATCTTTGTCTTGATCAGCGAAATCATCAATGATCCAGCCGGTGTCATGCTTTTTGCCGGCGTGGTCGTAATCGGGCTGCCCGTGTTCTGGATTGTTAAAAAACTTGATCAATCAGCTAATGATTAGTCTTAAATAAACTAAAGAAGCGATCGTGTTCTACTCACGATCGCTTTTTGATTTCAGTTTCTTTTATCATATTACTTTCTAATTGATTCATCGATTTGTCAATTTTATCATCTTAATTTTTATGGTGGTTTAAACATAAGATCGCCCCGTTTTAAATGGACATCAATCCTACCCGATCAGCTAAGCGATGACTAACTATTTTCACAGCCCATTGGTACCAGCTCCATTCCTTTATCACGTGGTGAAGCTATTTTATTACTGCTCGAATCATCTTAACCATCAGATACCACCTCGGTCGCTCACCTAAAATGACTAACTATTTTCACAGCCCATTGGTATCAGCTCCATTCCTTTATCACGTGGTGAAGCTATTTTATTACTGCTCGAATCATCTTAACCATCAGATACCACCTCGGTCGCTCACCTAAAATGACTAACTATTTTCACAGCCCATTGGTATCAGCTCCATTCTTTTATCCCGTGGTGAAGCTATTTTGTTACTGCTCGAATCATCTTAACCATCAGATACCACCTCGGTTGCTCACCTAAAATGACTAACTATTTTCACAGCCCATTGGTATCAGCTCCATTCTTTTATCCCGTGGTGAAGCTATTTTGTTACTGCTCGAATCATCTTAACCATTAGGCATCACCTCATTTGGTTGCTACCTTTGCTACATCTATATTATAACATATAATGTTAGCGCTTACATGATTTTGGACAAAAAAAGGTCATCAAAATTATTTGATGACCTTTTCAATTTTGAACCATTGGCTTAGAAACTAGCCAGGTCAATCGTTACGCTAGGACCAAAAGTCGAAGCTACCGAAACGTGCTTGATGTAAGCACCACGAACGGCTGCTGGACGAACCTTAACGATCGTTTCTTCAATCGTCTTCAGGTTTTCAACCAGCTTGTCCGTGTCAAAGGATGCCTTACCGAATGGAACGGCAACGTTGCCGTCACGGTCAGTCCGGTAGGTAACCTTGCCGGCCTTGGATTCAGAAACAGCCTTGGCTACGTCCATCGTAACCGTACCCGTCTTAGGGTTTGGCATCAAGCCCTTAGGACCCAATACCCGACCCAGACGACCAACCAGTGGCATCATGTCTGGCGTTGCGATGGCAACGTCAAAGTCCAGCCAACCGTCTTGAATCTTGTCAACCAGGTCTTGGTCGCCAACGAAGTCTGCACCAGCAGCTTCAGCTTCCTTAGCCTTTTCACCCTTTGCAAACACAACAACGGTTTGGTCTTTACCAGTACCGTTTGGCAGCACTACGGCACCACGCAATTGTTGGTCCGCTTGCTTCGTGTCTACGTTTAAGTTAAATGCAACTTCGAGGGTTGAGTCGAAGTTTGCAAAGTCAATGTCTTTTACTAATTGTACCGCGTCGCTGACAGCGTATTCCTTCTTGGAATCAACCTTCTTCAGGGCGTCTTGGTACTTCTTACCGCGATGTTTAGCCATGTTGATGTTTTCCTCCTTGCAAATGTGGTCTAACGGAGTGTATACCTCCCACTAAGACTGTTCACTTTCATGAATCAGCCCGGTACGAGAAAGCTTAGCCTTCAACGACGAAGCCCATGCTCCGTGCCGTACCTTCGATCATGCGCATCGCTGCTTCAACGTCAGCGGCGTTAAGATCTTGCATCTTAGTTTCGGCGATTTGCTTAACTTGATCCTTGGTTACAGTAGCAACCTTCTTCGTGTTAGGTTCACCGGAACCGTGTTCAACACCAGCAGCCTTCTTCAGCAGTACAGCAGCAGGTGGCGTCTTCGTAATGAATTCAAACGAACGGTCTTCGTATACCGTAATTACAACAGGGATAATCATACCCTTTTGATCAGCAGTCCGTGCGTTGAACTCCTTAGTGAAGCCCATGATGTTAATACCTGCTTGACCAAGTGCAGGACCCACTGGAGGAGCCGGCGTAGCGGCACCTGCAGGGATTTGCAACTTGACAATGTTAGCTACTTTTTTTGCCACGAGACAAAACCTCCTTAGTCCGTGTTGTGGTAATGATGGGGTAGTAAGATTTGCCCCTCCCACTGTATGCGTTAAATAGCATACTCGAGAAGAATACCACTAAATCACTGTTTTTTCAATAGTCAGCTATTAAAAATATCTTAATTATTCGACTGAATCGATTTGATCAAAGCCAACCTCAGCTGAAGTCAGCCGGCCAAACATTTCAATCTCAGCTCGCAGTTTCAGCTTATCATGATCGACTTCGGTTACCTTGCCAACCATGTCAGCAAATGGTCCAGCAATAATCTTAACCGTATCGCCGACTTTAACGTCAATATCAGTACGTGGTGTCTCTTCTGAGTCGTCCATCCGCTTTAAAATGCGATCGACTTCTTCAGGCAGCAGTGGAGTTGGCTTGGAGCCACCACCGTGAGAACCCAAAAAGCCAGTTACGCCTGGAGTATTCCGAGCGATGTACCATGCTTGATCAGTCATAACCATTTCGACTAAGACATAGCCAGGGAAAGTTTTTTCTTCAATTTCCTTAGCTTCACCATCTTTAACCTGACGAACCTTTTCTTCAGGTACGACAACCCGAAAAATATAGTCCTGCATTCCCATTGACTGAGCCCGGGATTCCAAATTGCTCTTAACTCGGTTTTCGTAGCCAGAATACGTGTGCAGCACGTACCAGCGCTTTTCAGTTGATTCCACGTTGTTCCTCCATTTTTGTAAAACCAAAAAAGTTCAAAATAAAAAACCCCGCCTAAAGCGAAGTCTCCTTAACCAAACAGCAGTATACCAGATTCTGTGCAATTTGACCAATAATTAGCCAACAATCAGCAGCATGAACTGGTGCAGCAGCCAGTCAATAATCGCAAAAAAGATAATAAAGAAAATCGTCAGCGAAACTACCGTAGTCGTGTCCCGCCGCGTTTCTTTAGCAGTTGGCCAGACTACCTTATGCATTTCAGCATTGACGTTCTTTACGAATTTTGTAAGTTTCATTGAAATCGTCCCTTATTTTGTTTGTCGATGCAAAGTATATTCACCACAGTGCTTGCAGAACTTGCTTAGTTCCAGACGCGATTCGCGATCAGGCTTGACCGTTATCGTATAGTTGCGCGCACCGCATTTGGTACATTCCAGTGCCGCTTTTTTCTGAGTCATCTGATGCCTCCAATTTTACCTGTCTAGCCTATCATGGACCCAGGTATAAAAGCAACTCACTTAAGCCTGCAAAGCCAAAATCAATTTCTTTCGACACCGTGATAAAGCGGATTGAATCGTACGCTGATGGCAGCCGAATTTTTTGCACAACGCCGGCATGTCCATAAACAGACTGGCTACTAAAACCTCACGTTCAAAATTTGAAAGATCGTAATCTAAAAAGTTTTCAAAAATCAAACGACAATAGATTCGTTCTTCCATTGACTCTTGACTGGCGATTGGCAGCTGATCACTCAGGCTCACCAGACAATCTGCCGGTATTCTCTTTTGGGCACGACACTTACGATACTGACCCTTGGCGAAGTTTTCCAGAGAACGATAGAGATAGTGGCCAAACGATGCATTCTGTTGATCATCATAATGTAAAACGACCTGATAAAGCAGCTGATACATATTTGCAAGCCAATCATGCAAAGACAGATCAGCTGGATGATATTTTTGCCATGCATAGCAAAAAAGTCTTTGATAACTAACGAACAGTTTTTGAATTGCCAGTGGATTGCCACTTTTTGCTTCGCGTAAAATTGCTTTTTCAGCGGCTGACGCTAGAAAATCAGCGTCATCGATTCTCGCTTTCGTCATTTTCTTCCTCTCGTTAACAAATGGATTCGGGTTGCCTTGACTTATCAGTAAACTGATAGAAAAGCAGTGCACCTTTACCTGATGCATTGCCCCGGCGATTTCCGTCTAAGGTCTGCACCCCTGCTTGTTATTTTTAATATACATGATAAGTAAAACGGTTACAAGACATAAATATACTTTCATATATTTACATTTATGCCGTTTTTACTTATAAATGGAAAGTGAAACTAATCTGAAGGTGCAGGCAGTCTCAAAAAGATCAAAAGCCCCACTACAAATAAGACGGCCAATGAGGCAGCTCCCTTGGTTGACTCACCCGTCAACTGCGTAACGATTCCAACCAAAACCGGACCAATAATTGCTGAAAACTTCCCCAAAATATTGTAAAAGCCAAAAAACTCGCTGCTGTTTTCTTTAGGAATCAACTTGCCAAAATAAGAACGACTCAACGCTTGAACCCCGCCCTGACTAGTACCGACCAAAACGGCCAGCAGCCAAAAATCACGCAGCGTCTTTAAATGCAGGGCCTGCAGACAGATAAACAAGTAGACGCAGATCCCCAGCAATAGAGCCCGTCGTGTTGAAGTGCGATTGGCCAGCCAGCCATACCAGATTGAGAACGGAAAGGCAATCAGCTGCACGACTAATAAAACGACCATCAGCATGGTAGTATCAATCCCCATATCGGATCCAATCGAAGTAGCCATCGTAAAAATCGTGTCGACGCCGTCAATATAAAAGAAATACGCAACCAAAAACCAAAATGCGGCTCGATATTGCCGAATATGCCGCATGGTTTTTATCACGCGGGCAAAACTGGCGACAATCGGTTTTTGTTCTTTTGGCACGCTATAGCGTTGATGGGCATTTTTTAGAAACGGCAAGCCAAAAATGATCCACCAAAGGCCAGCCAAGATAAAGCTGAAGCGCGCAATTCCATAATCGTTCAGCCAGCCAAAACCATGACCCAGCTCAACTGTCAAAAAGATCAAAAAAGCCATAACCCCGCCTAGATACCCCATACCGTACCCAGTTGCTGACAGAGCATCGATTTGGCGATAGTCGGCCACATCGGTTAAAAAGCTGTCATAAAAAAGGTTGCCGCCTGAATAGCCGATTGCTGACAAAACATATATGATCAGCAGCCATTGCCAGGCATTTGGCGATAAAGCCCCCAGAATCATCGTCATAATGATACCCAAGCCAGCAAACCAGTTCAGCCAGCGTCGTTTGGCATAAGGATAATCCGCCATTGCCCCTAAAAAAGGCGCTAAAAGCGAAACGACCAAAGTCCCCGCGCTGTTGGCATATCCCCATAATGCCGTTGAGAGCGCGGCTGAGATCCCGTTCTGGTGAGCAGCTGCCTTAAAATATACCGGCAGGACTGCGGTTACGACCAAAATGCCATAGCCCGAATTTGCCCAGTCATAAAAGATCCATTGCCACTGCTGTTTGTTAAATTTCATGTTTCACTTCCTTAAAGATTCCTTTGATCGGCTTGCCGGCAGTTGGTCTGGGATAGCTTAAGCCAAGCAGCTCAGCAAAAGTCGGCCCTTCATCTACCAACTCAGCATGCTCAACCTGGGCTCTTTTTTTGATATCCGGTCCATAAAAAACGGCGGTCGTAAAATAGTCTGGCTTATCGGCCCCATAGCCATGCACGCCACGGTAGCGATCGCTTTTGCCCATCATTGACGGCAAGACCGATTCAACGACGGCCGGGCGCTGGGCCTCATCAGTAAAGTACCAACCGACTTTGGCCTCAACCAAAAAAGTACAGCGCGGATCAGCCCCCAGTTTAACTGCCTGAGCACCGTCATAGATCTTCTCAATTCCCTCAACCCCGGCAATTTCACGTCTGACTTCATCACGATCGATTCCTGACCGCACGTAGACGTAGGTTTCGCCATCGCAGGTTTTGGCCATTACCCGCCAATTGTTTTTAAAGGTTTGCTGGTTCTTAATCGGAGTCAGCCATCCTTTTTTAGCAAACAGCGTATTAAGGTGAATCATCTGGTTGACGTCAATCTGATAATGATCGCCAAGACAGACAAAATTGGTTTGCTCAAACGTTCCAGCATCCTTAGTTGCCAAAATCAGCTGACCAACTCTTTGATCCAAGCGCTGCAGTGCCTGTTTGGCTTGATCTGATCTTACGCCATAGCGATGCCGCATACTGTCCATGTCGACCAGATGAATCAAGGTTAGATCCGGCTTTTTGTGTTTTAACGTCCAGGATGCCATTGCCGTCACAAAATCATCCAGCCAGGGCTGCTTGATTCCTTTGCGCAAATGACCGAATTTATGATTCATCTGATACAAAAACCATGGTGAACTGGCTTTTAATGAAACCAGTACCTGATTGGTCCAGATTCGATTGGGAAAAATCTCAGCTACGTTCCAGTCGATTCGGCTGCCAGCAGTTACCGGCCATAAAAAGGCTGCTGTCTTCAGTCCCGCCAAACGGGCAACGTCATAAAGCGTTGCAGCCTTGATTTCTTTTCGCTGATACCAGTACCAATCTGGCGACTGCCTGGTCGGCTGCAGCTTAGTATTGTTGACGATTCCATGAACTACCGGATATTGGCCAGTAATGATCGATGTGTGCGATGGATAGGTCAAAGTCGGAAAGATTCCACGAACTTTTTTGACCCAGGTCCCCTGTTCAATCAAGCGTGCCAGATTCGGTGTCAGCTCGCGTAGCTCGTTTAGATCGCGAAACCCCATTGAATCGAGAGAAATTACTACCAGTCTGCGTCGTTTCATAAATTAATCACCTCAATTTTTCAATAAAAATAAAACCGCAGTGTCAGCCAACACTGCGGCATGATTTTAAAGCGGATGACGCGAATTAAAGCCTTGGTAGATCAAAAGACTGGCCGCAACACTGGCATTCAGACTCTGAACATGGCCAATCATTGGAATCGTCAGCATCTCATCACATGTTTTTTTCAGCAGCGGCGAAATCCCTTTTCCTTCATTGCCAATTACCAAGGCAACTGGACCCTTAGCATCCCAGCGACGGTAATCGGTTCCCTGCATATCCGTGCCAAACAGCCACAGCCCGCGTTCTTTTAACTCATTGGCCGTCTGTACCAGATTGGTTACCCGCGCCACGGGAACATGCTCAATTGCTCCGGTTGACGTTTTGGCAACGACTGAGGTCAGACCAACAGAACGCCGCTTAGGAATGATCAGGCCATGAACTCCCGCTGCATCAGCCGTTCTAAGAATTGAACCCAGATTATGCGGATCTGCCAGTTCATCTAAAATCAAGAAAAACGGTGCCTCATCATGTTTTTCAGCGTTGGCAAACAGATCGTCAATCGTTGCATACCGGTAAGCCGCTATTGCCAGCGCAACCCCCTGGTGATTTTGGTGATTGGTCATTTGGTCCAGCTTGTTCTTGGGGACGTTTGAAATCACCAAATGCCGCTCCTTGGCCAATTTGACGATCTGACCAATAATATCGGCTTTCAAATCTTTTTGAATAAAAACCTTGTTGATTTCCTGATCAGATTTCAGGGCCATTACTGCTGGGTGACGGCCAATAATAAATTCTGGTTCATCAGTTTTCATGTTTTGTTCTTCCTGTTTCTACTTGCTTAATGCACCATTGCGCCAATTCATTGATTCGCTCAAACTGTCCTGACAGCTGCAGATAGCCAAACAAGGCTTCAAATCCAGTTGACATGCGATACGTCAGAACCGAGGTGTGCTTGGCATGAGTATAGCTGTTGGCATTGCGGCCACGCTTAAAATAGCTCCATTCATCCTCAGTCAAGAGTTCATCGGCTTTCATCAGATCAATCAAAGCTGCTTGTGCTTTGGCTGAAACATAATGAGTAGCTTGGTGCTGCAGACGATTGGGCTTGCTCATTCCTAGTGCCAATAGATGTTGTCGAATAAATACCTCATAGACGGCATCACCCAGATAAGCCAGGGCAATGCCATTTAGTTGCTGATAGTCGGCTTTTTCCATTTTATTCCTTTCTGTAGCGCGTTCCTTGCGGGGTATCTTCCAGAATAATCCCCTGCGCCTTTAACTCATCGCGAATCTGATCGCTTAAGGCAAAGTTCTTAGCAGCCCGTGCCTGATTACGCTTGCTGATCAGATCTTTAATGGCTTGATCATCAATTTCACAATTAGACGTTTCCAAACGTACGCCAAAAATCCCCAGCAGCGCTTCCAGCTCCTGTTTAAGCGTCTTGAGCGCCTCAGCCTTAACGACTGGCTTTTGGGCATAGACGTTGGCATATTTGACCAGCTCATAGACCGTGGCAATCCCGTTTTGGACGTTAATGTCATCATCCATTGCCGTAATGAACTGCTGCGTAAATGCCGCTACTCGCTGAGCAACTTCATCGTCATTGCCATTCTGAGCATCACGCTGGCGATAGGTCAGGTTGTCATAGGTGTTGCGGATATGTTCCAGATTGTTTTGTGCATCCTGCAGATTGGCCTCGCTATATTGAATCGGCCGCCGATACTGAGTGGTTGCCATAAAGAAGCGCAGCACCTGCGGATCAACATGCTTGATGATGTCATGCACCGTAATGAAGTTATGCAGTGACTTGCTCATTTTTTCATTGTCCTTGCCAATCGTGACAAAGCCATTGTGCATCCAATAGCGGACGAACTGCTGACCAGTCTCTGCCTCGCTTTGCGCAATCTCATTTTCATGGTGCGGAAACTGCAGATCCTGACCACCCGCATGAATATCAATCGTTTTGCCTAGGTAGCGCGTTGACATAACCGAGCATTCAATGTGCCAGCCAGGCCGTCCTTGCCCCCATGGCGAATCCCAGTTGATCTCACCTGGTTTGGCAGCTTTCCAAAGCGCAAAATCTAAAGGATCCTCTTTTTGCTGAATCTCTTCAGCTGTAATATGCTCACTGGCGCCGGTTTCCAAATCATCGATCGACTGTCCGGAAAGCTCGCCATAATGCTTAAACTTGCGCGTCCGATAATAAACGTTGCCATCTTTGACATAAGCATAGTCTTTTTCAATCAGGACCTTGATAAAGTCAATGATTTCAGGAATACTTTCTGTCGCGCGTGGTCGCTTGGTAGCTGGTTCTATATTTAAGGCGGCCGTATCTTCCATAAAGGCCTTGATAAACTTGTCGGCCAGCTGAGGAACCGTAATCCCCTGTTCAGCAGCTGCCTTGATCATTTTGTCGTCAACATCGGTAAAGTTGGAGACGTAATTGACCTGATAGCCTTTGAACTCCAAATAGCGACGTACGGTATCAAAGGCAATGGCACTGCGCGCGTTGCCGATATGGATGTAGTTGTAGACCGTGGGACCACAGACGTACATGTTAACAACTCCAGGGTGCAAAGGCTTAAATTCTTCTTTTTTACGGGTAAGCGTATTATAAATAGTCAACATAACGCCGTAATCCCCCTTTAAAAGTAATTGCAATAACAGTATTTTACCACAATTCATTACGATTCCTGGTTGGCGCATTAAAAATAAATTGTTAAGTCTTTGTTCATACTTTTTTCATAAAAGGGTGCTAATATTACGGATGTAGTCAAACGAGATAGCTTGGCTGCAATCAATTTAACCGAAACCTATTATTTTTCAATTACTCCTCCCAATAGTAACCGAAAAATACACATTTTTACGAAATCTCCCCCAAGATCTTCGTAATACTCCTCAAGCAGCGGCTCCCCCGGCCGCTGCTTTTTCTTTTGCCTAATGCTAAAACAGCCTGGTCACCAGCTCAGCCAATGGTGCATACAATCTTCTTAACAGCGCCACCCAGCCGGCAGCCATCACCATCGTACTGAAGACATCGCTTGGATAGTGAGCTCTTAAGACCAATCTGGATGCTGCAACCAACATTAGCCAAACCAGGCCTAAGCTTCCTGTCCATGGCGTCGGCCAAAGTGCCCAGATCATCAGCACCAAAACCGTGGTTCCCAAAACATGTCCGCTGGGAAAGCTATAGCCATCGTCACCTGGCAGATGCTGATCAGGCCGTTTGCGCTTAAAATATAATTTAACGCCAATCCCCAGCGCGTCCAGGCTGCCCAGCGTTGCCAACACCCAAAACGCCGTGATTGAATCAGCAGTCAGCCATAAAACACCGGCTAAGACAAACGCATAGCCGACCGTGAGCTTAGGCTGGCCAATCCAAGCCACGCCGCGCCAAAAGGAACTGTTTTGCCGATTAGGTACCTGATCATGCAGTCTTTGATCCAAATGATAAAAAGCCGGCCAGTATTTTAAAGACCAGCTCATAAAGATCAAGGTCGCCAAGGCTGCCAGCATCTGCAGCGCATCATTTTGTGCGGGAGTGATTCGCATGTCTTCCTCCTTTTGACCTCGCATCATCTTGAATTATCTAAACATTCAAGTCAAATAAAATGGGATCCTGATTCGGTCAAGCCGAATATCGGATCCCATTTTTAGTTTGAGCTAACGCCAAGTTGGTCGTCAGTCATCAAAATCTTAAAGCTTGCCGTTTTCTACCCGGTCAATCATGTCGTCCAGTCGAGCCAGCGTAGCTTTTTGACCAATCAGTTCAATGCTTTCCGGCAGTTGTGGGCCGTGGGTTTCATGCGTAATTGCAATCCGCAGCGGCATCCACAGCTTACGTCCCTTAACCTTGGTATCGTTCTGCACGCCTTTGATGCAGCGCAGAATGGATGTGGCATCCATAAAGTCCAAGGCAGCAATCTTGTCACGGAAATCACGCAGCACTACGGCAACCGTTTCAGCACTCATTTCTTCTTTGGCTTCGTCAGTCAGAATCTGTGGTTCTTCGACAAATGGCTTAGCATATTGAAGAATTTCTTCACCATAAGAGATTTCCCGCTTGAAGATTTCAACGATCCGCCGCATCCATTCGATCTTGTATGGATCAGCATGTTTTTCAATCAAGCCGGCATTGATCAAAAGCGGCATGGCAACATTGAAGACTTCATCAACGTCGGAATTCTTCATGTATTGGTTATTGATCCAGCGCAGCTTCTTGCGGTCAAAGGCAGCCGGCGACTTGGACAGACGCGTTTCATCATACATCTTGACGAATTCTTTGAGCGAGAAGATCTCGTCTTCGCCAACTGGTGACCAGCCCAGCAGAATAATAAAGTTATCCATAGCTTCTGGCAGATATCCCAGGTCGCGGTACTGTTCGATAAACTGCAGCACGGATTCATCACGCTTGGAAAGCTTCTTACCCGTTTCGTTGTTGATAATCAGCGCCATGTGACCAAACTTTGGCGCTTCCCAGCCTAAAGCTTCGTAGATCATCATCTGCTTTGGCGTGTTAGAAACGTGATCATCCCCACGGAAGACGTGGCTGATCTTCATCAGATGATCATCAACGACAACGGCAAAGTTGTAGGTTGGCATACCATCACGCTTCATGATGACAAAGTCGCCGCCAACTGAAGCCGAGTCAAATGACAATGGCCCTTTAACGATATCATCCCAAGCGTACGTGTGATCCTTTGGCACGCGGAAACGAATAACCGGTTTTAGACCTTTTGCTTCAGCATCTGCTTGTGCCTGCTTGATCTCTTCATCAGTCATGCCAGCATATTCATATTCATAATGAGGCATCTGGTGAGCTGCTTTTTGCCGTTCCCGTTGCTCAGCCAGCTCATCTTCGGTCATGTAGGACTTGTAGGCCAGGTCCTTGTCCATCAGTTCCTGAACATACTTTTCATAAATGTCCTTGCGTTCTGATTGACGATATGGACCGTAGTCGCCGCCGATGTCAGGACCTTCATCCCAGTCCAGTCCCATCCACTTCAGATTGTCCAGCTGACTGCGTTCGCCATCCGCGATGTTACGCTTTGTATCAGTATCCTCAATCCGAATGATGAATTTACCATGGTAGTGACGTGCGAACAGGTAGTTGAACAGTGCCGTCCGTGCGTTACCAATGTGCAGGTGTCCAGTCGGGCTAGGCGCATAGCGAACCCGAATTTCGTTTTTTGACAAGTTGTTCCGCCTCTTTCATAAAAATTGAAAATATTTCTATTCTAGTGTACCGTGCAATGCTTAAATTGCAAATACTAGTTTTTGCGATTATTACGATCGTTATTCTTATGATCAGTCTTTTTGGTTGATTCTGCCAATCGTTTCTGATCCTGACGCTCGCTGCCGTCAATGCCATGCGATGACGCTGAATGTACTGGACGCGCGAAGATCATCCGGCCGGCATCAGTCTGCAGCGCACTGGTTACCTCAACGTCCAGCTGCTCATTCATGTAGTAGCGGCCATCTTCAACCACGACCATCGTGCCATCATCCAGATAGGCAACCCCCTGTTGGCGCTCGGTCCCTTTCTTAACGACTACGACCGTCAGCTGTTCACCTGGAATCACGCGTGGCCGCAATGATTTGGCCAGGTTATTGATGTTAAGCACCTGTACGTTTTGGAATTGAATGACCTTGTTTAGATTGTAGTCGTTGGTAACGATCACGCCGTCGACCTTCTTGGCCAGAGCAATCAGCTTTTCATCGACTTCTTTGATATCTTCAAAATCACCTTTATACATCTCAACTGGAACGATCTTTTCGCTGCGTAGCTTGTTTAAGATATCCAAGCCGCGCCGTCCCCGTACGCGCTTGATGCTTTCGCCGGCATCCGCGATATACTGCAGCTCATAAAGTACGAAATTCGGTACCAAAAGCGTTCCTTCCAAAAAGCCAGTCTTGACCAGATCATAAATGCGGCCGTCAATCAGGATGTTGGTATCCAAAATCTTATAGTGATGATAGTTTTCATCTTGACGCTTGATTACCTGAGCTTCTTGATCATCTCGTCCACGCCGCGTTAAAAGCCTGCGCCATTCATCCTGACGCGTGGTTCCCAGATGAAAACCCAGATAGCTGAACAGGATCATCAAAAGTACCGGCAAGACATTGTTGACAACGGGAATACTCAATCGCCACAGCGGAATTGAGATCAAAATCGCCAAGATCAAGCCAAAGATCGTTGAAATCGCCCCAAAGAGCAGATAGGTCAGACTCTTTTTAGTCAGTGCATTTTCTGCCTGTTTCAGCATCTTGATCATCCAGTCAGTCAGCAGCAGTGAAATCAGCCAAAAAACAAGTGCTCCAATCAAAAAATCAATTGCTGACTCAATTGGCCGTGCCAGCTGAACGCCAAGCTGATTGCGCATGGCAATCCAAATCGGTGGTAGATAGTAAAAACCAACTGCTGCCCCCACGATTACGAACAGCAGTCTAATAATTCTCTTTCTCACCTGCAGCCCTCCTTTGATAAATCGTTATGGTGTCGTAATTTCTATTTTACGCTAATGCGAGTCGTAATGCCTCATTTATAGTCGTAACGCCGACCACTTCAATATCAGCTGGCGGATTCCAGCCCTGCAGATTGTTTTTAGGAACCAAAATTCGTTTAAAACCCAGCTTAGCTGCCTCAGCAACGCGCTGCTCAATACGGCTGACACGACGAATCTCACCGGTCAGCCCAACTTCACCGACAAAGGCATCATCAGGACGCGTTCCCTTGTCGCGGTAGCTGGAGGCAATCGCGATGGCAATCGCCAGATCAATCGCCGGTTCATCCAATTTTACGCCCCCGGCTGCCTTAAGATAGGCATCCTGATTCTGCAGCATAAGGTTGGCACGCTTTTCTAAAACTGCCATGATCAAAGAGACCCGATTCCGATTCAAGCCCGTCGCCGTGCGTTGAGCATTGCCAAAGACAGTCGGTGTAACCAGGGCCTGAATCTCAACCAGGATTGGCCGCGTCCCTTCCAAGGAAACCACGACGGCTGAGCCAGTAGCATCCTGGAGTCGCTCTTCCAAAAAGATCTCAGATGGATTTTTGACCTCTGCCAGCCCCGCCGTGCGCATTTCAAAAATTCCCAGTTCATTGGTCGAGCCAAAACGATTCTTAACTGCCCGCAAGATTCGATAGGTATGATGCAGATCGCCTTCAAAGTACAAAACGGTATCAACCATGTGTTCCAAGATTTTAGGCCCTGCCAGCGCGCCGCCTTTAGTAACGTGGCCAACGACAAAAATCGTAATGTTCTTGCTTTTGGCAATCTGCATCAGCTGCGCGGTAACCTCTCTGATCTGCGACACGCTCCCAATCGCACTGTTGACATCGGTTGCCTGCATGGTCTGGACCGAATCGATCACCACGTATTCAGGATTCAGATCGTCAATCGTTGCCCGAATGCTGTCCATACTGGTCTCAGGGTAGATGTAGAAGTCATCGCCGGCTACTGCCAACCGTTCGGCACGCATTTTGATCTGCGCACCGCTTTCTTCGCCCGAAACATACAGGACGGAATGCCCTTCATCGCTGAGCTGGCCCGAAACCTGCAGTAAAAGCGTTGACTTACCGATTCCCGGATCCCCGCCAATCAAAATCAGCGATCCTGGTACAATGCCGCCGCCTAAAACACGATTGAGCTCATTTAGCTTAGTCTTGACGCGCGGCAGCTTTTGCGCATCGATGTCCTTAACGCGCTGCGGTTTGGCAACGATTCCCGTCAAAGTCGACGAATGCCGCGTCGTGCTTTGCGCATTTACCGTCTCGACACGCTCTTCAACCAGAGTATTCCACTGACCGCAGTTGGGGCAGCGACCAAGGTAACGCGGCGAATTATAGCCGCAGTTTTGACAAATATACTGGGTCTTGACTTTCGCCATAGGCATTTCCTTTCTTGATAAAAGCTGGTTAGCTGGAATTATTTTTTAGTTGAGCCAAAGCCGCCTGCCCGATCGTTTTTAGGCATTGACTCATCATCAGCCGTTAAGTATGGCATAAAGATGCCCTGCGCGATTCGCTCGCCTTTTTTTATATGATAGTCAAAGAGCCCATAGTTCAGCAGCTGTACGAAAATCTCGCCTTCATTGGCTGGATTGTTATAGTAGTCAGCATCAATGATTCCAACGCCATTGGGCAGAATCAGTCGCCGCTTTAAGGGACCACTGGAACGATTGAAGAGCATCAGCACCTCATCTGGCTGCATGTAGGCCTTGATTCCAGTAGGCACCAGCACCGGCTTGAGCGCCTGATCACCAGCCGTCAGCTCTTCTTCTCCCGGCTTGGCAGCATGTTTGATGGCATGCAGCGCTTTAAAAAGGCCCTGTTTCCAGATTGAAGGCACCACAAAATCAGCAGCGGCCTCAAAGTCATAGCCAGCTGCCTGCTTGGTTTGCCGCTGCGGCAGGTTTAGGCCGGCATCAGCATACTTGGCAACAATCTCAAATCCTCTTTTTTTCATTTCTTCACCTCTAAAATTCATGCGTTCAGTTTTTATTTTTTAATCGTAACTTATCTTTAAACTTGTCCAGCATTTAATTGTAGCATGTTAATCCTTGACAATCATTTCAGAACCATGGAAAATCAAGTTGGATTAAATTTATTAATGATGGAGGGGACAAAAATGCAATTTGTAACGGAACCGCATCGCATCAGTGCTATCGATGATAATGGCAAATGGGTCGGCGACATCAGCTTTCCGCCAGTTGCCGGCTATCCTGACCGCGTCGTCGCAGAGCGTGTTTTTGTCGCTCCTGAAGGTCGTGGCCATGGACTGGCGGCCGAGCTTACCAAGCGCTTCGTCGATTATGCCCATGAACGCCATCTGACGGTTAAACTGATGTGTCCATATGTTAAAGCGGCATTCCGTGATCATCCGGAATACCAGGATCTGCTATTGCCGGAGGATCGCTTTAATCAATAAAGGAGCGTTCTATATGGACCAAAATGAATTAAAATCGCTTGTTGGCCGAGCTGCAGTTGAATATATCAAAGACGGCATGATCGTTGGCTTGGGGACTGGCTCTACTGTTCGCTACATGGTTGACGCGTTGGGCGAACGCGTTAAAAATGAAGGCTTGAACATCATCGGCGTCACGACCTCCAATCGCACGACCAAACAGGCACAAAGTCTTGGCATCACCATCAAAGACATTGATGAAGTCGACCACATCGACCTTACGATTGATGGCGCAGACGAGATCAGCGATGACTTCCAGGGCATTAAAGGTGGCGGTGGCGCCCTGCTTTGGGAAAAAATCGTTGCCGACATCTCAAAGCATTACATGTGGATCGTTGATGAAAGCAAGATGGTTCACCAGCTGGGGGCCTTCCCACTGCCAGTTGAAGTAATCCCGTTCGGTGCTCAGCATGTCTTTAACAAGCTGGCTGCTAAGGGCTACCAGCCAACTTGGCGGATGGATGGCGATCAGCGCTACCGTACCGATGAAAATGACTACATCATCGATCTGCACCTGGGCAAAATCGATGACCCGCAAGCCATGGCCGAAGAACTGATTCACATGGTTGGCGTTGTTGAGCACGGCTTATTCTTAAACCGAGTCAATGACGTTATCGTTGGTCGGCAAAATGGGCCAGAAATCCTGCATGCCCGCTAATTAAAAAGGCTCAGCCGCGCAGAATGCCCGGCGAGCCTTTTTTGATTACTTTTTTGGCGTGAATCAAACATTCGACTATAATTAAGTCATTATCTTAAAGGAGTGATTTTTTTGAGTTTTGTCATTAATGCCGACCAACTGAAAGATTTCAAGCAAGACTATGCCAACCGTCAAGAGACTCAGATTCTTGAACGAACCGTCGCCAAAAATGGGGTCAAGGCCGCCAGCTTTGACTGGCATGCGATTGCCGACAATGATCAGCACTTCTCAATTGATCTGGCAACCGGTGACGTCGCCGATCAAAAACAGTCGGGACGCTGCTGGCTGTTTGCTGCTTTAAACACGATGCGTCACAACATGCAGAACCGTTTCAATCTGCCGGATGATTTCGAGTTGTCACAATCCTATGCCTTCTTCTGGGACAAGTTCGAAAAGGCCAACTGGTTTTATGAAAACATCATTCAGACTGCCGATCTGGATATTGACGATCGCAAGGTAGCCTGGCTTTTGGATGCACCCCAATCTGATGGCGGTCAATGGGACATGCTGTGTGCATTGATTGAAAAGTATGGGGTCGTACCTAAGTCGGCTCAGCCCGAAACCTACAATTCCAGCCGCTCAAACGAAATCAATGCTGTTTTGAACAATCAATTGCGTCATGATGCCGTAATTCTGCGTCAATTGGTTCATGAACAGGCCAGCGAATCCCAGATCAACGCCACGCGCAAAGAAATGCTCAACACCGTCTACCGCATGCTGGCATATGCTTTTGGTGAACCGGTACAGACCTTTGATTTTGAATATCGGACTAAAAAAGACAAGCAGTTCCATCGCGACAGCAATCTGACACCGGTAGCATTCTTTGATAAGTACGTTGGCTGGGATCTGAGCGAATACGTCTCCATCATTCAGGCACCAACCAAAGACAAGGCCTACCACAAGACCTACACGATCGAGATGTTGGGAAACGTGGTTGGCGGTCGTCAAGTCAAGCACTTAAACCTTTCAATGACGGAATTAAAGGAACTGGCCATCAAGCAGCTGCAAAACGGCGAGAGTGTCTGGTTTGGCTCTGACGTTGTCAAGTATTCCGAAACCAAGCTGGGGATTCTGGCGCTCAACACGTATGGCTATGAAGATCTGTTTGATACAAAGCTGACCATGAGTAAGGCTGACATGCTGGACTATCACCAGTCAATGATGGATCACGCCATGGTCTTGACCGGGGTTGATCTGGTTGATGGCAAGCCAGCCAAATGGAAGGTTGAGAATTCATGGGGACCAAAAGTCGGCGAAAAAGGCTACTTTGTCATGAGTGATGAATGGATGGATCAATACGTCTATCAAATCGTCGTCAATAAAAAATATCTCAGTGATGAACTCAAGGCTGACCAGGCTCAAGAACCAATCGTCCTCAAACCATGGGATCCAATGGGAACTTTGGCCTAACAACGACTTGATAGCTGCAATCAAAAAACTCATTGTCTAATCAGGCAATGAGTTTTTTGTCTATTTAACGTTGCGATCCAGGAACTCGCGGGCAATGTCATAAATCTGCTGACTCCAGAAGTCGCGCTCATGAACGGCCCCTCGTACCCGGTAGGCCTCAACGGCAACATGATGTTTCTCCAATTCATGATACATGTCTTCCATTTCATGATATGGCACGGTCTTGTCGGCATCCCCGTGCATCAGCAGAAATGGCGGATATTGCTGATTATCCTTGACTTGATATAATGGGCTCATTTCCCGCTTGATGGCCGGCCATTTTGTTGGATCGGTACCAAACAGACAAAACTGCATGGCATCCGAGCCAGGCACGTTTTTGGAAAAAGCAAACGTATCAGCGACGTCCGTTGGGGCAAAACAGCTGATTACGGCATCAACGGCATCTGACTGATCAGCATAGTCAGCCGTCTCATAACGCGGATCATTCGGCGTCAGCGCGGTTAAAAGCGCAGCATTGGCCCCGGATGAGGTTCCCCAGATACCAACCCGATCAGGATCAATTTGATATTCAGCGGCATGGGCTCGCAGATAGCGAATCGCAGTCTTGACATCCTGTAAAAACGCAGGAAAGGCATGCCCATCCAAGGCGCTGCGATGCTGAACGGTTGCCACGATATAGCCGGCATGGACGAATTGGACTAATTGCGGAATCTTTTCACCTAAAGTCGGGGTCGTCCAAGAGCTGCCTTGAACAAAAACCAGCAGTGGTCGCTTGGTTTGCGGCAGATCCTTGTAGCGCTGCGTCCATGGTGCCAGAATCGACATTTTCTGTGCCTCGCCATCAGCTGCTGAATAGACGATATCTTCAATCAGTCTGACTTGACCGGCCAGTGTAGGATTGTTGGAGATTTCTTTAATTGACATGCTGTTCACCATCCGTAATAAATTTTTTCTCGATAATGTTTAAGTGATCGTCAAACCGGTATAAAATCGGCTCACCATTTGGCACCTCAACTTGATCAATCTGATCGTCAGCAATCGAATCCAGATATTTGATCAAGGCTCGCAGCGAACTGCCATGCGCAACGATCAGCTGATTTCTGCCATCCAGAAGTCGTGGGGCGATCTGATCTTGCCAATATGGCAACAACCGCTCCTGGGTCATCTTGAGGCTTTCGCTAAGCGGCACCTTTACTCCTAAACGGTCATAGCGTCGCTCGTGGGTACGTTTCTTAAGCATTGGCGGTCGTTTTAAAAAGCCGCGCCGCCACTGATGCAAAGTTGCCGCGCCGACCTCTTTTTTGACCGCGTCCTTGTTTAAGCCGCTTAAAGCTCCATAATGACGTTCATTCAGTCGCCAAGTCTTATGGATCGGCAGCCAGAGTTGATCGATTTTTTCCAGAATCAAGTTAGCCGTAATAATTGCCCGCTGCATGTAGGAAACATGGACGTCATCAAACTGCAAGCCTAATTTTGCCAATTGATCGCCAACCTGTTTGCCTTGCTGAATTCCCAATTTGGTGAGCGGTGCATCGCTCCATCCCGTAAAAACGTTATCCTTATTGGCCTGACTCTGACCATGCCTAACGATTACCAGTGTTGCCGTCATCAATAAACTTCCCCCTTATGCTGCTGCTTTAACTATAACGCAAATCACCGATCGAAACGACTAATCAGATCAATAAAACTTTTTCTTAAAGATAAACGTCAAACGGCCAGCTCGTCTGGATTCGACGACAGGCTGACCGCTCATTTCTTATTTATTGGAGATTCGGCAACTTTAACCATTAATTAGTGGACCAAGGTTTTAATTGCCACCATTAAAATTGGAATTACAATAATTGAAAGCGTGGTGGTCTCAGTTACCATAATTGCAGCATAGTTGTAGTCAGCATGATACATTCGCGAAACGACCGGCGCATTGGTCATGACCGGCATTGCTGCCTGCAGAATAAAGACCTGCTTCATCATCAGCGGCATGTTGCTCGGCAGCACCAAAATCGTCATCAGCAGCGGCGCCAATAAGAACCGGCCCAGCAAAATCCCCCAGGCATCGCGCGTAAAACGAATTCTTGACAGCCCGGCATTGGACAGCACGATGCCGATAAACAGCATTGACATCGGAATCGTTAAATTACCCAGATAAGCACAGGTACTGATGATGAATTTAGGCAGCCGGATATGCAAAGCTACCAGAACCACCGCCAGCATAAAGCCAAGCAGCGGTGGCGAGAACAGCTTGCCCAGCGCCTGCTTGAAATCAATCTTGGCTTCTTTCATACCGTCATGCTGAATCAGCCAAACACCCAGCGTCCAAAAGAAAGTCGTATTGGCCATGTAATAGACCAGCACGTATGGAACCGAACGCGCGCCAAACAAAGCCAGGTTGATCGGCAGCCCAATAAAAACCGTATTGGAATTAAAAAACATCGAACTGAACAGACCAATGTGGCTCTTTTTGATGGCCAATGCTCTAGCGACGGCAAACGACAATGCAAACAGGATCAGCATCGATAAAACCGGGTAGCGCAGATCCGGCAAAAGCGTCTTTAGCTCAGCCGCTGTAAATTTGGTTGTAATCGTACTGATCATGTAAGTCGGCAAGGCAACTTGGGTAACGATCTTTGAAATGGCCTTGGGTGAGTCGGGGGTAAACCAGTGGCGTTCATTCATAACAAATCCAGCTGCGATCATAATTAAGATGATCAATACTCCCGACAGACTTGACCAGAATATGCTTAACATATCTTTAGCCTCTCTCTAATGCAAATTAACATAATTAATTTTACACCCGCTGGCTGCTTTAAAAAATTAAAAATGGGAATTTTTTAATCAAATTCCCATTTTTTTAAACTATTCAATTGTTGCTGGCTCAATTTCAAAACTAAACTGATAGTCGCGATCAGCTGGCAGGTGATACTGCTCCTCAACGTCGGCACCCCAGCTGTCAATCCCGCCAACACCGCGTACGGCTCCCGCTACTACCAAAACAGTGCGACGTTTGAGCGGCAGTTCTTCAATGTGTGTTGCGTTTTCCAACTCTGAAGCGGTATATGGCAGCAGACTAAAGTTGAATGGCTGATCAGTTTGCTTGACAGTCAGCGCAAACGGCTGCTCGTCATGGTCGGCGTTATTTTGGGTTTGATTGCGGACAATTTTCAGCCGTGAGCTTTGCATGTGCATCCCCATTTCCTGTGGCGTTAAGTAAGGCGTTACCGGAACTCCATCAACATGCCAGGTTCCTTTGACTCCCCCCGCCATTCGATCGGGATAGGTTTCACCAGACAAGCCATCGTATTCAAACTCGGTGGCCAGCGTTGGCATAATCAGCCGCACACCAAAGACGGGTAGTTCTGGCAGCCCAGCCTGACCAAAGTAATGGGCTGCAATACGACATTTACCGCTGGCATCAATCGCATAGGCTACCTTGACCTGCGCTGTTGGATTGGTTGCTGTCTCGTAAGTAAACTCAATCTTAACCTGTTTTGCAAATTCATCATTGCTGAACTGATTGGTCAACGGCGCAATCGGCAGCTGATCAAAGTGACGGTCATCAACGGTCAGATCAATATTGATGCACTTAGGCGCCAAGTCTGCTCCCAGCCATTGGGCACTCTTAAAATTGAAGCCATTGCCGCGGTCATTATCGGTCGTTGCTCGCCAATAGGTTGGATAAAGCGGCCGATACAGCCATTCCTTACCGTTAAAACGCATTGACTCCAAACCGCCCTTTTCGTAGCTGAACAAATATTGGTAGTCCTGACCGTTCAGTCCCAACAGGCCATCATCATAAACGACGTGAATCTTATTTGTGCAGTCCATAGTAGTATCTTACCTCCTGCATTGCTGGCTTTGGCGTCCGGTCGGCAAACATCAGTCCATCACCGGAAAACTCATTGTCACTGTGGCGGTCATCAAAATCGCCACCATAGCGCATTACATCTTGACCGCTGATCTCATCGTGAACCAGCAGTGCCTGATCGATAAAGTCCCAGATAAATCCACCAACGTATTGCGGATACTTGTCGATCAATTCAATGTATGACCCCATGCCGCCATCTGAATTCCCCATGTCGTGCATGTACTCGCATTCAATAAACGGCTTGTCGGGGTTATTCTGCAGATATTCCTCAACCTTCTTTGGCGGCAGATACATCCAGCTTTCAAAATCAGAAATCCGATCGCGATAGGCTGGCGTGTGCACGACGCCTTCATAGTGAACCAGGCGGCTGTCGTCATGATCTTTGTAGAATTCTTGCATTGCTACCAGATTATCGCCGGCATATGATTCGTTGCCCAGCGACCAGAATAAAATCGCAGTATGGTTCTTAAAGGTTTCATAGTTGGTCCGGGCCCGATCAACTACAACTTCTCTCCATTGCGGGATGGAGCCTGGTACATTAAATGACGGCTCGTCTTGGCCCATTTTCTGCCAGGTTGCGTGGGTTTCCAGATTATTTTCGGCCATCATGTAGATCCCGTCTTGATCACACATGTAGTACCAAGGAATCTGGTCTGAATAATGACAGGTTCGTACGGCATTGATGTTGTTTTCTTTAAACGTGGCCATGTCCTGTTCCATGTCGGCCATCGTTACGCAGCGTCCCGTCCGGCAGTTCCATTCATGACGGTTGACGCCGTTGATGATCAAGCGCTGACCGTTGAGCAGAACCACGTGATCAGCATTGATTTCCACGCGTCGGAAGCCAAATCGATAAGGAACGACCTCTAAAAGCTGACCGCCTTGATCGCGCAGCTCGACAAACAATTGGTAGAGATAAGGATGATGATTGTCCCAGAGATGAGCATCCTTAACTTTAATGTCATGTACACCAACCCGTTCAGCAGCCGCTTTGCTTTCATCAACGATCAGATTGCCCTGTGCATCAAAGACTTTGATCAAAACCTGACCATCTTGTCCCTGCAGCTTTAGATCCACGTTAAAGATTCCGGTTTTAAAGTCATCCGTTACGCGCGGCTTAAGATCCAAGTCTTCCAAATGCAGCTTAGGCTGACCCAACAGCTTGACACTTCTAAAGATCCCTGAAAAGCGGAACATATCTTGGTCTTCCAGATAAGAAGCCGTGCTGTGCTTATATACGCGAACTGCCAAAATATTGTCCGTGTCCTTTAAATAAGGCGTCAGGTCAAACTCGCTGGGCGTAAAGCTGTCTTCAGCATAGCCAATGAAATGACCGTTCAGCCAGACATACATCGCGCGCTCAACCCCCTCAAACCGAACACGAACTTTTTTTCCGCGCAGTGATTCGTTTAGATCAAAGTGCTTAACGTATGAGCCATTGGTGTTATCAGTTCCCTGACTGAATGAGCCGGCCTGCAGATCATCAGGGCTCAAGGCATAGGCTGGGCGCCGATAGATCTTACCGGCCCATGGATACCAGATGTTGGTGTATTGGTTTTGGGCATAGCCGTTTAATTCGATCATGCTGGGAACCTTGATCAGATCCCATTTGCTGACATCATAGTCCGGTGCATAAAATTCCTTAATGCGGTTTTGCGGATCCTTGGCAAAGGCAAAGCGCCACTGACCATCCAAACTCTGGGTAAAGCTGCTGCTTTGCTGATCAGCTTCGGCATAATCAAGATACCATTGATGATCACTGTGGGCTGGCAGCTGATTGACCCGGAACGTCTGTGGATCATCCAGCCATTTTAAATCTGCTTGCATTAAAAAGCGCCTCCTCAAATCAAATTATTCTCTGTCTATTCAGTATAGCGCTTTCATGGATAATAAAACAGTGTTATTTCACTAAAAAATTTACTAAATTAATTGAAAAGCCACTGCAGACATAATTAAAAATCTGCTCAAAAAAAGTCCTCTCCTGTTTTTCAAGAGCGAACTTAAAAGCAATAAAAAAGCACCTGACTAACGCCAAGTGCAATAATAGTGCGGCAAAGAGGACTCGAACCTCCACGGTCTAAAACGACCACAAGATCCTTAATCTTGCGCGTCTGCCAATTCCGCCACTGCCGCATCAACAAATAACATTCTACCAGAAATGCTACTTGTTGGCAAACTATTTTTTGGTTAAAAGTTCAAAATGATCGCCACAGCGCCGACAGACAAACTGCTGCACGTCAAAGCGCCGCATGCGACCAATTCGAATGCCGCAGCCGCTGCATTGATAGATCCATTTAAATTGCTTCTCGGCTTGCCTAACTGCTGGAGCATAGCGAAGACCACCCACGCGTTTTAAAAGCGCCTTGAATTCAGAAGTATGATGACAGTCATGACCAGCTAGATGCAGATGATAGTGACAAAGCTCATGCAGTACAACGCCGCGCAGATTGGCCAGGTCAAAACTCTCATACATCAAGGGATTGATATCGATATGATGGTCTTTTAAATGATAGCGGCCGCCAGTCGTCTTCAAGCGGCGATTAAACCAGATCTGGTGCTTAAACGGCCGCTGAAAAGCCTGCTGCGACCAGATCTGAGTCAGCCTCTGCAGCTCTTCGTCAGTCATTTGGTTACTCATTGGGCTGAACCATCGTCAGCTGTACGCGCTGGCGCTTTAAGTCTACGCTCAGCACCCAGACGTCAACGATATCGCCAACTGCTACGACTTGACGCGGATCCTTAATAAAATTCCTGGTCAGATGCGAGACGTGAACTAATCCATCATGCTTGATGCCAACATCAACAAAGGCACCGAAATCCACAACGTTGCGAACCGTCCCCTGCAGCTGCATTCCCGGCTTTAGATCCTCAATCGTCAAAACGTCTTGACGCAAAAGCGGTGCTGGCAATGAGTCACGCAGATCTCGTCCTGGTTCGCAAAGCGAGGCAATAATATCTTTAAGCGTTGCCAAGCCGACTTTTTCACTGACGAACTGTTTAATATCCAACTGCCGCAGCTGCTGGGCAGCCATCGGTGAGCCAAGTTCACTAGCGATGCCGGCTGCCTGCAGCAACTGACGAGCAATTGCATAGCTTTCTGGGTGAATATCAGTGTTATCCAGCGGCTCATCGCCATCCACGATTCGCAAAAAGCCCACTGCCTGCTGGAAGGCTTTGGGTCCTAGGCGGGGAACCGATTTTAACTGCATGCGGCTGGTAAAACGGCCATTTTCATTGCGATACCGTACAATATTTTTTGCCAGCGTGGCGTTCAGCCCAGCAATGTGTGCCAGCAGCTGATAACTGGCCGTATTGAGATTAACGCCGACCCGATTGACGGCTCGCTCAACGACGGCATCCAGTTCAACTTTCAGCGCCGTTTTCGGCAGATCATGCTGATACTGACCAACGCCAATGGCTTCCGGACTGATCTTTACCAGCTCGGCCAATGGATCTTGGAGACGCCGGCCAATACTGATGGCACTGCGCTTTTCTACCGTCAGCTCTGGAAACTCGTCACGCGCGTCCTGACTGGCTGAATAGACTGATGCGCCAGATTCATTAACGATTACATAATAAACGGGACGCTTGATTTTTTTGATTGTCTGAGCCACAAAACGTTCTGACTCACGACTGGCCGTCCCATTACCGATTGCAATCATCTCAACCTGGTAGTCCTCAATCAGCTGCAGCAGCTGTCCTTCCGCCTGTTGACGCTGATTCTCTGGTGCCGGCTTGTGTGGGTAGATAACGGCCACTTTGAGCAGCTTGCCATTTGGATCCAGGACTGCCAGCTTGCAGCCCGTCCGATATGCCGGGTCAAATCCCAAAACCACCTTGCCCTTGATTGGCGCCTGCATCAGCAAATGATAGAGGTTTTCACCAAAAACCTTGATTGCCTGCTCATTGGCCTGCTCAGTCAGTTCGCGCCGCAATTCCCGCTCGATTGCTGGTCCCAAGAAACGCTTGTAGGCTTCGGCAGCCGCGTTTTTGACAAACTCAGCAGCGTTTTGAGCACTACTTTTTTTAACCAGCCGGAAATTTAGATAATTTTGGACGATCTGCTCATCGGCAAGAATCTTGACGCTTAAGATCTTAGCTTTTTCCCCACGATTAATGGCTAAGACACGATAGGAATTCATTGCGGATAAAGGGGCGGAAAAGTCATAATATTGCTGATAGACGCCCTCCGAATCAAGTTCCTGACCGCCTTTTTTAACCGTCGCGATCAGTTCGCCATGCTGCTTAGTATAGTTGCGCAGCCAAGCGCGAATCGTACTGCTTTCACTGATCGTTTCGGCCAGAATCTCATTGGCCCCCTCCAAGGCTGTCTGAACGTCAGGAACGTCTTGACTGATAAACTCAGCAGCCTTGCCGTCCAGATCATTTTCTTTAGCCATAAAGATCCAGTTGGCAAGCGGCTTCAGACCCTGTTCACGGGCAATCTGTGCCTTGGTACGGCGTTTTTTCTTATAAGGCAGGTACAGGTCTTCAACAACATTCAGTTCGGTAGCCGCTTCAATCTGCATTCTTAAAGCCGGCGTCAGCTTGCCTTGTTCCTCGATTGCTTTGATCACGGTCTGTTGACGATCGCGCAGATTCTTTACCCGATGCCACTGTTCTTGAATTCCCTGCAGCTGAACTTCATCCAGGCTGCCGGTTGCCTCTTTTCGATAACGAGCAATGAATGGAATCGTATTGCCCTCTTCCAAAAGGCTCAAGGCGGCTTCAATCTGCCGATCTCTTAATTCTGGCAGCTGCTGGCTCATTAATTTAAGATCATTTTTTTCCATAGCGATCCGTAACTCATTTCTTTTTTAATCTTTGTGCTGCATTAGTCGATTAACCATTATAGGGCCCAGCGTTCGGCAATGGCCGAGCCTGGGCCCTATATTAAGGCTAGTCTTTCCACCAGGTATCCAATGGACTGACTGGCAGGTGACGCTTGTGCTTGGTTTTAAGATACCAGCCCTCAATTTTGGCGGCTGCTTGATCGGAAACCGGCTTGCCTTCTAGATAGTCATCAATTGCTTGATAAGTAACGCCTAATGCCTTTTCATCAGGCAGGGCTGGCCGATCTTCTTCCAGATCAGCAGTCGGTGTCTTTTCATAAAGTACTCTTGGCGCCTTTAGATATTCCAAAAGCTGGCGTCCCTGGCGCTTATCCAGCTGTGACAGTGGCGTGATGTCAGCCCCGCCATCGCCAAATTTTGTGTAAAAGCCAGTAACTGCTTCAGCGGCATGATCGGTACCAACGACTGCCCCGCGGAACTCACCGGCAATTGCATACTGGGCAATCATTCGCTCCCGAGCCTTGACGTTGCCTTTGTTAAAGTCGCTGATCTGCAGCCCATTTTGTTCAACCGCAGCAACCATGGCATCAACGGCTGGCTTGATATTGACGCGCATGGTCTGATCAGGCTTGATGAATTCATTGATCGAAAGCATTGCATCAGCTTCATCGGCTTGTTCGCCATAAGGCAGCCGGACGGCAATAAAACGATAGGCATCGTCTGCAGTTTCTGCTCGCAGGCTTTCAACTGCCAACTGTGAAAGCCGTCCCGCCAAGCTTGAGTCCTGACCACCGGAGATGCCCAGCACCAGTGTTTTTAATCCGGTCTTCTTCAGATAGTCCTTTAAAAATTCAATGCGGCGCTTGACCTCGATTGCCGGATCAATTGATGGCGTTACAGCCAAGGTATTAATGATTTCTTCTTGCAGCTTGCGCATATTCTTTCCCTCTTTAGTCTAGATCCTAGTTCAAATGCTTAATGTATTCCTTAACGTCTTTGATGATTTTCATCTTATTGTCATAGCACTTTTGCGATAAGTCAACCGGATATACTTCTGGATTGAGGTTTCGCTTATATTCTTCCCACAGACGATCCAGATGCCGCTGGCGAGCCTGCCGAATCTCGTTCATGCTTGGCTCTTGGTAGACTTGCTGGCCATCGACGAAAATATCCTTTAAAAGCGGCCGAGCAATGAAGTCTTCAACCGTTTTATTCAGGAACGGATAGTTGGGGTCGAACATATAAAGCGAGTCTAGCTGACGCGGATCTTCATCAGCCAGCGTTACATAATCGCCCTCGCTTTTTTCGCTGCCTCGATCGGTGATTCGCCAAACCTGGTGCTTGCCAGGGGTCGACATCTTGGCGGCATTATTGGAAAGTTTGATCGTATCAACCATCTGGCCATGATCATCTTCTAAGGAAACCATCTTATAGACTGCTCCCAATGTTGGCTGATCATAACTGGTAATCAGCTTGGTGCCGATTCCCCAAACGTCGATCTTGGCACCCTGCCGCTGCAGGTCCATAATCGTTCGTTCATCCAGATTATTGGAAGCAAAGATCTTGGCGTTGGGATAGCCGGCTTCATCCAGCATCTGCCGTACTTTTTTAGAGAGGTAGGCCATATCGCCAGAATCAATTCGGACACCCTGGAAATTGATGGCATCCCCAAACTCATCAGCGACTTTGATTGCATTAGGAACCCCGCTTTTAAGCGTATCAAAGGTATCAACCAAGAAAACACAGTCATGATGGGTCTGCGCGTAGGCCTTAAAAGCATCATAATCATTGCGGTATGCCTGCACGAGCGCGTGAGCATGCGTACCAGATACCGGGATGCCGAACAGTTTGCCAGCCCTTAGATTGCTGGTAGCATCGAATCCGCCAATATAAGCAGCCCGCGTGCCCCAGATTGCCGCGTCAAATTCCTGCGCCCGCCGCGAGCCAAATTCCATCACTGGCTGATCGCCAACGATTGACTTGATTCGAGAAGCCTTGGTGGCAATCATGATTTGATAATTAATAATATTGAGCAGTGCTGTTTCTACCAGCTGGCATTCCAAAAGCGTGCCCTCAACTTGAATGATCGGTTCATGACTATATACCAGATCACCTTCAACCGCACTGCGCAGCGTTCCCTTAAATCTAAAGCCACGCAGATATTCAATAAATTCGGGATCAAACTGCTGCGTCGACTTGAGGTATTCAATATCAGAATCTGAAAAATGCAGAGCGTTCAGATAGCGAATGATATGGCTCAAACCAGCAAAAACTGCGTAGCCATTTCCAAACGGCATCTTACGGAAAAAGGCCTCAAAAACCACGTGACGATTGGCAATGCCTTTTTGCCAATAGGTCTGCATCATCGTCAGCTGGTAGGCATCGGTATGCAGAGCGATACTGTCATCTGGATAATCAAACTTCATATAAACTCCTTTTATTTTTCCAACACGAATTCAAAGCGACTGCCGACATATTGAGTATGGACATATTCAAAAGGCCGGCCATCCTGCAGATAGGAAAGCTGAATCAAATGCAGCAGCGCGTCACCACGCCGAATCCGCAAATACTCAGCAATCTTTTCAGTAGCGCTGATTGCCGAAACCCATTGCACGGCATGACCAGGATAAAGGTTGGCCTTTTTTTCCAAGGTGCGGTAAAACGATGAGGTGATCTCGGTTTTGCTGAAGTTTTCCACCAGTTTTGCCGGAACGGTCGCAACCTCATAACAGATTGGAATCTCATTGCCATAACGAATGCGCTCCATTCGCAAAACGCGCTCATCTGGTTCTAATTTAAGCCGTTCGATTTCACTTTGCGAAGGCGTTGTTAAATGATAGGAAATCGTTTTACTGGAAGGTTTTTTCCCAGCAGCAATCATCAATTCAGTAAAGCTGGTTACCCCGGCCATCTTATCTTGGACCTTCCGGCTGGCGACAAAGGTTCCTGAACCAACTCGCCGTTCCAAGACCCCTTCATCAACCAGCGTTTGAATAGCCTGGCGCAGCGTCATGCGGCTGACGCCAAATTCAGCTGCCAATTCACGTTCAGCTGGAATTTTTTGTCCAACCTTCCAATGACCATTTTCAATATTTTCACGTAATTGATTATGAATTTGAATATATACCGGTGATCCCATATCTTTTCCTCTTTTCAGACCATTCATTCACGGTTTATTTTTTTTATTTTAACACGAATATAAGTTAGCCTAGACCAATTTAGCATTAAATCTTGGAACGAAAATAAAACGACAGCCATTTTGCATGGACTGTCGTTTTAGCTTATTGATTACCGTTGCGAATTGCCAAAGCTCGCGCCAACGAACGATTGACAATGATCGACTGTGAATCGGCAACGGGAAATTCCGTTTCTGGATTCATTTCGTTGGCATAGGAAAGCTCGGTACATCCTAAGATTACTACATCGCACTTTTGATCCTCAATCATCGTCCGGACCAATTCATGGAACTTCTTGCCATCTGAATGACCAGCTTCTTTAATATCATGGTAGATCAGATCTTCTGTAGCGTCCAAAATTGCTGGCGTGGGCTTGACCTCTTCATAGCCGGCATTTTGAATGTAAGAATCGTACAGACCAGACGCAATCGTGCCCCGCGTGGCCAATACTCCAACTCGCTTGGCATGTGGTGCGATGTTTTTGATCTCATTAACCGTTTCCTGCAGCATGTTTAGAATCGGAATTGAAGTTGCTGCCTGCAAGCGGTCGAAAGCATAGTGAGCCGTATTGCAGATCAAGACAAAAAATTCTGGTTTTAGAGGCGTAATCTGTTGGATATCTTCAATTAAGAGCGGATTATAGTCAGGCTTTTGGTGATCCAAAATCCATTCCGTTCGATCGGGAACCGTTGCATGATTCAAAACGATGTAATCAAGATAATCCTGGTCGCGGTGCGTTGGCGTACGCTCATCCAGCAGTCGACAATAGCTTTCGGTTGCCAGCGTACCCATGCCGCCTAAAACGGTAAAGAACTGTTTCATAAAAATCAACCTTTCTGATAATGACCATCATGACAAAATTGCCACAAACAAAGGTCCCAATAACGTAATACCTATATTACCAACAACAAATGCCGGCGTAAATGCAGAAGCAAGGTAAGCCCCACCTTCTAGACCCGCTTGCTCAGCCAGATCATTCATTGCGGCTGCTACGGTTCCCGAACCACACAGCGCTCCTAATAAGGCCAAGGGCTCAACGCGCAGTACAAGCCTGCCAAACAGCAAGGTCAACAGATGTGGGGCCACTGAGACCAAAGCACCAATCAGCAGAATCCCAAACCCCAGTGACTTAATCGCACCAGTAAAAGCTTGAGCCGACTCCAGACCAACGCTGCCGACAAAAACAGTCAAGCCAAAGCTCTGCCAAAAAGAAGTTACCGTTGCCGGAATCGAGCGACATTCATGATGCCGATCAATCCAGCTGCTGAGCAAAAGCCCCATGATCAAGGCTGCCGTGCCGTTGCCAAGCTGCAGCGGCATGCCATTGACCTTGATCCCGACCAGACCCAAAAGCGAGGCCCCAGCAATTCCCAAAGAGAACACCGTATAGTTGATGGCCTGTTCACTGGTATGCCAACGTCCAATCTGTTTTAGCAATGGTGCTGATTTGCTGGTATTACCAGTCAATGAGATTACATCGCCTGGTTTTAGCTGATTGATCAGATGCTCTTGACCACTTAATGGATCATGAATGTTTACAAAGACCCCATTTTGCCGAATCCTGGCCAAAGTGCTGGGATCAAAGTTTTTGCCAAGGACAAATTTTCGTTCGCGCGGGGCATTGGTTGGCGTTAAAACCTCCGTCAACCCGGTAATTCCCGTCAAATCATCAAAATGCAGCGCATAGCCAATCAAAGTCAGGCGATCACCTGCCTGCAGAACATATTCCAGCTTGTCGGTCATGCGATCCTGATGAAAGGCCGCCAGCGCAATCAAGCGTAAATCAAAGAACTCATTAATCTCACGAATCTTTTTGCCAACCAGCGGCGACTCAGCAGCCAGCCGGTAGGTTCGACGCCAGGTCGGATCAGGAGCGGGCGCGTGAAAGTGGTATTTTCTGGCCATCCGATCTCCCTGCTTGGGAACATCGATTTTTAGCAGACGCGGCGCAACATCGCGCAGCAAGATAATTACGCCCAGCGTGCCAAAGACATAGGTCAGCGCATAGGCAACCGGCAGCTGAGCTTCATAAGACAGCCGCAGCGTCTTGGTGATCGGCAGATTCTCCAAGGCCTGCAGCGAACTGGCAACCGTAGCCGACTGCGTCAATGAACCGGCAATCGTTCCGGCAGCCACGCCTGGTCCCAGATGAAACAGGACAAAACAGCCCCACGAGGTCAGAAAAGCGGCCAACAGCCAAAACAGACTCACGGCAATCATCCGTCCACCAAACAGCTTCATACTGACCAAAAAAGATGGGCCGATCCGATAGCCGATTGAAAACATGAAGGCGCCAAAAAAGATCGTTCCCAACATCTTATCACGCGGAAAGCTCCCAGCCTGACCGACCACCAATGCTACCGCCAGCGTGCCCACGGTTGAGCCAAGCGTAAAATTGGTCCCAAACAGTTTGATATTTCCCAGGACATAACCGAGCGCCAGACAGATAAACAATGTAAAAATCTGCTGGTCAACCAAAAAATGCTGTATCTGCGCAATCATGGCAATTTTTCTTCTTTCTGGCAAGCTTTTGCCGATTTAAGTATCAAATAAAATTATATCATTTTGATGATCATCAAGCGAACGGCTTGATTATTTTATTGACGCATCATTTAGCAGCCGTATTCTTCAATTGCTGCTGGCGGGAAAAATTAAGCCAGACCGCGACCAAGACGCTGAATGCCAAGATCACCAGCAGCCAAAAATCCAGGCGGCTGCCTTTAAACGTTCTCAGCGCCATTGATCCTTGCCCTTGGTTTTGACTGAGCGCAATCAGGGCAGTCATGATGCCAACGCCTAATGAACCAGCAAACTGCTGCGTCATATTAAAGATTGAATTAACGTCGGTTGATTTTTCCTTTGCCACCAAGGTCGAGGCATTGGCAATCGTATTAGAAAAGGCCGCGTTAAAGCCCAGCCGCATTGCGATGAAAAGTACTATTACGGATAGTGGCGTCAGCTGAGACTGGAAGACCAGCAGTCCAGTCGTTCCTAAAACGATCAAAACGCTGCCCAGACGAGTCGGCAGACCATAGCCATAACGATCTGCCAAAAAGCCGGACAACGGTGCCATCACCGCCCCTAAAAGCGATCCTGGCAATAGAACCATTCCAGCAGTCAGTGATGAGGCATGCAAAACATACTCACAATAGATCGGCAGTGCCAATGATGCACCGATGTTGATGAACTGCAGACTGAAATAGGTCCATTCCGAAAGGCGCACAGACGATTGCGCAAAGACGCCCAGATCAAACAAACGTGTTTTACCATGCTGATTTAGCCAAACAAAACCGCCAAATAGAATCAAGCCCAGCAATAAGAGCAGCCAGCATGAACTCGTCCAGCCTGATTTGCCAAACCTAGCAACGCCAGTGACGATGCTAAACAGACTGCCGGCCAGCAAAAACAGAGCCCAAAAACTGAACGGCTGTGAATTACCAAACGGCTGGTTGCGAATCGTCAATTGACCAGCAATCAGACTTAACAGTGCCAGCGGCAGAATCAGCCAGAAAATAACGCGCCAAGATCCAGCTGCCAGCACGGCGCCGCCATATGTCGGACCCAAAGCCGGCGCCAACGAAATCACCATTCCCGCTACGCCATTCATTACACCTAAGCGCTCACGCGGGATCTGAGTAAAAATCAAAAAGAACATCATGGGCGTTGAAAAGCCCGTCGCAATTGCCTGAATCAACCGCCCAGCTAAAAGCATTGGAAAATTGACGGCCAACGCGCAGATCAGATCACCAATCACAAATGCCGAAACTGCCGCCAGATGCAGCCAGCGCGCTGCCCACTGCCTTAAGCAATAAGCCGTAGTTCCCATTACGATCGTCACCATCAGCAGATAGCCGCCGGTAATCCACTGAACGACATCAAGCGAGACGCCAAATTCCTTGGCTAAGACCGGATAAGTAACGTTCATCGAGGTCTCGTTCAAAACACCAATAAAAGTCATTAAGGCCACTGAAAAAATGGCCCAGTATGGATGCCTGCCGTGCAAAAAAATTCCTCCTAAAACTTAAAAAGCACGCAAAAAGGGCTATGGCAATCAGCTCCGCCACAGCCCTCTATTAACTTACTTAAAGTTAGTATTATTATAAATCAAATTAAGCCAGAATGCACGTTTTTATTTTCACAATGCTGTCAAATCTCGCAGCCACTGTCTGGTTGTTTCATCGAGTTCTTCATCAATCGAAAAAGCAAACGGCGCCAGCAATTGGCGAACCTTTTGCCAGTTCAGATGCGTTTCCTGGTACAAATCGGCCATCAGCAGCCCACTCAGCTGATTAATCTTAGCTGCCTCAGCCTGGCCCTGTCCCAACAGCATTGCAGCCGCCGTTTTTTGAGTCAGCGCCTGTCCTAACATGCGTTCCAGCTCAGTCTGACTCAGCAACTGCCTGATCAAGATACGCTGACTGAGCGGAACGGCTGGGACCTCTTTTTGCAGAAATTTTTGCAGCACTGGCCAAAAATCGCTGATCTGCCAGAAAAACTGCCATGGCGTCTTGGCATTAAGCTCGACAATCAATTCAGCCATCAGATCAGCCAACCGACCATCCCGATTCCGCAAACGCGGTGCAATCTCTTGCAACAATCGCTGTGCCGACTCACGCTGAACGCTTGGCAGTTTCTTTTTAATCGTCAAGGCAAAACGAACCGTTAAAAAATCCGTCAGCTGCGTTTCATCAATCACGGCTCCTTGATCATGACGCTTAACCTTAAAATCATTCAGTTTTTTTTGGCGAACCGATTTGGCAAACTGTCCTTGTTTTGGCATCTTAACCCTCTTTTCAAAAAATAAAAAAGCGTACAAAAAAAGCACCGCCAGCGCGATGCTTCATCAGTTGGGCTAGCTGGGTTCGAACCAGCGCATGACGGTACCAAAAACCGTTGCCTTACCACTTGGCTATAGCCCAATAATAATGGAGGAGGGTGGATTCGAACCGCCGAACCCGAAGGAACGGTTTTACAGACCGTCGCGTTTAGCCACTTCGCTACTCCTCCATAAGAGCTTAACTGTTATTGAAAACAATCAGTAACAATCAACAATAAATATAATAACTAATTTAGCCAATAAAAGCAAGCCCTTTTTTTAATTATTTAGCTCGATTATTTTCAAACGATGTTCCCATTGCTCCGCAAACTTATTATACTGCCACTCAGTTCGTTTAGCTTTCTTGACGCCAACTGCTTGATTAAGATAAACCAGATGGGCCGCTTTTAGTGGATCATGAATACCATGCAGATGACCATAAAAGACGTATTTTACGTGTGGGGCCTTTTCCAGCAGTCTGCCTAAACGCTCACTACCCATCATTGCATTGATCATCTGGTAGGTTTTCAACTGTCTTTGACTTTGGACAAATGACGGTTTGGGACTCAGCAAAGCCTTTCTTGGTGCGAAGTGAGTTAAAAAAATCACTTTTTTGCCCGCCGCCTGAGCCATTGTCAGCTGCTGTTCAACCTGATTCAGCACCAGTCCCATTCTTTGCGGGTCAGACATGGGCTGTTTGATGGCGGCATCAACCCAGTAGACCTTTTTCCATTGGGCTACTCGCTGCGGCTGCTGAGCGTAGTCAGAAAATGAATAGTCATACCAGCCGTTATTACCGATTAAGCGCCAGTCCGTCCCCGGCAGATCAACATATTGATTGTGCAGGTACATTGGATCCGCCAGGTGCTCAACGTCTTGGTATGACGCGTGCGACAGCATATCATGATTTCCCAGGACATAATAGATCTGAACTCGTTCGCCAACCAAGCGCTGTAAAGCAGCAAAATAGCGCCGCGTTCGTCCAAAATTATTGTAAAGATCACCGGCATATAGATAGTAGTCGATATCATGCCTTAACAGCCAACTTGCTTGAATGTGCAAGGCTCGCGTTGACATGATTCGGTTGACATCCAGGTGATTATCGCTGCTGACTGCCAGCTTAATCATTCTCAATCCCCCCTTGAAAGTAAGGATAACATAATCCCGATGAATTAAAAAACGTCCGCGAAATAAATCACGAACGTTAATTGATTTTATTAGTCAACGCCTTCCATCAAGCCGTGAATTCGCTTAACAAAGAAGCAAAGCACGATCCCAAAGACGATCGCTACACCACCAACGATCAGGAAGTATTGAATTTCCGTACCTGGCGTGTAGAACTTAACAATTTGCGCATTGACGGCTTGACCGGCAGAATCGGCCAAGAACCACATACTCATCATTTGTGAACGGAACGCAACTGGTGCCAGCTTAGTCGTGATTGACAGACCAATTGGCGAGATCAGCATTTCGGCGATTTCACAGATAAACCATGAGCCGACCAGCCAGAATGGACTGACCCGCCCAGAAGTCGTACCGTGAATCAAGCCAGGCAGTGCCATCCAGACAAATGAAAGACCAACGATAACCAGACCGGCAGCAAACTTGCCAGGAGCACTTGGCTGGTTCTTCCAGTGACTCCACAGGTGAACGAAGAATGGCGTCAGAATCATGATAAACAGCGGGTTCAGCGTCTGGAAGTTGGCAGCAGCAAAGTGCCAGCCCCCAATGTGCAGAACCGTCCGTTGAGCAGCAAACAGTGCCAGCACAACCGAACCAGATTCTTCAATTGCCCAGAAGATTGCCGCAGCGATAAACAGCGGAATGTAGGCTACAACCCGTGATTTTTCGACCTTGGTAACCTTCTTGGAGTTGAGCATCATGATAAAGTAGATGATTGGCAAAGCAATCGCAATAACCGTAATCAAATTGATGATGCTGTTGATGTTTAACTGACCCATGGCTCCCATCAGACCGAGGATGATTGCCAAGACAACTACGGCAACGATCGTCCAGTTGATGATTGGCTTAAGATCTTCTTTGTCGATTGGGTCATCTGGGTAGAGGCTGTCTTTTGACAGATACTTCTTACCATCAATGTAGTATTGCAGCAAGCCAAAGAACATCCCGATCGCAGCCAGTGAGAAACCAGCATGGAAGTTCATTTCGTTGCCAAACAGGTGCAGGCCAAAACCGTTGGCAGCCCAAGGAACTGCGATTGGTGAAATGGCTGCCCCAAAGTTGATCCCGAAGACGAACATTGAGAACCCGGCATCCCGGCGCCGGTCTTCTTCACTGTACAGGCCACCGACCATTTCAGAAACGTTTGGCTTCAAAAGCCCAGTCCCGATAACGATCAAAATAATTGAAGCATAAAGTGCCGTCGTCCCAGCAGGCAATGACAGAGCAATATGACCAAACATGATCAAAACCCCACCAATAAAGACGGTCTTTCTTGGCCCCCAAAGTCGGTCAGAAAGCCAGCCGCCGATCACCCCAGAAAGATATACCAGCGAACCATAGATTGACATGATCGAAGCAGCCGTTGCCTGGTCCATGCCCAAACCGCCTTTGCTGACGGCGTAGTACATGTAGAACAGCAGGATGGCACGCATCCCGTAGTAACTGAACCGTTCCCACATTTCAGTGAAGAACAGCGTAGCCAGTCCTCTTGGCTGCCCGAAGAAGGACGTGTCTAATTGTTTTTGCTTATCCATTCCATTTCCTCCAAATTTTGATTGAATCTAATAAAAGCTCAGTCAAATTATTGAAAAAGTCAAAAGATTAAAGGAAAGTAACAATTTCCTTAAAATAACGTTTACTATTATATACTGTTTATCTTCATTCCGTCAAACTAAGTGCCGGTATTCCAAGAGGTAAATCGTGATATCAAGGCATTTTGGAATCGTTTGCGCACCATCTTAAAAAGTAATAAATGTTCACAAAATTTTAAAATTGAATGCTAATCTATACTGTTAGTTAATAAAATTATCATTAAAGACAATTGTAAGCGATAACAATTATCTGTTGAGATTTTAACTAAAAAAAGTGCTTAAAATCATGCACATGCACAATTTTAAACACTTGTCTTGTTTTATTTTTCGTTGAAAGGATCCCATTCATATTTTGCTCGTGGCCCACCAATGTATTTTGGCCGTGTGCGCAGATAAGTCACGTGGGCCTGACCGATTTCCTTAACTGATGTGCGAACTGGCACTTGAACAAATTTGACGTGCATGCCGATAAACGTATCACCGATATCCATGCCAGCATTGGCAACGACATGTTCGACCTCAACGGGATCAGTAAAGTTTTCAAAGGCGGCAATCTGACCGGCGCCACCGGCATTGATCTGGGGAAAGACACTGACGATCTCGAGTCCTTTAGCCTTGGCAACCGCTTTTTCAACCACCAGCGCTCGGTTTAAATGCTCGCATCCCTGTACGGCCAAATGAACGCCCAACGGTTTTAAAGTCTCAATAATCGTTTTGACGATCGTCCGGCCAATTTCAATGTTGGAATGCTTGCCGATCATCTTGCCTTGAACCTCACTGGTACTCAAGCCCAAAACGAACAGATCATCCGGTTCCAGATGGGCCTGTTCGAGCAGCTCACTGAGTCCCTTTTTCGTTAGCAAGCGAATCTCTTCAATATCCACATCGCTCATGTTTTTCGCCTCTCTTATGTCTTTTAAGTGATTATATCATCAAATTTTAATTGTGCTTAAGAAAGACCACCAATAATGTTTAAGACATAGTCAAGACGGCAAACCAACGACTAATCGATTACCAGCAGCGATTTGATGGCCTGGCGCTGATCCATTGCTGCATAGGCATCAGCAGCGTGATCAAGGTCAAAGCTCTTGGTAAAGACCTTACCTGGGTTAATCTTCCCATCCAAAACTGCCTTAAGCAGCAGTTCCTTATCCGGCTTGGTAACCGAGGCAATTCCGCCACGCAGACCGATGTTTTTCCAGAACAGCTGGTTGGATTTTGGTTCAGCATGCGGTACGCCGACGCGACCAATCACTGCTCCCGGTCGTGCAATCTGGCCAGCCTGATCAATGGCCCCAGCCGCGCCAACACATTCCAACACAGCGTCAACACCGGCATTTTCTTTAGTCAGAGCCAATACCTGCTGAACGGCAGCGGCACCTTTTTGGGCAACAATGTCAGTAGCACCAAATTCTCGGCCTAAAGCTGCTCGATCTTCGTGGTGGCTGAGCAGGATAATCTTTTCCGCGCCCAACAGCTTGGCACCGATTACGCCACACAGGCCAACCGCGCCATCACCAATCACTGTAACCATATCGCCTGGCTTGATCTCAGCATTTTTGGCTGCATGAAAGCCGGTCGCCATAACGTCAGAAAGCGTCTGCAGCGAGGCCAGCTGCTCATCCGTGTAGTCGGCTGGCGCACCAGGAATCTTTACCAGTCCGGAGTCCGCTGGTTCATATTTCATGAATTCTGCTTGATAGCCGCCGTTAGATCCCGGCTTTTGATTCAGACAGTTACCTTCAAAGCCGTTCAAACAGGCCACGCAATGTCTTCAGCCATGAGTAAACGGTACGATTACAAAGTCGCCCGCTTTAATCTGGCTGACGTCTGCACTCGCCTGTTCAACAACCCCGATCGCCTCATGACCAACCAGCGTATTGGCTTCTCGTTTGGCAATGCCGCGGTACCACCACAGATCAGAACCACAGACACTTGCTCGAACGACACGAATGATAGCTTGGTTTTCACCATCGATTTCTGGCTTGGCAGTTTCTTGGACCTCAATTTCTCCTTAAACTGGGTTAGTCGCGTAATGCTTTCATGCTTTGGCCAAAAATACTTTCAATTGCGGCTGGATCGCGGTGATCAAAAAACTGACTCTCATTTTTGTCCAAACTGCTCATCAGCTGCATGTCGGCCTCACTCAGCTCAAAATCAAAGACATCAATGTTTTCACGCATCCGAGCTTTGTGAACCGATTTAGGAATTACCACGATACCACGCTGCAGCAGCCAGCGTAAAATAATCTGCCCATTGGACTTGCCATACTTTTCACCAATCGATGCAATGGTTTCATTGGTACCTATCTAAAAAGCGAGCGTCGCACCGTCCAGCCACTGTTAAAAGCGATGAGTCAAGCCTGGCCAAAATGAAAAGCTCCGTATCTCGGACATCAGCCCAGTACGGAGCTTTTCAGTTACAACTAGCAGATTCGAGTTTTTCTTGTCAAAACGTGTGCAGCGCCTTTTTGCAACAAACAAAAACAAAGCTTGATATACCGACGAAAAACGTTGATAAATCAAGCTTTGTAACATTTAACGAATGTTTATTATGCCAACTATAGGAGTCGAACCTACGACCTTCTCTTTACGAGGGAGATGCTCTACCAGCTGAGCTAAGTTGGCAAAAGAAATACCGATCAGTATTTCAATGACTCCGGCAGTCAGACTCGAACT